>PUMD01000148.1 GCA_003551215.1 Clostridia bacterium | reverse complement strand
TGATTCGCGGGGTTTTGGGGGGAGGTCCGGATCCCGGTGCGCCCACGGCAGGAGAGGAAACTGCAACTGAGCCCTCCGATGGGGAAATGGTTAAGATTTCAGGTGAAGGGCATACGCTGTACCGAGTGCAGGTAGGTGCATTCTCCGAAGAGGCCAACGCTGCCAGTAAAGTCCGAAAAATGCAGCAGGCGGGATATCCAGCCGTGTCGCTGCCGGCGGAAGGTCAGGCCGTCAACCGTGTCATCGTCGAAGTGGCGCAGACTCGTGAAGTTGGTGAGGACTTGGCCCGTCAGCTGGACTCAGAGGGATTTGAATCTCTGGTGACCAGGTGGGAAGTTCCTTCCTTCACCGCAGAGATTGAAGCTCCCTCCGAGGTCGGGGCCAGCCTGCAGCGTCTCCTGTCAGCCTGCGAAGACCTGGTGCTTCTCAAGGCGTCCGGTGAAACCAGTTTCAAGGCGCCTGGCAGTCAGGAGGTGGACGAAGTGGCTGCCTTGACTGAAGACATACTGCAGCAGTGGGAGCTTAGCAGAGATTATTCTGACGGGCTTCCAGCAGAAATTGTGCAGTTTGTCACAGAATACGTAATACCCCATCTGGATGAAGTCGAACAGGACCTCAAATCACGCAGCTGTCGCGAAAGCTACTTCCGCCTTGTCTGGGCCATGATTTCCACACGGCAGGCCCTGAACCTGGGTGGATAGCGGGAAGGTGGAGTGAAAAGACTAATTTATGAGGCCATGGCGAGGAGGTAAGATATGCAGCGCGCACCGAAGGCATTAAGGCTTCCAGTGCTGATTCTGCTGATGGTGCTGGGAGCCTTTGTTGGCAATGTGATTGGAGAGCTTGCAGCGCCGTACTGGCCAATTCTCAATGAATACGCCCGGTTGGGGTGGTCGCCGACCACCTTGAGCCTGGTGAACATATTGGACTTTACTATCGGTTTCAATCTGCAGGTCAACCCAGTTGGTGGACTGGGAGCGTTACTCATGTTGATTGCCTGGTTGAAGAGGTGAGCCAGCATTGTCCCGCAAATCAGTTCTGCCCGGACTCATTCTTGCCTCCGGCTCTCCCAGGCGAAAACAGCTTCTCGAGAATCTGGGGGTCAGATTTTCCCCTGTGACGCCGCAGCTGAATGAGTGGAATTACCTTGTTGACAAATACGGAGACGATGTAGATGGTGTGCCGGCCTCCGTCAAAGCAGAACAGCTTTCTCGTGCGAAGGCAACCGAGGTTTCCCATGCGTATCCAGGGCACCTTATCCTTGCAGCTGATACCATAGTGATGTCGCCTGTCGGTAAGCAGTTGGGTAAACCCTCGGACTCACGCGAGGCATGCAGTATGCTGAGCAGCCTTTCTGGTGGCGAACATGAGGTGTACACTGGAGTATGCCTGCTGGATGCATCGCAGGAGATTCATAGGTCTCTGCACAGGTGCACGCGGGTTCGCATGAAGGAATTTGGTCGTCGAGTAATGCAAGACTATATCGATACCGGTGAACCCATGGGTAAAGCGGGGGCTTATGCGATTCAGGGGCGGGGAGGCCTGCTTGTTTGCGGTATTGAGGGCTCCTACAGCAATGTTGTGGGACTGCCAGTCGAGTGCCTGGACGAGCTGTTTTGCGGTTTGGGTTATTCCATATGGGATTACATGTTATGATGAAAGTGACGATCGTGTAACTTGGCTTGAATAAGGGGAAGGGAAGTGGCAGACGAGAAACGATTGAGCGTCAAGGAATTTCCCCGGCGGGAACGGCCCAGAGAAAGGCTTTTTGAGGAGGGAGTCGGATCCCTCAGTGATGCGGAGGTCCTGGCCCTGCTTTTGTGTACTGGCAATGCTCACAGAGGCGAGACTGTACTGGATCTGGCACGGCGGGTGCTGAACTACCTTTCCCAAAAGAGTGAAGGAGACACGGTTCTTCGCGCTCTGGCCGACACCACCGCAGAGCAGCTGCGGGAGATCCCGGGCATAGGGATGGCAAAATCGGCCACCATGGTTGCCGCCGTGGAGCTGGGAAGAAGGGTCTCCTCGGACAGGCCCAGGTTGGCTTCGGTAAAAGGACCGGAAGATGTTGCCTCGTTGCTCGTTGAGCAGATGAGATACCTCGACCGCGAGCAGCTGAGGGCCGTGCTGTTGAACACAAAGAATCAGGTGCTGGGTATTGAGGTGGTGTCCATCGGGAGCATCAATTCATCAGTAGTGCATCCGCGAGAGATTTTCAGGGTGTCTATCAAACGCAACGCCGCTGCCGTTGTTCTGGCGCACAATCATCCAAGTGGCGACCCCACCCCCAGCCCAGAAGATATACAGGTAACCAAACGGGTATTGCGAGCAGGTGGAATGCTCGGAATCGATGTTTTAGATCATCTGATAATCGGAGACGACTGCTACATAAGCCTGCGACAACAGGGAGTCGACTGGAACATTGACTGGCAGTGATTGAGCTCCGTACCGGAAGGAGAATGGCTGAGTGTTCAGCTTTATTTATAACCACTTATCTCGCGATATAGGTGTGGATCTGGGGACTGCTAACACGCTTGTGTACGTGCGTGGACAGGGGATCGTGCTGCAGGAGCCGTCGGTGGTGGCCACCCGTCGAGACGAAGAGGGTGAGCCGCTGGCAGTAGGTAATGAAGCCAAACGCATGATAGGACGGACTCCAGGCAATATTATTGCGACCCGACCCATGAGAGATGGCGTCATCGCTGATTTTGACACGACGCAAACCATGCTCAGATACTTCATAGGTAAGGCCACCAGGCGCAGACCCATAATAAGGCCAAGGGTGGTTGTCGCTGTTCCATCCGGTGTGACAGAGGTGGAAAAGAGGGCTGTTATTGATGCAACCCTGCAGGCCGGCGCTCGCGAGGCGTATCTAATCGAGGAGCCGATGGCCGCTGCCATAGGGGCCGGTCTGCCGGTACACGAGCCCACCGGCAACATGGTTGTGGATGTAGGTGGCGGCACGACGGAGGTCGCGGTTATATCCCTGGGAGGAATAGTCACTCACCAGTCCATTCGCATAGCCGGCGATGAGATGGATGAGGCGCTGGTGAGCTATGTGAAGCGGGAATACAGTCTCCTCATAGGGGAGCGGACCGCAGAGCAGGTCAAAATCGAGATCGGCAGTGCTGTCACCACTGAACGGGATTCGGAAACCATGGAGATACGTGGTCGCGACCTGGTCAGCGGTCTTCCCAAGACAGTCCCGTTGACCGCGGACGAAGTTCGGCGGGCCATGGCGGAACCGGTTTCCAGCATCCTCGAGGCGATTCGCATTACCCTGGAACGGACTCCTCCCGAGCTGGCATCGGACATCATGGACCGGGGTATCGTGGTTACAGGTGGAGGAGCAATGCTTTCCGGATTCGAAAAGTTGGTCAGCAATGAAACTGACATGCCGGTATATCTGTCTGACGATCCCCTGCTGTGCGTTGTGCACGGCACCGGAAAGGTGCTCGATGAGCTTGATGTGCTGAGGCGAATTCTTATGGTCCCCAAGCGCTTGGCCTGAGTCTGTTGGGGGGTTGTGGGCCATTATCTGATGGGGGCGGAGAAGTCTGATGCAATTCTGGCGGGACCGGCGCTTTCTAGGCAGCTTAGCAGTTGGATTGTGCCTGATAGCCGCAATGTTTTTTACTGCTAACCCGGAACGTGCACCTACTCCGGTGGAACGCCTTTGGCGTGAGATGATTGCTCCAAGCGAAGGCATACTCGCCAACCTGTCACAGCGTCTCGAGGGAGCCCTGGGCAACGTTTTACGTTTCCACACCATTTTGCAGGAAAATGAGCGGCTGCGTCAGGAGGTTGACCGGTTGCGGGGCATGGAAGTTCAGATGGAACGTCTTACCCGGGAAAATGAACACTTGCGGGCTATGCTGCAGCTTGAGCGTGAGGTGGAGTTTGAAACGATCCAGGCATCAGTTGTGGCCCGCTCGCCTTCTGACTGGACTCACCAGGTGACCCTGGACAAAGGGGAAACCGATGGAGTCAGGGTTGGAGATGTGGTAGTAGTATCTGCCGGGCTGGTTGGTCGCGTGATCCGTACTTCTGTTAACACTTCCCTTGCAATGCTAATCACCAGCCCTGAAAGCGGTCTGGGAATTGAGACAGTGTCTGCTGGGGATGCTGGGGTGGCTTCAGGCCAGCTCGCGCAGCGGGGAAAACTGCTTGTCACGTTCTTTGATCCCGGTGTGGAGGTCCACAAAGGCGAGATTCTTATAACCTCCGGCTTCGGTGACGTATTCCCCCACGGGATCCCGGTAGGAGAGGTTGTGCAGGTTTCAACCGATGAGCTGGGGCTTTTGCGTGAGGTTTGGGTCGAACCAAGCTCAAAGCTGAACCGCCTTCGGGAAGTTATCATACTTTCAGTTGACGAACATGGTTCGGTAGACTGGCCAGCACCAATAGGCAGGTAGAGGGCCAGCCTGCTGGTCCGTTGGTGTACCGCAGTGATGGTCCACGACTTCTGACGAACAGGAGGGATTATGTGCCCTGGTGGAAATGCGTTGCTCTGCCGCTGGCGGCCATGCTGCTGCAGACTGCGGTGCTGCCAGGCACCGCAATATCAGCAGTTAGACCTGACTTTGTCCTCTTGGCGGTTGTCGCGGTGGCGATGCTGCAGCCGCTTAGAGATAGGGCGCTGATCTGCGGGGCGCTCGGGGGACTGATGTTGGACCTCACTTGCGGACGTTTTATCGGCTTGAACCTGATGCTTTTTTTTGCAGTTGCATGGGCGGCTCACGAAATAGCGCGTTCATTTATGCGCCCGAGCATCATTCTTTCGGCTGCCGGTGCCGGGGCTTTCAGTCTGGTGGTGGGGTTAAGCAGAGCTGGTGTCCTGATGCTCTCAGGAGTGTCACTGGGTGGTCCGGGAGTGCTGGGGATCATGCTGGTGACTGGTGCTGCTTACGACAGCGCGTTGATGGCCGCTGTTCACGGTGCTGTCATGTTGAAATCATGATGTTCGATCAGGGAGCGGAAGACAATGCAGAAAAGGGTGCAGATTCTCACCATTTTGTTCATATTGATTGTTGGCATGCTGACAGCTCGCATTGTCCAGCTGCAGCTGGTTCAGGGGGATACTCTGGCGCGGGCTGCGGTAGAGCAGCGGCTGCGCGTGCTGCGCATTCCCGCTCCGCGGGGGAAAATCATCTCAGCCGACGGCGTGACCCTGGCCAGCAATCGACCAGCTTTTGTTGCTCAATATCTGCCCTCTGTAGAGCCCATGACCGAAGAGAGACTCGATCTTTTGTCAAAGCTTCTCGATCTCCCTCCTGACAGCATACAGGAAGCTATCTTACGCCAGGGACAGCAACGCCCGTATGCACCGGTGAACCTGAAGGTGGACCTTACCCCTCAGGAGCACACAGCTTTAATGGAGAACCGGCATCGTCTGCCGGGCATCCGGGTAGAGCCACATCCAATTCGCCACTATCCCCAACAGAACCTGGCGGCACACGCCATGGGATATGCCCTTAATATAAGTGAAGACGAGCTGAGAGTTTTCGGACAGCTGTCCGACAGGGAGTATGACAACCGCGACGTGGTGGGCAAATCTGGTGTTGAACGGACCATGGAGTTCAACCTGCAGGGGCGTGACGGTGAGGTTCGCATCGAAGTTGACGCGTATGGGCGTCTGGTGGATAGTGTAGTCGGCACCGAGCCCCTGGCGGGTGATGATGTTTACCTGACGATAGACAGCCAGCTGCAGCTGACGGCAGAGAAGGCCCTCGAGACTGTTACCCAACGGCTTCAGGAAGGTTACGACCCGGTATTGTTTGATCGCCAGACCGGCAGTTATATCGGACTGTGGGATGAGGAAGGAGCCTTGCTGCCTGCGGACTCAGCGAGGCCCGACCGCGTACTGGGAGAGGCAAAGGCGGGGGCTGCGGTTGTGCTCGATGTTAGAAGCGGGGAAGTCCTGGCGATGGCCTCCCATCCCACCTTTGACCTGGGGGCTTTTTCCACTGCCCCCCTGCACCTGCCTGGTTCTGAGGAGTCGCGTGAATGGTCGCGCCTGTGGAACAGCATGAATGACCCAGAACAGGGAAAGCCGCTTTTGAATCGTGTGGTATCTGAGACCGAGCCTCCGGGGTCAACCTTCAAAATGGCTACTGCCCTGGCCGCCCTGCGGGAGATTGACCTTGATCCGCGGAGGACAGTCAGGTGCACTGGTGAACTGAACATCTTCGGCCAAAGCTACAGATGCTGGAGAACGCACGGGGAAGTTGCACTGTACGAGGCTATAGCACAAAGCTGCAATGTCTACTTTTACCGCATGGGAGTTGAGGTGGGGGCCGACGCCATATTTTCTGCTGCTGAAGAGCTTGGTCTGGGTTCTCCCACCGGCATTCTCGGTCTGCCGCCTGGTGAGGAGAAGCCCGGCATTCTTCCTGGGCGTGAATGGAAGCGGCAGGTTCTCGGTGAGCCGTGGTATCCAGGGGAGACTTTAATGGCCGCTATTGGGCAGGGCTACCATGCCTATACCCCGCTGCAGATGGCCAATTACACTGCTACGATAGCGAATGACGGAATCAGACTGAGGCCCTATGTGGTTGATTACGTACAGGACCCCAATGGAGAGGTGCTCTGGGAGGCCGACCGCCAGGAAGTTGCCAACATTGAAGCCGACCCTGAGGTTTTTGAGCGAATTCAGCAGGGTATGGTGGGTGCTTCTCTTCCGGGTGGTTCAGCGCACTGGCGCTTTTGGGACTACCCTCGTTACTGTCCGGAGCGAGACATGGACGTAGCTGTCGCTTCCAAGACCGGTACCGCTGAGGTAGGAACCCCAGCTGACAAAAGGGAAAGCCACGGTTGGTTTCTGGCCTACGCTCCTGCCGAGGACCCCGAAATTGCTGTGGCCGCGGTTATATATCATGGAGGCGGTGGTTCTATGGCTGCAGCTCCGGTAACGCGAGCTATCCTTGAGGAATACTTTGGTTTTTCTTCCCCTCCCGAAGAGACAGAATAAGCCCATCTTTCGTCGAAGCTGGTCGTAATACTGCTTATAAGCGCGTCAGGAGGAGCATAAGCGCAGAATTATGCGATAAATAATGCAGGAAGGAGATGAATCCTATTTATCGAAATATATAAGTAGCTCGTGTCCCTCGGGAGGGTGTGGAGATTCATGCGAGACAACGGACGTATTGTCTTCAAGGGCGACAGAAATGGTCTGTACATCAAAATGGCACAGGGAGTCCGGTTTGATGTGCTTATGCGTGAGCTTGAGCGGAAGCTGGCAGCTTCTGGGGGGTTCTTCCGGGGGGCGGAAGCGGTGGTAGATGTAGGAGACCGCGTACTGACTACCGAGCAGCTTCTGACACTGGAGAGCCTCCTGGAGCAAAAGGGAGGATTCGAACTGGCGGAGGTCCTTCATGAACCCCGCAGTACCGCCAGGACATGTGTAGGCGACGACGGTGCACGACTGGTGCGTCGAACTCTTCATTCGGGGCAAAGCATTCATCACGACGGCAATCTCGTTGTCCTGGGTGATGTGAATCCAGGAGCTGAAGTCGTGGCCGCGGGAGATGTTGTGGTGGTTGGGACGCTTCGAGGGCTCGTACATGCCGGTGCCGTAGGTGATACCGATGCGGTTATAATAGCCTTCAATTTCTGCCCCATACAGCTGCGTATAGCGGATGTCATCAGTCGGTCGCCAGCCGAGGCTCAGGCGGGACGACCCCAGCAGCCAGTTCCAGAAATAGCCCGGCTGCAAGGAGGAGTCATTGTGGTTGAAGAATACCTGTCAAACGCCGACTGCCAGCCCGCCCCGTTTTCAGGGAGAAGCTGATCCGGAGGATTCAGGCGCAGGAAATCGAAGGTGTTTATGCGAATTCTAGTTAAGGGTATATAAAGAAGGACTCTGACATGACCGATACTGTTGCTGTGGCCCGATTAGCCCAATGGCCAATACGCGGCCAAATCCCGGGCTGAGGGAGTGTGAGCAATCCTGGTTGCGGGCCGGCAGTGCTTGCATCTTTGACAAAAGCGCTGCAGATTACACTAACCAGGAGATACTTTGGGAGAGACTTTGGTTATAACCTCTGGAAAAGGGGGAGTAGGCAAGACTACGGCGGTTGCCAACATAGGGGCGGCCCTGGCATCCCGGGGATACTGCGTTGCATTGGTTGATGCCGACATAGGTCTGCGCAATTTGGATGTGGTCCTGGGCCTGGAGAACCGCATTGTCTACGACCTGGTGGACGTGGTTGACGGTTTTTGCCGTCTGAAGCAGGCTTTGATTAAGGACAAGAGGCATGACGGTTTGTACCTGCTCCCTGCTGCCCAGACCAAAGACAAGACTGCAGTTAATCCAGAGCAAATGAAGAGGATCTGCAATCAGCTTAAAGAGATCAATGTCTCCGATGAGGCGGGAGGAGCGAAGTACTTCGACTACATCATAGTTGACTCCCCGGCAGGCATAGAACAGGGATTCAAAAACGCAGTTTCCGGTGCTGACAGGGCATTTATAATAACAACACCTGAAGTCTCGGCAGTCCGCGATGCAGACCGGATTATCGGATTGCTAGAGGCGGAGGAACTGCCCGACCCGCAGTTGATTATCAATAGAATTCGTCCGGGAATGGTTCGCACGGGGGATATGATGGACATAGAGGACATCGTTAGCATCCTGGCCATCAGACTTCTGGGCGTTGTTCCGGAAGATGACGCCATAGTCGTGGCCACCAACAGGGGGGAGCCTGTGATAGAGAATTCGGGCTGCACAGCCGGACAGGCTTTCACCAACATGGCACGAAGGATCATAGGAGAAGAGGTTCCACTTATGAATCTCGATGTAAAGGAATCACTGTTCGCTCGTTTGGGCAGCTTCTTGGGTCTTCGGCAGCGCTGAAGGAGGAGGACAATGGGTTTTCTCAGCAGGCTATTTTCCCGTAAGAAGCCTAGTAAAGAGGTAGCAAAAGAGCGTCTGCAGCTCGTCTTGAGTCATGATAGAATGGATATTCCTCCGGGGGTACTCGAACCCCTCAAGGATGATCTTATCCGTGTTATTTCGGATTATATGGAAATCGACGAGTCGGGAATTGACGTGCGTTTCAATAACCAAGATAGTGAAGAGGGCCGTTCGTTAGTAGCCAGTATACCTGTAGTTAGAATGAGGCGTGAGAGGACGCGCTAGCTGAAGAAAGGGGGACAGAGTTTCGGTGCACCTGCTGAGACACGTTGACTGGATTCTCGTTGGAGCCATATTTGTACTGGTGAGTCTGGGTATTATTACCATAGCCGGCTCCACAGCAGGCAGTTTGTCTTCGGCGGTGGAATCCTCTTATGTTCGCCGCCAGGTTCTGTGGGCGGTTGTTGGCTTTTTGTCCATGTTTGCTGCGATGTCCGTCGACTACCGCCACTTGCGCAGCCTTTCCCGCCCCATCTATTTTCTCACCGTTGCGATGCTGCTTTTGGTCTTATGGGTTGGATTTGAGGCCGGAGGAGCCAGGCGCTGGCTGGATTTCGGGCCCCTCCGGATGCAACCGGCGGAGATCGCCCGGGTCATGGTAGCTGTCACTCTTGCTCATCAGATAACGGCTGTGAGATCGCAGACCAAAGGTGAGTTCAGTTGGATTGACTTTCTGTGGTCTGCCGCCCACATTGGAGCCCCGGCACTGCTCGTCCTGCTGCAGCCGGATATGGGCACTGCTTTGGTTTTTGCTGCAGTTTTCCTCGGCGAACTCTACGTTGCGGGATTTAGCACCTGGCGTCTGTTAGGAGTTGTGGGAGGTGGGCTAGCCGCATCGATCGGGGCTTTGGCTG
>PUMD01000061.1 GCA_003551215.1 Clostridia bacterium | reverse complement strand
GCACCAGCCCGGCGGCCAGGAGAGAGAAGAGGGCCGCACCCTGAATGGTGACGCGCCACCCCACGGTCCTTCCCACACTGGGAAGGAGGCTGGCGCCTGCGAACCCCCCTATCCCCAGACCCGACTGCATTACCCCCATGGAAACCGCCCTCTTGCCCGGGGGCGCCCCCATGAGCACCCCCTTGTTCACCGAGGGAGTGATGATACTGAATCCCAGCCCGGCGACAAAGGCCAGGGCCAAAAGTGCAACATAAGAAGGAGCCAGGCCGTAAAGAAACATGGCTGCCCCCATACACCCGAGGCCAAACAGTATCCCGCGCTTCGGCCCGAGACGGTCAACAACATCACCGGTGAAAACCGCCAGGACGGCGGCGCTTATGAAGAAGAACGTGTAGTACGACCCAACCTGCGTCCTTGATAACCCAAAATCCTCGCGCACAAAGGGCAATAGCCCCAGAAACCCGTTGTTGCTGAGGCTGACCGCCAGATAGGGCAAAGACAACACCAAAAGCAGCGTCAGAAGCTTTCTTCTCTTCGCCTTCTTCTTCTGTTGGGGCATAAATCACGACCTCTCGAATAAAATCTGCGCCCTATTCCGTTTTTGATTCTCGACTGCTGCTGCAATTCCTGTCGCTGCCACCCGACCTTCCGTAAGCGGTCTGCTTTCTGTGGACGCCGGCCCACTCAGGCAGGAGCAAACCGTACAGAGTAGAACAAATACATGGGTGCACTGAGCCCAAAAGGGTCAAGGAAGTTACGAATCGGGAGATGATTTCCGGTGAGCAGGCGAAGCAGGGTTTTTGCCGCCATGATAGTCTCAATGATGCTGGGGTACCTCCCGTGGTACAATTTCTCCGCTGTGCTCAACTACATAGCCGGGGACTTCGCCCTGTCTTCATATCAGGTGGGCGTGATTCTGTCTGCCTTTCAGGTCGGTTACATAATGGTGGTCATTATAAGCGGCTGGCTGGCGGACAGGGCGGGTGAAAGGCGGGTGGTCTTCTGGGCCACACTGGCCACGGCAGTGTTTTCTACCGCCTTTGCCTTTCTCAGCCGGGGTTTTTGGTCCATTGCCGTCCTGCGGCTTCTGACCGGGCTTTCCGCAGGCGCCATATACGTACCGGGAATGGTCTTTTTGTCCCGCTGGTTTCCCCCAGGCGAAAGGGGTAAAGCTATCGGAGCCTACACCGGAGCCCTGACGGCCGCCTATGCAGGCGGCTACTTCATAGCCGGTCCGCTCGCCTCTGCCTACAGCTGGCAGGTCGGGATCCTGCTGACTTCGCTGCCGGCCTTCGCGGCCGCTTTCGTCGTTCTCTTGTTCACCGAGGAGCCGCCGCGTGAATTCCGGGTATCCAAACCACCTCCCCAGCCGGACGTAGAAGAAGACGTACAGCCCGCACCTGCCGGAGGCTTTGCCGGTCCGGTGGCAATTTCCTGCGGCTACATGGGGCACATGTGGGAACTGTACGCTTTCTGGGGTTGGGTGGGTCCCTTTATGACCGCCTGTGCGCTGCAGTCCGGATACGGTGCCGACGCGGCAGCGGTGGGAGGCCGACTGGCCGCCCTGATTATCATAAGCGGAGCTCCGGCAGTCTACCTGATGGGCAGAGCCGCAGATAAATGGGGCAGAACCGCGACCATCATGCTGTGCTCGCTTCTGAGCCTCGGAGCACAGTTCGCCTTCGGCTTCATGTACGGTCATCCGCTGGCAGCAGTCACCATATTGGGTTTCTGGATCGGCTTTTGGACCATCGCCGATTCGGGCATCTACAAGGCCGGTCTCACCGAAATGGTCGCCGGTGACATAAGGGGAAGGGCCCTGGGGATCCAGTCAGCAGCCGGTTACTGCATGACTGCTGTATCCCCCTATGTCTTCGGGCTGATTCTGCACATGCAGAACCCGGGCGTTGACAACCCCGTCCACGCCGAAAACTGGAGCCTACCCTTCATCATACTGGGGGCAGGGGCCCTGCTGGCGCCGCTTTCGGCAGTGGTCCTCCGCCGGCTCAAACAGGCCCGGCTGATGGCAAACGGCAGGCGGTGACGGGCCCGGGTCGGTGACTCCGGACCCTCACTCGAAAATGCCCCCGTGCTTCAAAGGCTGGATGAACCCTCAATCCTCTACCTCACCGAGGGCTTTTTCTGCTATTTCCATGGCGCAGTACTGCCCGCACATGGTGCACTGCTGCATCTGCTGTGCATTTTTCTGCTGCCGGTACTGTCTGGCCTTCTGTGGGTCCATGGCCAGCCGGATCTGCTGGCTCCAGTCCAGCGCCTTTCTAGCCCGGGCCATCTTTTCATCCCACTCCCGCGCACCGGCCACCCCGCCGGTCAGGTCCGCAGCATGAGCAGCAATCCGGGCCGCTATTATCCCTTCTCTGACGTCCTGTTCATCGGGCAGGCCGAGGTGCTCCGCCGGCGTGACATAGCACAGAAAATCCGCCCCGCTGGCGGCGGCCAGGGCTCCACCTATCGCGCTGGTGATGTGGTCGTATCCCGGCGCCACGTCGGTGACTATCGGACCCAGAACGTAAAAGGGAGCCTGGTGACACAACCTCTTTTGCAGCAGCACGTTTGCCTCGATCTGATCCAGGGGTAAGTGCCCGGGCCCTTCCACCATCACCTGAACTCCTGCGTCCCGTGCCCTGTCCACCAGCTCGCCGAGGATGAGCAGTTCCTGAATCTGCGCGCGGTCAGTGGAGTCGGCCACACAGCCAGGCCTCAGCGCATCACCCAGGCTGAGCGTCACATCGTAGGCAGAGGCGATGTTCAAAAGCCGGTCGTATTCCGAGTACAGGGGGTTTTCCTCGTCGCGATGCAGCATCCAGGCGGTCATAAACGACCCGCCCCGGCTGACGATGTCGGTGACCCTGCCCTCCTCCTGCAGGCGGTCGACCGCCTGACGGGTTATGCCGCAGTGGACGGTAATGAAGTCCACCCCATCGCGGCACTGCCTTTCAATGACCTCGAACATGTCGTCGGCGGTCATAAATACAATGGCTCCTGCATTTTCCCGGGCCTCGACTCCCGCCTGGTATATGGGTACGGTTCCTACCATAACCGGCGATTCGGAGAGGATGGCCCGTCGCGTCTCATCTATGCCCTCGCTGCTGCCCATGCTCAGGTCCATCACTGCGTCGGCTCCCGCATCAACTGCCGCAGCGAGTTTTTCTAATTCTTTTTCCACCTCGGGAAAATCCTCCGAGGTCCCGATGTTGGCGTTGACCTTGGTGCGCAGCCCCTGCCCCACCGCACCGGGGTCGAGTTCATCGTGATTGATGTTCGCCGGTATTACGATCACGCCGTCGGCTACACCCTGCATGATCTCCTCGGGACTGACTTGTTCCTTCTGGGCTACCCTCTTCATGGCTGGTGTAATCTCACCCTGCAGTGCTGCCTGCCTCTGTGTGGTCATGCCGAAACCCTCCCAAAAATAAAAACCGCCCCTTGTGCATGCAGAGAAGGCGGCTTGACCGGGAGAAACCCGTACACCGCTTCCCTGCGCTGGTATTATCCAGATCAGGTTCTGAGGGTCAGAAATGCGACTTCTGTTCTCAGCCCGCCTGTGCGAGCTCCCCTAGCGGTCTATCATTGGCTTTTGCCTCATTGTACAGCCTCTTTGGGACCGAGTCCAGATTGCCCCCAGGTGAGTGAACGGAACATCGGCCTTCTCAGAGCTGATGGGACTTTGTCCAACTGAGTTTGAAGTCAGGAGGTCCTTCCTCTTCGGATTTGTGGTGGGGGATTCTCCCAGCGGGGGCACTTCTCAGTGAGGAGGCTCGAGCGAGTGCGAAAACCCCTGAGTTACGCTGTCCGAAGCATTTCCACTTTCAACCGGGCTGATTACCAGGTATCAAAAGCAGGAAGCACTGCTCAGAACGAAGTAGTTAGTAGTGTAGACTCTCAAGGAATTGGCGTAGGCGTGTTTATGTCCCGTTGTACGTCAGAACACTTATCACCCATGCTGCGACTGTCGACACGACGAAAGGGGAAAGCCCTTGATAGTCAAGACCATCAGGGAAAATATATCCCCTGATACGGTGATACCTAAACCTTTTGCACAGGAGAAGTACATTGTTAAGGGGTGGGGACGCCGACGTGGTGAAAAGGCGTTAATATATTACATCCCGAATAAGAAGAACCCTGACTGCCCGCACCAGAAAGGAGTGAATGTCTCTGAATGGCGCGCTGCCTACAAGCGGTTGGTTGTTGCTGGCAAGCTGACGACCTCATGGTTCAAGGAGAATCTCAGCGATTGCTACAAGGCAGGGTCGTGCAATTTTACCACTGTGGGCGGAATTTTCGAGATCCTCGGGCTCGCACGATATGTAAAAAGGGGGCGGTATGAGTACCTCGGTGAAGTGGATGAGCCCAGATCACTCGAAGAATAGGAGGCTGTGATGGATTCTAACACTTTAAGAGAGAGGATTCGTAGGCTGAATGAGGCATATGCTGCGGCGACCGGCACCCCTCATTACACCAGCTCAAGCGGAGTGGTACTGTATCCGAACGGACGTAATTTATATCATGAGAGCCTCAAAGCCATTGAGAAAAAAGATGACTGGCGAGACCGCCTGGATAATGCCCATTCGCACAGGGCATCTTTCCCCGCGCCTCATGCCGATAATGCATGTGAACTGGATTCGTCCAATAGCTCCGACGCACTGCTGATGAGCATCTTCTGTCATGAAACAACCCGCCGAAACCACAATATCTCCCGTCTGCTCGGAGTAGGGGCAGGTCCTTTCGAAGTTGATTTTGGATGGAAGGCAAAGGTCGACCTGATTGACGGGACTGACCGGACAGAGGTAGACATGGTTGTCGAAGATAAGGTATTGGTTGAAGCGAAACTAACAGAGGCTGACTTCCAATCTATGACATCAGAGAAGCTCAAGCGATATGAAATGTTTGAAGAGATGTTTGATTCTCGTCGTTTAACGGACTCAGCAGGTGCCTTTCTGCCCGCATATCAGATAGTTCGGAATATACTCGCAGCTTACCAACATACCACGCAACTGGTTTTTATCTATCACGCAGATAGAATGGACCTAGCAAATCTCGTTTTGAAGACATGCACAGCGATTCGCTATCCCAATCCGCCTCCGATCTCGTTGGTAACCTGGCAGGAAATAGCTTCTGAAGTAAATCATCAAGGACTCAGTCAGTTCCTACAGTTGAAATACGGCATATAATTTGTGCCAACTGTCGGAGGAAATTCCGAGCAGGCAAGACTGAAACGGGTCTTCGCGTTTGCAAATGAGACAATCTGCCGAAACCCGCAGCAAGCCGGAGTTTGGCTGTTTTGCAGCAGCTGGGTGGGATCGTTTTTTGTATGACTCCGGTCATCTGCTTGCGCAAGTGGTTTTGCGGCGGCAGGATTCTGACAGCTTTTAGGGAATAGGATTCTCCGGGAGGCGTCGCGGGCACTGCCTGAGAATATGCATCGCCTGGAGGGACGCGAGAAATCCGCAGCCAGCGATGCGTGTTTGTCTTTCTGCCCGACAGAAGCTGCGGGCTCCTGCAGGCCACTCGCAAGGAAGGAGCGCATATATGTCAATCAAAGATACTCCGCAGTATTATCACACAGTACTGGAAAGAATCCCGCCGAAAAGCAAGCCGGTTTTTGAAGAGGAAGACATGCAAAAGCGCGTGTGGGGAAGACGCTGGGGCGTGAATAACGATGTCGGGCGGCTCAGACTCGTGCTGCTGCACAGGCCAGGTGAAGAACTCAAAGTAATCACCGAGGACAAGTACGACCCGGAAATCGAGGCCCTGATCGATGACCGCCAGCAGTGGTACTTTCGCTCTGATGAAGCGCCTGATATTGCCCGCATGCAGAAAGAACACGATGCCCTGGCGTCGGCGCTGCGGGAAAACGGCGTACAGGTCGAATACGTGGACTGCTCCCCCAAAAACCCAAACGGCATGTTCACCCGGGATACGGCCATCGCGGTCAAAGGCGGTGCTGTGATCGGCCGGCTTGGTCCGGTGGGCGAGGAGCACGGTACGGGCAGGCGCGGTGAAGAGGCCTACGTCGCCCGCAAGATAGCCGGGCTGGGCATGCCCATACTCAGAACCATCCACGGCGAGGGGCTTTTGGAGGGGGGCAGCTTCTGCTTTCTGGATGAACACCACGCCGCAGTCGGTACCGGTTTCCGTCAGAATCCCGCCGCCGTTGACCAGCTGCGGAACGTGCTCATCCACCAGGATGTCGAACTCATCGAGGTACCCCTGACCGGCCACAGCCTGCACATAGACGGGGCCATCGTCATGGTTGACTACCAGACGGCCCTGGTGAACGTGACCAGATTGCCCTACTGGTTTCTGGACACCCTCGAAGATCTGGGTATCAAGAAGATAGATGTTGATCCGAGGGACAACTACCTCAACTGCCTGGCCATCGAACCGGGCAAGCTGGTCATGGCTGATTCAGCCCGCTGGACTGCCGACAAGCTGGACCGTCTGGGGTTTGATTTGATCCAGGTTCCGTACGATGAATGCCACAAACACGGCGGCAGCATACACTGCTCAACCCTGCCTTTGATCCGTGACCCGTGATCAGAAGGTGACAGTGCACAAAAGAAAATGCGGCCGGGGTGGGACGGCAGCAAGCCCTCTCACCCCGCAGCGCTCAATCGGCATCCGCCAAAGGCTTAATCACACCGGGCAGGCACCCTCACCTTGCATCCTGCGCAGCAAGGACCGGTCACAAGCAGTCACTCAGCCTGATCCTGGGCGATGTCCCGGTGGTTTGCTTCACCCAGAGTCCCAGCGGTAGGCGACATCCTCGGGCGAAATGAATACAAAGTAGTGCATACCGTTGAATTCAAGTTCCATCCAGATAGGCGTCACAACAGCATCAAGCACATCATCCCCGGTGATTTCTTCATTCTCTTTTGGATCGGGAACAATTATTGATCTGCCGCACTTGAGCACATATCCGACCGGTTGTCCGGGAAAATCCCAGCTATTCACGCCCCAATCCAGGTGCGGGTAAAACTCAAGCAGCGCGTCATCTGCCCTCAGGTGCACTGTTGTATTACTCAGAGTCTGGCCAGATATGTTTGCGATTTCGATTTCATACCTCACCAGCAGCTTACCTTCGGGGGGATCGGGGGCACCTTCAACTTCACGGCCGATGCGAACCTCAGCGGATAAAGTTAGAATTTCACCCAACTGCTTTACCTGTCGAAAATTCTCGAATTCATCCCGCTCCGGCCAGTGAGATGTATCCCAGGCGACATCATCACCACCGCAGCAGCCGCAGAGAAAAAAGGTAAAAATCACAGCGACGAACAGGCCAATGTAGACATTAAAATCTCTACCCAGGGACACAGCGCGACCTCCTCACAAGGACCGTCATGTTTGCCAGCACGGTACGTTTTTCAACCAGGGCGGGCCACGGCAACCCGATCACCCTGCATCTCAGTCTCCGGGCAGCCTAAGAACCGCCTGTCAAAGGCTCACATGTCCGAATACACTCAATCACCCTCCGCTTCAGTCTCCACCCTCGAGATACTTTTCGGTCCAGGGGCACGCAGCAATGCACATACCGCAGACGGTATGCGAAGAGGCAATATCAGCCGATATCTCCTCGGCAAACCGGTTGCAGGCCGCTGCATCAAAGAATGCCTCCCTGTCCATCCCCGGGCTGTACTGCCTGCCCGAAGGGGCGTCGGCAGGGCAGACCCGCACGCATATCAGGCAGCTGCCGCAGCGCGACTGATGCACCGGCTCCGCAGTGCGAAGCTCTGCATCCGTCAGCACGCTCCCCAGCCTGACAGCTGAGCCGTACCTCGCGGTTGTAAGCAGGGCATTCTTCCCTATCCATCCCTGCCCCGCCCTGGTGGCCACCGTCTTGTGCGGAAGGGAGGTGCTCAGGGTCTCCCGGTCAAAATCCATGCCGGTGGCCGGAAGGGCGACCGCCTCATATCCCCAGTCGACCAGCAGATCGGCTACGCTGCCCGACAGGTTGCCCAGAAGCCGATTCACCCGCCGATACTCGTGCACGTAATCCCGCGTGGGACCATCTGCGATACCGGCCACGACCTCACGGTCCAAGGCCACCGCCAGCGATATACCCCGGGGCATACCCCGGCGCACAGAGCTATCCAGCGCCTTCAGGTCGGCGAAACCGACAGCATCCGCCCCTTTTTCCAAGGCCAGCTGCCGCAGTATCTCCTCTTCAGTCATCGCTATCCACCTCCAGATCGCTTCCCCAATCCCCAAAAGCAGGCGGCTGCCTCCGAACACAGGTGGTCAACCAGCATTCCCAAGACAGTCTTATATGTTGCAGTCTACCACACCCGATACACCGGCGGGAGATATCCGCGGAGCCGCCGCTGCAGGCGATCGAAAACACAAGGCCCCGGGGTAGACTGCATCCAGCGGGGCACTGCCGGTCAAAAAAGGGCAGGTGGAAAGGGGGCGATCTCCCTCCACCCGCCCATCTACCGCGTCGCCGGCAGCTGCCGGTCTATGGGGTGACCTCCCCGAGATCAGTTACCTCGCCTGTTTCCACCGACACCCCGGTGAGAAAGGCATCGGGACTTCCCTTCACAAAGAAATCGTGGGTGCCCGGCAGGAGGGGGGCCATAAAGGAGCCGTCGTCCGCCACCGGAGCAAGCACCGTACCTCCATGCCGCAGGAATCCATTGCCGTGAGGGATTATGGCCAGCTGCATTCCAGCCGTCGGGTTCGTAACTGTCCCCCTGACAACGCCCTTGTCGTGGTCTACCGAGTAGGTTTCGCCCGGCTCCCCTACTGTGAACTTGACCATACTCCACATGCTGTCTTCACCGATCTCGTAATCGGACCCCCTGTACTTACCGGGTATGTCCAGATCGTGCTGCGAGATGTCTATTTCGAACCTCGCGCTGTAGTCTCCGGTGGGAAGACGGGTGAAGTAGCGGCCGTCTGCGTCCAGCCAAACCGGTCCGTAGGGGCTGAATTCGTTGCCCAGCTCGCGGGTGATGAACATGTCGGCCTCAGGCACGGGGTCGCCGGTGAAGGGGTCAAGCACTACCCCCTCCAAAGCAGCCGCCTGCCCGGAGGCAACTGTGCTGACGGCGGCCTGCACCACCATGTCCTCTGCCTGCGTCATGGCCCCGAACGTGATCTGTCTTCTGTCATCCTCAGCTGCGGTGGTGTAGGTCACAGCGGCCTGCCCTGAAGCATCAGTGACCGCCTCGTTGGATGAAAGCCGGTCGCTTCTTTCCACTGGCTCATCCCGAAAAACGTCAGCAACGAACCACACCGTGGTCCCTTGCACCGGACGCCCATCCCCATCTGTGACCGCGGCCGAGACTTCCACCCTCTGCCCCCCGCCTTCCGGAATGGATTCCGGAGTCACCTCAACCGTCAGGGTTATCTCGGTCGGGGCAGGATCTACGTCCTCATCAGGATCCTCTGGCTCTTCTATCGGCTCAAAGATATCAGCGATGAAAGACCCATCGGCGCTGGCAACATCAAACATGGATGTGTCGGTCAACCGGGCCATCTTGCCCCGGTTGATAGCGAGGCCGCCTGCGTAATCCAGGCCCTCCAGCATACCCAGATCATCTGCCATCTGGTCATAGTCCTCCGGCCAGGACATATCCTCCTCTTCATGACCCAGAATGCGTATCACTATGGTGGCCCACTGCGCCATCTGCAGGTTGTCTCCGGGGTGATATTTGTCATCTCCGTAGCCTAGTATGACACCCTCCTCGGCGATGAGGTTAATCCAGCCGACGGCCCATTCGTGAGCCCCGACCCCGATGTAAACGTCGTCAAACATGGCCGGCCACTCCCGGGCAGCCTCGGCGTCCTCTTCAGTGAAGCCCATCAGGTAACCGGCGACCTTGGCCGCCTCCGCCCGGTTGAGCAGACCCTCCGGGTCGAATACGCCTTCCCCGCGTCCCTCCAGGATTCCCAACTGGGCCATACGGTCTATGGCGTCCTGATGGGGGTTTTCCTCAACATCCACAAAAAACGCAAAAGCCCCTCTGCTCAGGCAGAACACCAAAAAGACGCAGGCAATCGTCAGCATCACACATCTGTGTGCCCTCATATTGTATCTATCCCTTCTGCGAATTGGACCGGGACAGGATGAGCTGCCGGGTAATTGTGCTGCTGGAGGCTTCACCATACCGCCGGCAGCTTCTAACCTCGCTCTTTGCCTACCGTGATGAGGGTGACATGCGCAGTCCTGCGGGCAGCCAGTCAGCACGGAGGTAATCCGGAGCAAAGGCCCCCGCGGTCAGCCTGGACCTGAATTATAAGCCAGCATATGGCAGCACATACCTGTCCTGTCAATTATTAATTCTGCAGCTGCGGTTTATTTCCTTCCCCGGTCACAAAGAAGCCGGCACCATCACCCCGTGGAGCCGGTCAGGTAGCGTCGGTTGAGGTAGTACCAAAAGGAGTGGTAATCGCACTCGCCGCATACCGCTTTCAGCAGCCGGGTGGGGGTAACCACTGCGTAGGAATCGGATTCGACCAGCACCGATTTCCACGCCCGGGTCATGTCCTTCCCCCGAAGATGAGGAGAATTGACAGACCGGCGCAGCTTGTGGTTTTCCCGGGGGATCACGTGAATGTGCACATAAGCGTCGGCACCGTAGTCTCCATGCTCGACCATCTTCCAGCCCAGCAGGGTCTGACGCATCAGCTGATAAAAGGGTTCGAAGTACAGGATCTCCGGTGAGGAAACATCTATCGGCGACTCGGGATGCATGATCAGATCATCGTAGACCCGGGAACGGGACTTTTCATAGAGGTCCCTGCGCCCGTAGGTTTCGGTGTATTTCCACTCTATCAACACCAGGATCCGCTGGCTGTCAGCAGTTAGGCCGAGCATGGCGGCATCCAGGGAGGTACAGTTGGCTCCCCGCATCCAGCTGCGTTCATCGAGGTACTTGCCGCACCGATGACCTCGAACTCAACGTAACCTGTATCCAGCATGGCAGCCTCAATCATCCCCAATCCGAGGCCCTGGACAACCGCGCAGGCCAGGTCATCTCTCCTGCGCAGGTAATATAGATGATTCACACAGGCTAGCTGTGATGAAAGAAGATGACCGGTGGGCTCACGTTTTGCACCGTAGTGCCAGGGAATGTCATTTCGTCGAAATACTCAAGGGCATCCTCTCTTATTCCCGCCCACAGGTTAAGCCGCGGGTCCTCGAGGACAAACTTACGCTCGGTGCCGCGGTAGACACCCTGACCTTCATCGCAGAAAAACCCCGACTCCACGAGTTCCTCTGCCCTCCTTCGCTCCTTTGCCCTGAATCGCACCCGCATCACTCCCTTCTCTGAATCTGAGCCAGCCGCTGGCAGCGCAACCGGCCCCAACACCCCTTCGAGACCGGTTAACCCTCCTCCTTGCTGCCGCATGCAGTCGGCTGCACTTTCGGTCCACGGGTTTCTCCCTTTCTACAAACTGATATATATGCAGCCTTGACTCTCCAGGAAGGATAAATAATAGATACATCGAAGTCATATATATTCCTGATACCAGTCCTGCCGGCAGGGCAATCAGATCGGGGACCCGCTGGCGGACTAAGGAGGCCATCGGACATGCATGAGGTGTTGAGGCGAATACGCGGGGTAGTTCTTACTCCGGTTGCATCTTTTGAAGAAATTGCTGCTGAGAAGCCGGTGGGGAGTGCGCTGGTCATTGTGGTGGCCGTTTCCCTTTTGGGAGGATACGAATATCAACTGATCCACCAGCCGGCCTCAGACATGCTGCCTTTCGAGCCGACCTTGCTGACCAACACGGCCATGCGAGCGGGAATGTTTCTTGTTACCGCACTGGGCATATTTCTTTTGACCAGAATCCTTACTGCAATTTTTGAACCTTCGGGAGATTTTCTCGGTCTGCTTGCAGCACTTGGCTTCGCCGAGATTCCCGGCGCTTTCAGCCTCCCGGCAAATCTTGCCAGTCGGTTTGGGGGCACGGCGGGGAGCATGCTGGGCTCAGTATTGCCCCTGGCGGTGAGCTTATGGGGCGCGGTCCTGGCCGTGGTTGCCATCAGAGAAAGCCTCAAGATATCCACCGGCCTCAGCCTGGTGGCCTACATCATCACGACAGTCGCGGTTTTTCTCCTCTCCATGAGCCTATGGATGCCCATGATGCTGCCCTTGTGATGCCCGCCGGCAACAGTACCGAAACCCGGCGAACGGGGTCGAAAGTGCCCTGTCCCAGCGGCAGATGACGTCCGCCAGAGCACCTCACAGCATCCCAGCAACCTGCCAAGGCTCGCAATAAGTATACTCCCCCTCTCGCCCCGGCACTCGCACTGCAATGCCGAACAGACCGCGTAATAGGCGACCTTCTGCGGCGCCTTCGCGACACTGCTGTCCCCACCCGCCGGACCGTTCACACTCAGGGCTGGAGTCGGTGTCAGAATGGCTGGCCAACAGGCTCCGCGCAGCCAAGGCAGCCGCCATCCTCAGGGCATTCCGGTCGGCCCCCAACCGGGTGATATCTTGGACTGCCGCCGCATCATCTGCACCCCGCGCGCAAGAGCATGAGCTTATTGCGCCTGCATTACGGTCTACTCAACCCTGCCGGAGGATAGTGCGAATCTTGTCGGCGTATGCCTCGCTGTCGGGGGACCCGTCGGTTACTACTTCAACCTGTCGGGGCGAAGAGACCCCGATACCCAGCTGAACAGCCCGGGCTATCTGTTCTTGTTCGAAGATAGGTCGGTCCATTATCTCAGCGGTTGTGCCAAGCTCCTTCAATATCGCCAGTCCCACAGCGTCGATGGCTATTCTGTCGGTTCCGGCCAAAAACACCTGAGCTTTCTTTCTGGTGCCCTTCGCCGGACCCCCGTCGACAAAAGCCTCCATGGCGTCCAGCACAATCAGATCGGGGCTGTAGGCAGCGTTGATTTCGGCTATCATCTCCCGCATGTACGGGGAGTTGTGCAGCTGGGACATGTAATCAGTGTTCTCCTTGGGTATTATGCCCACTGCCAGCTTGAGCGACATGGTGAAAACACCGCCGAACTGGTGGGTCTTCAGACAGGGTGTGCAGACCACGCATTCGGCCTCCAGCAGCGGGCGCGGGACCAAAAAGCCTTCCTCCCAGTGACTCTCCGGGGGGTTCACCCGCACCAGCTGCTCCGCCGGCAGCTCATCGAAATTGAGGACGTCGACCTCGAGTTCTTCCGCCAGCTGAAAAATGCCGAGCTCCTCCATCACCTGCGCGGTATTGGGCGGGCCGCTTCTTTCACCGATGGTTATCCTCCGCGCTCCCATCTTCTGCAGACGGATAATCAGCTCGCGGAGGGTATCTGTGTGAGTGCAACCGGGATAGCGGTCGGCGGTGTTGAAGTTCGGCTTCAGCATTACCTCCTTACCTTCCACTGGATTCAACCCCAGCGCCGCGATGCTTTCGGTGATCCCGCTTCTTCTGGTAGCAGCTTTGACCAGCGCAACCCTACCGTCGTTGTGTAAGCTTGATTCACCCATAGTGTTGGCTCCCTTCTGAACTTCATTCTACCTGAAGTCGGAACTGCCCTTCTGGTCATCTCAGTTTTCTGAGCCCCAAGAGGTCGATCACATCGAACCCCCCACGGTACTGATCAGGCACATCGACGAAATTGGGCGATACCATTCTTCCGGTACCGACCTGCGGTTCAATTGGCCTGTCTGCTGGCTTGAAAACCAATGCAGATTCTCACCATTTGAATCCACTGCACTGCACATCACTGCTGGGAAAGGGCTCTCAGTGGGTTTCAGAATCAGAAGTGAAGAGCGATTTGATACCTCCAAGAACCCACCTCTACTGCCCGTGTGGGCTGATTTTGACAACTATTGTGAATCATTTCCCCCACACTTAACAGCGAGGAACCTTATTATATAACGGTAACTCCTCATCCATAATTTTCTCCACTGAGGACTAGCGTTCCTCCTGCCTTCGGCCGGCCAAAGCGAGCGCTTCGCCCAAGCTTCGTGCTGGCCGGTGGAACTGTTAGAATTACATACAGATGTTACGTATGACAAATCCCGGTTGGTCTGGAGGAATGCTGACTTGATCGACCTCACCGACATAGAAAACGCCCAAGAGAAGCTGACCGGTGTAATTCACCACACCAGGCTTGAGCCCTCCCGCACTTTCAGCGAGCTGGCCGACTGCAGCATCCACCTCAAGACCGAAAATCTGCAGAGGACCGGTTCATTCAAAATACGCGGCGCCTTCAACTTCATGAGATCACTTCCGGCAGCTTCGGCCGCCTGTGGGGTTGTGGCTGCCAGCGCCGGAAATCACGCGCAGGGAGTGGCTCTTGCCGCGCAGGAGGCGGGGATGCAGGCTACCGTGGTCATGCCGCGGGGCACTCCCATCTCCAAAATCGCCGCCACCCGGTCCTACGGGGCAGAGGTGCTGCTGCACGGCACCGTGTTCGATGACGCCTTTGAAAGGGCGCTGCAGATTCAGCAGGAAACCGGGGCTGCCCTGGTGCACGCCTTTGATCATCCGCAGATCATCGCCGGTCAGGGCACAGTAGGGCTGGAGATCCTGCGGGATCTGCCCCAGGTCAGCACCGTACTGGTTCCGATAGGAGGAGGAGGCCTGATCTCCGGCACTGCCCTGGCGATAAAGGAACAGTCCCCGCAGGTGAAAATCATCGGAGTGGAGGCGGAAGGTGCCGCCTCGGCCCGCGCCTCGCTGAATGCCGGGCAAATCGTCAGTCTGGCTCAGGTCAGGACCATCGCCGACGGTATAAGTGTCAAGCGCCCCGGCGAGCTGACTTATGAGATTATGAGCAGATATGTAGATGACGTGGTCACAGTCACTGATGATGAGATCGCAAGCACGGTCCTTTTACTGCTGGAGCGCGCCAAGCTGGTCGTCGAAGGAGCAGGAGCAGCCGCGCTGGCTGCAGCCGTCTATCACCCCGGCAGTCTCAGGGGTGAGAAGGTGGTCGCGGTACTCAGCGGCGGCAACATAGACGTCAATTTTGTCTCCCGCATCATCGAGCAGGGTCTCATCAAGACAGGAAGGCGGATCAGTCTGACCACCGTCCTCCCCGACCGACCGGGCAATCTGCAGCAGTTTCTCGCTGTCGTGGCGGAAAACGGGGCCAATGTAATATCGATATACCACGACCGGCTCGACGCCAACACGCCACTGGATGAAGTGCAGGTGAATGTTGTCCTGGAGACTCACAGTACCGAGCATGCCTGTATGGTGGCTTCTGCCCTGCAGGAGGCGGGATACACAGTCGACGCGGGCCACGAGGTGCACCAGGGTGGCTGAAGGAGGATGCTGATCTTTGGGAGAAAATGTGGCGGGTGCCCCTGTCTCAGGATGCGATATGCCCCATGTCGCCGGCGTTTGACCGGGGATCCGTGGACCCGGCCCCGGCCGGCCCTCGTGGCGAAGCCGGGACAACTCAAAGAGTAGTATGGACGCAGACCCCGGATGACAGGCAGCCACTGCCTCCGCAGATTTTGACAACACGTGCCGCCGACCTAAAGGAGATCAGGGCCCATTGTAGAAAGAATAAACGGACTTTGCCTCGACACCGACAGATATGATCTGCCCAACAGAATTAATGGGGAGGAATAACCACCGTGGATACATCAGACACCCGGGACAGTAAGCTGGTTTGGGAGGATGTCTTCAGCTGGATACCCGGAGATGCCCGAAAACTGCTGTTTTCTGCCCTGGGTATAGTAACTCTTATTTTCTTCCTGGCGGTGACTCCGCAGGTCTCAACCGGAGTGGTCATTATGGTGGGGCTCGGCCTGAATATCCTGTTCGTCGCGGGATGCGCCCTGTGGGTCTGCGTCCAAAACAGACAGAGCGAGACCATTCGAGCCAGACGTGAACAAATTCTCGCCCGCGTCCAGCGGCTTGACCTCAGGTTGGGATATTTGTCAGAGACGCTGCGGCTGAGCTCGGGACTTCTGGATATTGCGCACGACAGAGAAGATGACGATGGCTGCTCTAACGGCGCGACACAGCCCCTGCAGGCCGCAGCCGACGAAGCGCTGGCCAGTGCGGCGGCATCTGCTGAATCCATACATAAGACCTGGAGGCAGCTGACGCATGACATAGAGTTTCACCAAAGCTGTGATCCCCTCTTTACCTGCAACCTCCAGGATATACAGAAAGAGTACGAAGCCTTCCGCCGAGCATGGGAAAGGGCGGCTTTCGACAACAGAGACGGGGCGGGGCAAAAGACCCGCTGGCCGGGCGAAAACCTCCAACACAGCTGCCGGGAGGTTGTCAGGGCGCTGGAGGTTTTCCGGGCCAGCCTACAGGACCTGCTGAACGAATCCACCAGGCTTGCCGCCTGAGAAACCGGGTCAGCCTTTCAACGGGCAGAGCAAAAGACAGAACCTGGCATTTTGCAGGATACTGCCGGCAGGCGCATCGCGCTCGTTTGGCCTGTACCCGGCAGCCACCGGTCTGACAGCAGCTTATGACTCACCCGGAGCGCATCAGACCAGGGTGCCCGCACCGGCCGTTTCGTGGTCGGCAAAGCCGCATCTGCAAAATCTGCCGTGGCAAAAGTTCAGAGGCGGCCTCAGAGGTCTTCTCCCCGTTCGGGCACTATGCATAGAAATGTCATCTCGCTGCTTTTTCGGTTCTTGAACTGATGCACCGCGCCGTCCGGAACGTAAGCAACCGACCCTTCACCTATCGGGTATTCCTCTCCCTGCAGCATCACCGAGCCCTCGCCCTGCAGGACATAGGCAATGTGAGGCCACGGATGGGAATGCTCGGGAGTCCGACCATCGCCGCCCAGCGTGAAACGACGCATAACCCAGCCGTCCCACCCCTCCTTTGGGCCAACGAGGATCTGCTTCTTTACGCACTTTGCCCCCTCGACCTCAACGGGTCGGGCGGGAATCCTGTCAGCATCACCGATATACATAACATCATCCTCCCTGTCAGATGATCTTGCCCGCCGGCGCTTCATAACTCAATGCGGAATGCTTCCCGACGGCCGTCCGAGACCCAAGCAGCCGGGCTTGTCCACTGCAAGCCCACTTCTGCAGCTTCCGCTCAACCGGAATCAGCATCAGGGCGTCCAATCTCGCCGTCCCAGTACTCGTTTGCCCCCGCCATGTATTCTTCATCGCTGAGAAGCTCCATCTGCAGCCGCTGGACGGTCTGTTGCGATACGCTCCCGCCGACTACCATCTCGCGGCCGGCGCTTCTCAGGGCATCGCGGTACTCGCCGAGCCTACTGGCCAACTCCGAATCGGCGGGCGGGGTCTCGCGAAGGACCTCCCCGCAGTTTCTGAAGATCTTCAGGACGGGGTCGATGTGCTGCACAAAGGCCGCAAGCAGATCGAAGTTGTGGTCTCCGGGAAAACCCGAATTGGCCACGAAAAACTGCCGGGGAAATCGCTTTGTCCGTCCCTCATGATAGAAACTGCCGTCTGCGTTTTTGTGAATGTGCGGCGTGGCAAGCGGAAGAAACCTGTCTGTGAAGTTCTTCAGCAGTCCGGTCATGTACATATTATAAACGGGCGTGGCCAGTCCCGCGTAGTCTGACTCCAGGAACTGATCCAGCAGACCGGCCATGTCATCCTCAATGACACAGGCGCCGGGGGTCTCTCCCCAGCAGCCAAAACAACCGCGGCATTGGCTGATGTTGTGTTCAATCAAAAAAACCTCTTCAGTATCCGCTGCAGCCTCGGAAGCCCCCTGCAAAAGCTGCCGGACAATCTCGTGGGTGTTGCTGTGTCGCCCCCGGGGACTTCCGTTGAAAACTACCACTTTCATGGTCTTTGCTCCCTTCTGTAGCCCCACACTGTGCCCCCTCTCCCGAGCAGGCACCGCTGACCGCCAACCGCAGAATCTCTGCAGCCCGAATAGCACACTCGTGCGCAACCAGAGAGTCCCAAAAGCTGCGGAGGGGTATCGATGGCCGCTCAATCACTCCTGTGAGGGAAGCAAGCGATAGGGACAGCAATGAATGAATTATACCACAGGAGCATGACTCACAGCAGCTGGGGGCATCCTGTAGCAAATGAGTCACACCAGTTCGGGTTCTTGCCTGAACTGTACGGTTCGCAATGCCGCACTGCCGGGCACACGGGGCTGATGCCGAACTCTCACAGCTCAGCTCGGGTGGCTTTCGATCACCTTTATGTCCCGCTGCCTGAGCCGTCTTTTCAGCTCCTGGTAGTTCCGCTCACCCACCGCCTCCTCAGGCGGAACGAATCCCTTCTGAGCAATGTGACCCTCCATCAGCATCCTGGCTACAGCCGCGCAGGTGTAACCGGTAGTTCGGGCCATGGAACTGACACCTTCTTCCTCATCATAAAAGTCCATCAGGTCAAACTCGACGGTCTCATCCCCGCGCACGATCACCCGCATGCAGGTTACATCCCGTGCCTCCTCATCGTACAGAAGTGAAGTCATAAGGGCACTGGTGAACTCCCTGGGGCTGATCTCAGTCCCGGCCACCTCAACCGGTTCATCGCAGAAAAACCCGCAGTCGCGCAGCAGGGCCAGCTTGTCACGGTGCCCGGGATAACGGACCGTTTTCTCCACCACCGTCTGCAGGCCGCGTTTGGGCATTGTATAAAGCAGGGTAGTCAGGCCATCGGTCAAAAAGCACTCTGCCGTTTTCACCGGGGAATCAAAATGCACTTCCTGCAGTCCGGATAGCGGCTCTTTGGTGCGGATCTCCCCCTCCTCGATTATCCGCGGAGGGACTGTATATTCGTCAATGACCGTATCGAAGGAAAAAACCACGGCGTACTCCAGCGGCGGTTTCGGTTCCTGAGGCAGCCCACCGACCATGATTATGCCGGTGTGTGGATTGTCCACCCTCTCGCAGCCTACCCCCATGAGGATGTTGCTCAACCCTGGAGCCACTCCGCACCCGGGTATGGCAGTGAGCCCCCGTTCCTGCAGCCGCCCATCCAGTTCGATCCCCTTTTCCAGGTCGTGCAGGGCGGTCATATCCACCAGGTCAACCCCGGCCTGCAGGGCGTATTCTCTGGCCCGCACCGCCCAGCGCTCCGGGTAGGCCCCGACTACCAGATCGTGTTTCTGCATCAGCTGCACACTGCGCCTTTTGTCCGCGAGGTCAAGCTGCACCGCCTCAATCGATGTATCAAAACCCCCACACTTCTGCTTTGCAGTGTGGGCAGCGTCAGCATCAAAATCGGCCACCGTAACCTGCGCAATGTAGTCGGTCTCCACCAGGTCTTTTGCCACCGCAGTACCCATCATACCAGCACCAACAAGCAAAACTTTCATACCTGTACCTCCCACCAGTTAACCAGATGTTCCTGATTTGCTCTGCGCCCCTGGACCCCGGATCACACCCTTGAGGCGCCGCCTGCCCTGGGGTTTGCAGTTATCAATAAGATTCTGGTGGCTGTGTCACAAATCCTCCCTGTGTTTTCCCATCTGAATGTCCAGGCATCCGGCTTACGGCCGGAGGCGGAAAACTGCGCGGTACACAATTGCAGCGATACCCGGCAGGGACGGCACTTCTGCATCATCTGATGATGCAATGAGAAGCTTCGGCATAAGTCAGCGGCAAATATGCTGTCAGCATGGAGTTTGAGGACTGCCGGGATCCGGTGAAAGGGAGACTCCCGGTGTGTACTCCTCTGCGGATGATACGGCCCTGTCTGCTGAAGTTGTCTTAAACCAACCGGCGATCCCACCTCCCGGCAGGAAAAGACCCGGTACAGCCCGAACATCATGACACCACACGCAGGTGAGTAAAGTATCACAGCAGACCGAAAGGAGGACCCCTTTGTGAAGGAACCTGGTACCGGACCCCGAAGATCCAAAAGCATCGGCGCACTCGCCGGCGGGGCAGCCTTCGCCGCCGTGTGGTATTTCATAGGCGGCGGGAACCTGCTGCAGGCGCTGGCTGGCGGATTGGCCTTCGGCTGCGCGTGGCTGCTGGTAGGTGCCCTGAAAAAGGGTTGAACGCAGTAGCCCCCTCAACCGCCTGCGATTTCATCAGCCGCGTGTGGCGTCTTGCGGGCTGCAATTGGGTTATTGCGATGTTTCAGGGGTCCTCTCTCTGGCAGTCATGCCGGCCAGCGCGCGGAGGGCCAGGCAGTACCCATCGATTCCCATGCCCCAGATACCTCCCGCACAGGCCGGCGCCGTCACTGATATACTGCGGAACTGCTCCCGCGAGTGAATCGAACTGATGTGCACCTCCACCGCCGGCACCTTCACCGCCTGCAGAGCATCCCTGATGGCGATGCTGTAGTGGGTGTAGGCGGCCGGGTTTATGATTATGCCCTCTGCCTCATCAGCGGCGCGGTGAATGGCATCAATTATCTCACCCTCGCTGTTGGACTGAAAGAGCTGCACCTCGATGTCCAGCTCCGATGCAAGATCCTCCAGCTTCTCCTGCACAGCCGACAGATCAGCTGTTCCGTAGATCTCGGGCTGCCGGCTGCCGAGAAGGTTTAGATTGGGTCCGTTGATCACAAAAATCCTCACGATGTCTCCCCCTTAAGTGCTGAAGTCACAGCAGAGTCTGGCACCTCTCCGCTGAGAAAAGCTTCTCCCACATCCCGCAAAAGCACCCAGCGGACCGTCCCGCCCCTGCTTTTTTTGTCAGCCTGCATCCTGTCCACAATTTCCTCCGGTCGGCGGCAGTCCACAGGCAGCTGCTCGAGCGTGGTGGGGAAACCCCACCCCCCGAGCAGGTCGGTGATGAAGCGGCAGGTGCTCTCCGGAAGACAGCCCAGCCTGCGCGAAAGGCGTGCGGCCACAGCCAGCCCGAAGGCGACCGCGATGCCGTGCGGCAATCTTCCCCCGGCAAGGGATTCCACCGCATGACCGGCGGTGTGACCCAGGTTCAGCATCATTCTCCGCCCCAGGTCCCGCTCATCCCCCTGTACGTAATCCCTCTTGATGCGGCAGCTGTCCGAGACCAGAGGCCGAAGCACCGCGGGATCGCGTCGGAATATGTCTTCCTCGCGCCGGGTAAGCATCTGCAGGTAGTCCCCTCCGACCAGCAGGCCGTATTTGAACACCTCGGCCAGCCCGCTGCGATACTGTTGCGACGACAGACTGCCCAGAAAACCCACGTCGCATAACACCAGGCAGGGTTGATGAAAGGCCCCGATCAGATTTTTGCCGGCCGGGTGATTGATAGCCACCTTGCCTCCCACGCTGCTGTCCACCTGCGCCAACAGGGTGGTGGGTATCTGCACGTAAGGAAGACCCCGCAGCAGGGTGGCGGCAGCGAACCCCGCCAGGTCGCCGGTGACTCCTCCGCCGAAAGCCAGCATGGGAATATCCCGCGATATCCCCAGGCTGAGAAAATGCCCGTATATCTTCTCCAGCTGGGATTGCCCCTTTGATCCCTCTCCCGGGGGAAAGGTCCAAAGCACCGGCTCGATTCCGTCCTCACGCAGCGCACCTGACAGCTTCTCGCCGTAGATCTCCCACACCAGAGCATCAGAAATTACTCCCACCCTTTTCGGATGCAGCGACGCCTCCCGCAGGTAATCGGCCAGCTGCGCAAAAAGATCACAGCCCACAATAATCCGGTAGGATCGCTGCTTTGTCTGTATCGAGATGCGGTCGTATTCGCCCGCCGGCGGGTCCGCCGCCGGGCTGAGGCCCGCGGTGATCCTGTCCGCTGCCTCCGACGGGGAGAGACCGCTGGTATCGACCCGCTCGTCTGCGAGCCGGTATGAGCTTCTGCGGGCCTGCAGCAGCTCATCTATCAGCCGCCTTCTCTGCCCACCCTCAAGCAGCGGGCGGTTTTCGTTTTGCAGCCGTCGATGCAGCGTCTCTGCCGGCGCATCAAGCCAGATGACCCGTGAATCTTCCTCCAGCAGCCTGCGGTTTTGGGGGTCGGCGTACGCGCCTCCGCCGGTGGCCACCACGGCCTGCCGCAGCCCGGCCGCCTGCGAAATCGCCCTCCGCTCCCGGCGGCGGAACCCTTCTTCGCCCTCGCGGCGGAATATCTCCTCTGTGCTCATGCCGGCTGAGCTTTGTATCAAACTGTCGGTGTCGATGAAGGGGAGGTTCAGTCGCTGTGCCACCAGCTTCCCCACGGTGGTCTTGCCCGCCCCCATGAAACCCACCAGGACTATCTTCACGGCAGACCCTCCCGGTAGCTGCGGTAATTGGCCTTTATCTCATCTTTGCTGTCGCCGCCGAACTTGCGCACAAAGGCGGCAGCGATTTCAAAGGCCACCTCCGCTTCCACCACCACTCCGGCGGCCGGTACCGCACACACGTCTGCCCGCTCGCGGTGCGCCTCGGCTGCCCTGCCCGTCTCTATGTCGACGGAAGCAATGGGCTGCCCGAGGGTGGCTATGGGCTTCATTGCCGCCCGCACCACCACATCCTCGCCGTTGGTCACTCCACCTTCCAGGCCCCCGGCGCGGTTGCTCTCCCGGCAGAAACCCACATCACCATCCGGCCCTGACGGCAGTATGGGGTCGTGCACCTGAGACCCAACAGACCGGGCAGCCCGGAAACCGGCACCGATTTCCACTCCCTTGATTCCCGGCACTGACATAACTGCCGCCGCCAGGCGCCCATCCAGCCGGCGGTCCCTGCTTGCGTAGCTGCCCAGTCCCGGAGGTATTCCGCAAGCCACCGTCTGGATTACTCCGCCGAGCGTATCACCCACACGTGCAGCCTGGTCGATTTCACCTACCATCTTGCGCTCTGCCTCCGCATCGGGGCAGCGGAGCATGGTCTGCTCCTCCCGGCTGCGCCAGCTTCTCCAGGCAGAACGCCGACTGCAGTCAGACGGCCCCGCCGGTTCACCGTCGGCCTCAACTGTGCCGATGCAGCAGACCCAGCTCATCACCCATATATCGAACCCGCGCAGTATAACCGCTGCCACTGCGCCTGCCGCCACCCGGGCGGCGGTCTCGCGGGCGCTGGCCCGCTCCAGCACGTTGCGCAGGTCGCGGTGGCCGTACTTGCAGGCCCCCGCCAGATCGGCATGTCCGGGCCTGGGCTGCACCACCGGTTCAGCCGAGCCGTCCTCCACCGACATTTCCTCCGACCAGTTGCTCCAGTCGCGGTTTTCGATCATCATTCCCACCGGACTGCCCAGGGTCCGGCCGTGTCTGACGCCGGAGATAAGCTGCACCCGATCTCTTTCTATCTTCATCCTGCCTCCCCGCCCGTATCCCAGCTGACGGCGCGACAGCTCGCGGTCGATGTCACCTGGCCTCAGCTGAAACCCTGCCGGTACGCCGCGCACGATGCACAAAAGCCCCCGGCCGTGCGATTCACCTGCGGTCACGTACTCAAACATGTAAGTTCCCTCCTGACCCTGCGTCTCATGGTCTGAACAGGTGCCGGCAGACCGGTCCACAGTTCGAAGGCCCGCGCACCCTGATGCACCAGCATCTCGCTTCCGGCTATCACCTGTGCCCCGGCCCCGCGCGCCCTCCGCAAAAAAGGAGTCTCCGGCGGATTGTAGACCATCTCAAAGACGGTCATGTCCGGACGCAGGCAAAACCCCGACGCAAGCGGGCATTCACCTTCATGCGGTGCCATGCCCAGGATCGTGCTCTGCACCACCAGGTCAAAATGCTCCTCAGTCGGTATGTCCGCAAGCGTAGAACAGCCGGTCTTTATGTTGGGATCAATCTTCCGGATTTCGCGGGCCAGACTCCTGGCCCTCCCGAGGGTTCGGTTGGCCAGCCACAGGGTAGACGCGCCACCGTCAGCCAGCGCACAGGCGGCGGCCCGCGCCGCCCCGCCGGCGCCCAAAATGAGCACCGAGCTTTCCTCTGCGCTGAAGCCTGCCTGTCGAAGCGACCGGCTCACCCCGTAGATATCAGTGTTGTACCCCACCAGCTTCGCTTCTTTTGCCACCACCGTGTTCACCGCATCTGCCCTCCGGGCAGTTTCATCCAGGCTGTCGACAAGCCGCGCAGCCTCCTGTTTGTGCGGGGCAGTGACGTTGAAACCTCGCACCCCCAGCACTCTGAGTCCGCTGACGGCGTCGGACAGATCCGGCGGCGGCACATCAAAGGGCCGGTACGACCAGCCCTCGAGCCCCTCGGCCGCGAAGGCTGCGGCGAACATCGCGGCAGAAAGGCTGTGCTGCACCGGGTGACCCAGCAGGCCCACCCAGCCAGTCGGCGGTGGAACCCGCACCCGCGCTCCCAGGCTCTGCAGATCGCGGGCGAACTGCGGGTAAGAGACGGAAATAGAGGGGACGGCCCGCCTCACGCGGACAGAAGCTCCGTCGAGCCCGGCCAGAAGCAGAGTCATGGCCATGCGGTGATCTCCCCTGGCGTCGGCCACCCCTGAGGTGTCCGGTCCACCTCCACGTACCACCAGGTCGTCTCCGCAGACGCGAACCCGCGCACCCAGCGCACCCAGCTCCTCAACTATCGCCGCCAGCCGGTCGGTCTCCTTGACCCGCAGCTCAGCGGCGGACTCAAAGCGGCTGACGCCCTCCGCCCGGGAGGCCAGCAGCGCCAGCACCGGCACTTCGTCGATCATGCAGACCAGCTCATCGGCATCCACCTGCACCGAACGCAGCGGGCCGTGAACCACCCGCAGGTCCGCTACCGGCTCTCCTCCCCAGCTGCGCCGGTTGGTAATCTGCACGCGGGCGCCCATGCGCTGCAGCATCCTGAGCATGCCGGCGCGGGTTCTGTTGATCCCTACATCCCGGATGCAGATGTCCGAGCCCGGCACCAGCAGGGCGGCGGCAGCGATGAAGGCGGCCGAAGAAATGTCTCCGGGCACCCTGAGGCAGTCCGACGTCCACTCAAGCCGGTCCACGTGCCCCTCAACGGTGACCACCCTTTCTTCCGTCTTCACGCGGGCGCCGAAACCCTGCAGCATCCGTTCGGTATGGTCCCGCGATTGCGCGGGCTCCCGCACCGAGACCGGTCCGCCGCAGTACAGTCCGGCTATGAGCAGAGCTGATTTGACCTGTGCGCTGGCCACCTTAAGCCGGTGCTGGACGGGCCGCAGGTCGGCGGGCTGCACGCTCAGCGGCGCCAGAGAGTTATTCTGCCGCCCGCGTATGTCTGCTCCCATCTCCCCCAGCGGAACAGTTATCCTGCCCATGGGACGGGCCAGCAGAGATTCATCTCCCGTCAGGACGGCGTGCATCTTCTGCCCGGCCAGTACCCCGGACAGAAGGCGCATGGTAGTTCCCGAGTTGCCGCAGTCGAGGACGTCGTCCGGCTCACTGAGTCCGCCCTCCTGTCCGCATACCGAGATGTCGTCCCCCGACCGGTCCACCGCCGCGCCCAGCAGCTGCAGGCAGTGCAGTGTGGATGCGGCGTCATCTCCGGGGGCGAAGTTGCTTATGTGGGTCCTCCCGCCAGCCAGGGCCGCGAAAATGGCGGCGCGGTGAGAAATCGATTTGTCCCCAGGCGCGGTGAGGGTTCCGCTCAGCGGTTTTCGGGCACTTATTTGCATGTCGCTTTCCCCTTTCTTTCGCGCAGCCAGAGGGCCACTTCACCCAGGCGCCTTTGCAGCTCATCCCGGTCTCCCCGCTGCAGCATGTCGGTCAGCTGGTCAAGAAGGACAGAGGCTTCACGCACCGCCGGCACCAGCTGGCAGCTGTTGTACAGACACATATCGGCAGAAGCAGAGGGCGAGCCGGCCGCCACCCGGGTGGTATCGGCAAAGCCACCTCCGCAGAACGTATCAATACAGCCGTCTTCCGATTCGGCCTGTTTCATGCCCACCGCTGCGGTGACGTGGGCCATCAGGTGGGGCAGGTGGCTGGTGCGGGCCATCATGCGGTCGTGCCGGTGTGCATCCACCAGCCTCACCTCTGCTCCTGCCGCCTCAATCATCTGCGCAAGCAGCCGCGGCGGCTTCTCCGTCAGCATCCACACCGCTTCCCGGTACAGGTCCTCACGCGCTGCAGCGATTCCCTCGCGCTCGGAGCCGGCCAGTGGATGCCCGGGGACGTAGGTCACTTCGGGGGGCACAAGCCCGGCCAGCTGCTCTATCACCGCAGCCTTCGCCCCCGCCAGGTCGGTCACGATGCAGCCGGCAGGCAGCCCGGGGGCAAGCTGCCGCATGACTGGGGCCATCTGGCCTGCCGGCTGAGCCAGAACCAGCACATCACACCGCCGGACAGCGGCCTGCGCCTCATCGGGCTGGCTGACCTCTGAGGCGGCCCCTCTGCGGACCGCCTCCCGGGCGGCTGCCGGGTCTATCTCGATCCCGGTCACCTGATCCACCTGGCCGCGCAGGGCCAGCCCCAGCGAACCTCCCATCAGGCCCATTCCGCAGATGACAACCCGGACATCGCTAAGATCCGCCGTCATCTGCAGCCACCACCGTCATTTTTGCCGAGGAGATTGCCCCGACCCTGTCCACCAGCCGGGCGAACCCCTCCAGCGTAAGCGACTGCGCACCATCGCACAGGGCTTGCTCGGGACGGGGATGCACTTCCACCAGCAGGCCGTCGGCTCCGGCGGCGATGGCAGCTTCGGCCATGGGAACCACCAGGTCCCGCCTGCCGGTAGAATGGCTGGGGTCGGCCACCACCGGCAGGTGGCTGAGTTTTTTGACCAGGGGAATGGAACTCAGATCGAGAGTGTTGCGGGTGTACTTCTCAAAGGTCCTGATCCCCCGCTCGCACAGGATCACCTGGGTGTTCCCTTCCGAGACGATGTACTCGGCGGCCATCAACCACTCTTGTACCGAGGACATCATTCCGCGCTTAAGAAGAACCGGCCGGTCGGCTGAACCTACCGCGCGCAGCAGGCTGTAATTCTGCATGTTGCGGGCGCCGACCTGCAGGATATCGGCCACCTGAGAAACCATTTCCACGTCGCCTGCCGACATCACCTCAGTTACGATTTTCAGGCCGGTGCGCTCACGCGCCTGCGCCAGAAGCCGCAGGCCCTCCTGCCCCAACCCCTGAAAGCTGTAGGGGGAGGTCCTGGGCTTGAAGGCACCGCCGCGCAGGATTTGTGCCCCGCAGTCTGCCACCGCTTCCGCCGTTTCAAACAGGCTCTCGCGGTCCTCCACCGCACATGGCCCGGCCATGAACACAGGCTCTTTTGCGCCAACCTTCACTCCGCCGACATCGACGACAGTACGCTCTACGCGAAATTCCCTGCTCACCAGCTTGAAGGGCTGCATGATCCGCATGGCCCTCTGCACTCCCGGCAGGACTTCCAGTTCCTCGACGGTAAGCTGGCGGGTATCGCCCACCAGTCCCACCAGGGTATGCTCCACACCGCGCGAAAGATGGACCTCGAGGCCAGCTTCCTCTACCTTGGCGATTACCTGCTGGACATCTTCCTCTTCAGCACCAGGGGACATAATTACTATCATCTATCTGTCACCTCTTCCTTCAGGTCGGGTCTCAGGGCAGCTGCTCCCCGCAGGTAAACGTGCTGCAGCCTGGATTTCGGCTCCTGCGAATCGATGTGAACCATCACCCGAAGGCACCGCGGCAGCCCCCCGGGGACGGCGATTTCCGCTGCGCACAGCAGGGCAGCATCGGTCCACCCCAGGTTTCTGGCCGCCTCGGCGGGGTAGCAGCAGGTCAAATCGGGGGTGGCGGTAAACAGTGCGCTGATAACATCCCTGCCCGAAAACCCGTTTTCCTCCATCATTTGCTTCAGCATCTGCGAGGTCGCCGACAGCACCTGCTCCCGGTCGTCTGATTTTACCGTGGTTGCTCCGCGCAAAGCTCGCATATCTGTCTCCTTTCCCAATAAAAAAACCGCCCCTCACAGGACGGTCAGAAACCGCGGTACCACCTGAGTTAGCCCAAGGGCTCGCTTTATTGGAAGCCAGCACTCCCTCACCGGGTAACGTCGGATTACGGCTCGGCCTACTTATTGCTGTTCAGCCTGCAACTCGGGGGTGTATTTCAGCCAGTGGAGTTGCTGAGTCGCAGCACCCTCAGCTCTCTGAAAACCCGCTGGGCTTACTTGTCCCCATCATGGTTGTTGAATTTATCTATTTTCAGCATTGTAGCCCGCATCACCGTGGGCGTCAAGCGCGGATGAGAAATTCGCTCCATCCATTTCCCCCCAAAACCCCCTGCTGTGCTCCGCAAGCCGGGTGCTTTTGACCCGGATGACAGAGTCTCACTCCCACGGACGTTCATCCAGCAGATGCAGCTGACAGCAGCAGCTCACCGCTTCATTCCTTTTTGCTGGTGGGTCACCTGCACCCCATGGTATCCATCACTAAAGTGACCACGATACTCACAGCAGCCGGATTCACCCATAGGGACTTTTGTGCTGGCGTATTGGAGCCGGACGGGCACCGCAGCAAACGGTTCACAGCGATGCACTTCACGCGTGCCGATGGAGAGCGTGTCAAGCTGTGTTTTCGCCTCCTGAGCGCAAGGAGCGAGACCTCCCACCCCTCCCAAAGCATGCTCAAAAAGTCCCTTTGGTTACCTTTATGCGGGTGAAGATCGGTCTGCGGGCGGTTACCTGCAGCCGTCTGCCCTCTTGCGGCCAGCGGCCGAACCGACCGGCTGCGAGCTGATTCATCATATGCGCTGATATTACGATAACCAAGCTAGACCATGTCTGCGTGCCCTGAACCGGCAGGGGGGCAGATCTCGAAAAGTAAGGCGATTTGTGGCGAATGCTCGCGATGCGAGGAAGGATTTGCCGATAAGAAAGACTAAATAGTGCATAGATGGCTGGCAGTGGACTGCAGGGATCGATGCCTGTTTTTGGATGAACCCATCAATGACTCCGCCTGCCGGCACTCTGAAGCAGGATTGTCCGGGGGAGCCCGGCAGTCTTGCACAAAGCCAGTGGCACTCTGCGCGGCAGCTGTGAGGTGAGGTCATGGCAGGCGACAACCCGACATCATCGATATCCGACAGGAAACATCAAAATACGAGGGGTGTTCAACCGTGGATTTAGGCAACCTCCTGGAGAGGATGTTTGGAGACAACGAGACCAAGGATAACGAGGAGACAGAGCCTGAGGCAGGCGAAAAACAGCCGCAGATGACCCAGCAGCAGGTCACCGACGACGAAAACGTAAAGAAGCAGGAGTCGGTCGCTGTCATCGATGAGGAGCAACACCAGGGCGACAACACGCTGTTTAACCGCAGCAGCAAGGCGCTGGTTGAGGACAAGACCTGCCTGAACCTGGCCCTGGCCGTCGAGCAGGCGATCATGGCAAAACAGGTATCCGATCAGAATGTAGAAGAACTCAAAGACCGCCTGCAGGACAGCCAGAAACAAAACGAGATCATCAGACGTGACCTGGGGCGGGTCCGCGCCCTGCTGGCGGAAAAGGAAAAGCAGATCGATGACCTGAAGGATAAGGTAACTGAGAAGAACATGCAGATCGATCAGGCCCTCGAACAGTACCGGCAAATGGAGTCCGAGATGACCGAGACTGTCGACGAGCTGAAAAACAGACTGGATATAGAGCAGCGGAAGTACCAGCAGCTTTCGCAGGAAGCGCAAAACCAGCAGCAAGAAGCGCTGCGGGAGATAAAACAAAGAGACTCAACTATACATGAACTGCAGGGACACAAGGCAAATCTGAAGCAGCAGCTGCAGGAGGTCAAAGAGCAGAACAGCTATCTGATGAACATCGTAAGGGACTTTACAGACCAGGTGTCTGGCTCCTTTGCTCGCGCGGCCGGGGGGACAGATGTGCAAAAACAGTCCAATGATGAAGAGCCGAAGGAGAAAAGCGAACAGACATGAAGTCGGCAAGTCCCGAGCCGGTATTCGAGCTGAAGTCCCTGCACTGGCGCATCACCCACCACGTGATGCTGGTCAGCGTTTCACTCGGTGGACAGAGCAGGAACCTGCGAATTCCCATCTGCAGGGAGACGTATGAAGGTATTTCCGGGGTCATCCCGACTCATGAATCGGGTGTCCACTACCGGCTTTCTCTGCGCTACCTTTGGGACCCGTTCCGGCAGCAGCATTTCAGCTCGATTACCCGAGTAAGCCTCAACAACAGGGAGCTGAGGTATTTTCCCTGTCCCTCCAGCTTCGGCGATGTCCTGCTGCAGCTGCAGCGGGTACAGGACCTAGAAGATCTTGATTCGGTGTCATTTGTGCACCCGCAGATAAAAAGCGCAGCAAGGGCGGTCCAAAACATCCAGGCACCTGCCCCCACCGTTTTTGTGGTCTGTCTTTTGGTCGGTCTTCTATCTATTGCCGCCGGACTCCACGCCCTCCCCGGAGCCGGTAGCATCGGCATGTTTGCAGAGTCGAGTATAGGTGAGGCGGCAGCAGTGGAGCGGACGCTCGATGGCGAAGAAAGAACCGCTGCTGTCGCACACCCCCGCCGGACACCAGAAAGCCGGAAATTAGCCACCCTTTTGCAGCCCGGAGAACATAACCTCGGGACCGAGCAGGTCCTTTCCGGAAAGGCCGATGCAAACCAAGAAGATAACACCGAAGACGAAGAGAAAGACAGCTGCCGGACCATAACTCTCAAACCCGGCGAGAGGCTTTACTGCCTGCCAGAAGGATACGTTGCCCTTACCTTCGATGACGGTCCAACCCCTTACACCCGAGCAATTGTCGACATTCTCAAGGAATACGATATCCCGGGAACATTCTTTTTCGTCGGCAAACACGTGCACGCCTTTCCGGGGGCAGTTGAGCATGCCGAAGCCGGAGGCATGACTCTGGGGAACCATTCCTACAGCCACATCAACCTGCTTGGCGCCGGGCCAGAGAGGCTGCGAGAAGAAATCCTCAACACAAACGAGATTCTTTCCTCCTTTAGTGACAGGCCGGTAAAGCTCTTCCGTCCCCCCTTCGGCCTGATGAACGAAGAGGTGGAGGCCGTCCTGATAGAGGAGCACATGAAGACGGTGATGTGGTGCTACGACGCCCGGGATTGGGAAGCGCAAAGCAAACGCGAGGTGCTTGATTATGTGGTCGAAGACACAGACCCTTGCGGCGGCATATATCTGTTTCATGAAAACGCATTGGTGGTACAAGCGCTTCCAGCAATAATTGAGTACTTCGATCAACAGGGCCTTACCTTTGTCGTCTTCGAGTGACGCGTTCTGATACGGCAGGGCCCCAGCCGGGGTGAAGCGTTTCTCGACGGTGCTGCATCCGCAACCATCCTCCGCAACCATCTTCTTTGGAGAAAGCCGCACTGACCGATTTTACCCACTTGCTGCCAGACGGTACATATTTGCCCAGCGACCCTCCTTACGGGTCTTGCGTCGCCTGTGTTATTCTCTATTTTGTGGTCTGGGTGCCTGCCCTCAAAATACTGGACGGTGCAGGACTGACCCAGCGTGTATCGAATTCAAAAAAGAACGCAGCTGAACTGCGGACTACGGGAGTCAAAGACTGATGAAGCAAAGATACAGGTACCTATCTATTGCTGCTGCAATCTCAACTGCCTGGATGTGGAGCCTGCCCCTTTTCGGGATGCTGCAGGGAGTCGTTGCCCTGCGCGGGGAGACGGCGGCGGTTTTTAGTCTCATCTTTCTGGCGGGCAACGTGGCGGGCTACTGCGGTTACGCTAAAAGCAGTGTGATGACAAGAAGGTTCGCAGCTACCGTCAGCCCGCTGGTCAATGCATCCTTGATGCTCCTTTTGCTTCTGTCATCCAACCTGTCGGTCCCGGTGACGGTTGTATATTTCATCGCCGGGGCGATGGGCGTTTTTTCCGCGGCTCTGAGCATTCACTGGGCAGTCAGCATAGCAGACACCTCACGGCACGAGCGGGGGCGCTACTCGGGGGCCATGCTTTCAGCTGCATCACTGCTTTACGCCGTGGGCCTGCTGGCTTTCAACCTGTCCCCGCAGGTCACCTACGCTGCGGCAGCAGTACTGCTTATGGGAGCCTGGCTGGCTGCCCGCTTGGTCCCCGACCGGAAGGAGGGTGCACCCACCCCCCGCGCCACGGATCGGGGCGGGCGAGTTGAGCCAGTCCTCTTTTCTGTGCTGTTTGTCGGACTGCTGGTAGGCTACTACTCACTGTCATGGATGAGCCATCAGACCATCTTCTGCTGGACCGGCGAAGGCGGCGGACTCGCACCAGCGGTCGCTGCCCTGGCCTACGGAGTTGTAGCGCTGCTGGCCGGAACTGTAATCGACGCCACGGGCGAAATGGAAAGCGTGGCCATGGTGGGGCTGGCAATCCTAATCGGCACTTTCATGCTGATGGTGCCAGCAGCCAGACTGGGTCTTAAAGCTGCTCTGGATTTCGCCCTCCAGAGCAGCTACGGCATACTGGATGTGTTTGTCTTCATCTGCCTGGCTGCCATGTCTTCGCTGTTGAACCGCGACCCCCGACACCTGTACGCCTACGGTCTTTCGATAAACGCCCTGGTGGTGGCCTCCGGTTACCTGTGGGCCCCGGAGTTGGACCCGGAATTGTCTTATTCGGCCATCACCACTTTGTCGCCTGCGATAGCGGGGGCACTGATCACCGGCACCGTCTGCGCGATAATTCTCCGCGGGATGCGCCTGTCCTGGCAGCAGGCGCACGAGGACGAATCCGAAGCAAAACAGCAGGCTGCCTTTGATGCCGCCGGCTTCACTGACCGGGAACGCGATGTCGCCCGCCTGATACTCAAAGGGCACACAAACCAGGACATAGCCGACCAGCTGAAGATATCCATAAACACCGTCAAGACTCACATCAGAAACCTATACTCCAAGGCCAACGTCTCCAGCCGGACTGACTTTATCCTGAAAATGCATGACTCCGTCGGCCCGCAGTAGACATAACCTCTGAATCTGATTGCCTCACCCCGGAGACCATCAGGCAGCAGCTTTCACATCCACGACCCAGGACGCAAAAACTGCCTCTAGCAGTGACACGCCTTCAGCCTCGATTGCAAAGGTACAACACCAGGACCCGCAAAAACCCGATATAGTGACGCGGCCGTACAGCCTCAGGGGAAACATGCCCATGTCAACCGTGCTGAGGGGTCCTCTCAATGACCGCTTCCTTCCAGCTGCCCCGGCGGAACCAGACCATGGTCATCAATGCTCCCAGAAAGCGGGACAAAAACACCGACCACCATATCCCCAAACGATCAAACAGCGTCGTGAGGTAATAGGCCAGGGGTATCTGCATCCCCCACTGCGTGATCAGCCGAATGGCCGCATCTTCCACCGTATTTCCTGCACCGCGCAAACCGCCGCACAGCACCTGCTGAACGGAAAGGGACGCATAGGCGAATACGGCTATGCGCAGGTATTCGGTGCCGATACTGACGACTTCCGGTGTGGGGTCGAAGACCGCAATAACTGCGGGAGCGGCTGCAAAGCCCACCAGTCCGAGCATAAGCAGCAAACCGAAAGTCAAACCGGAGGATATCCATGCACTCCGTTCGGCCTGATCCGCCTGATCTGCACCCAGATGCTGACCTACCAGTATGGTGGTAGACCGGGAGGTTCCCTTCGATAGCATGCGGAGAACAGACATCAGGCGGTTGACCACACCCCAGGCAGCAACAGTGGCGGTGCCGAAAGCCCCAACTATCCCGGTCATGAAGGTTCGGGCAAAAGACAGCGCACTTATGCTGCCTGCCGCAGGAGCCCCGATCTTGATTACCTGCAGGATCACGCCTGAGTCGGGAATCAGATCGGCTGGCCGCAGGTGAAGACCACCCCGGTACGGGGTAAACAAAAGAAACAACCCCACTGCCGTGGCCAGAAGCCGCGTGAACACCGTGGCAACAGCAGCTCCAGCGATCCCCATGTGGGGAAAGGGCCCCAGGCCGAAGATCAAAACCGGATCCAAAACCACGTTCAGACCAACCGAACCCACCTTTATGATCATCGGAGTAACTGTGTCGCCCACAGCCTGGAACACCGACTGGAATATGTAATAGATAAATATGAAGGGTATGCTGGCGCACAGTATGCGGAAATACACCCAGGCATACTCCAGTACCTCCGGCTCCGGACCGAGCATATTCAACCCCCATCGACCAAACCGGATTCCCAGCATGGAGACAACCAGCGCCAGGGAAAATAAAAACACCAGCACCTGACCGGCCGCATGGTTGGCCTCCTTCTTCTGTCCTGCTCCAGTGTGCTGTGCGACCAGCGTACTTCCGGAAATGGAAAACCCCGCAGCCAGCGATATCACGATGAAGATTATCGGGAAGGCGAAG
>PUMD01000180.1 GCA_003551215.1 Clostridia bacterium | reverse complement strand
TCCGAAAGCAGGTGGCGAGACCTGGGCCTTGACGGCGAGTCACGCGGGTCGGAGTCTCCTGAGATGGGTCCGTAGCAGGAATCTGACGGGCGGAGGCGAAAAAAGCAATAATGAGTCCCTATGACCTGTAAGAATCCGGCATTTGCTCCTGGCAGCGAAAGAGGGAGGCCTGAATGATGAGTCGGGAAGAGCGCATTCATGATGATACGCGCATAATTGAAACAGAGAAAATAGGGCAGACCAGCCGGCAAGAGTTTCTGGAAATCATGCAAACCATTTATGCTGCCCTGAAAGAAAAGGGCTATGACCCGGTGCAGCAGATATCCTATTATCTTCTGACCGGTGAACCCACGTATATCACCGCCCACCGGGACGCTCGCGCCCTCACCAGGCGACTTGAGCGCGATGAGGTGGTGGAAGAGCTGGTTCGCTACTATCTGCGGCATAAACCGGCCATTACCTGCGAGGAAGATCATTCGCAGTAGGTTTTCACCGTATTTTCGATAAAATGGCGGAGTCTTCCCAGAACCCTCACCAGTGCAGTGAACCCATCAATAAAATAGAGGGCGTTTGCCTGCGTCAAAGGCAACCGCCATCTCTCCGTCTTCAGAATAAACTTCTTGTGCTGCGGGATAATAACTTGCGAAGTAAGAACCCGGCGCAAGAGGTGAAATAAGTGAAAGCAACTGGAGTTGTCAGGCGAATAGATGATCTTGGACGCATTGTCATACCCATCGAGATCCGCAGAACAATGCGCATTCGCGACGGAGACCCCCTGGAGATTTTTGTCGACAAAGATGGGGAGGTCATCCTGAAAAAGTATTCGGCAATCGTCGATCTGGGATCCTTTGCAGCAGAGATGACGGAGTCTCTGCACGAAGCCTGCGAGAAAGTCACTATGATCAGCGACCGCGATTCCATGGTCGCTGTATCGGGAGTCCGGAAAAAGACGTACGCTGACAAAAGAATAAGTGATATGGTCCTCAGAGCGATGGAGGACAGGACCACCATCATTCACGACGATCCATCACAGTCCCCCCAAGCTGTACTGGAGGAAGAAGAGGGAGAAGAGGGTAAGTTCACCACGCTGGTTATTGAGCCGATTGTGGTGCATGGGGATCCGTACGGTACAGTGATTATTGCCGGTACCGGGCCGGATGATGCCGTCGGTGATGCGGAGGTGAAACTTGCGCAGTCCGCTGCTGGCTTCCTTTCCAGACACCTCGCCGAGTGAGTCAGCCGAAAGCAGCGGGCATACGGACTCTTTACTTTCGAAAGAATCATCTGCTGTGATGGTGCGGGCCGGTGGATCTGGGAGTTGTCAACCCGGGTCCCCGGCCTTTCATTTTGCTGTGATGTGGGGCAGATCAAGACTGAAAGAGTTCCCAGAAATTCCGCTGGTGGGTCTTGTGCTGAACGAAGAGGTTGCCGCTGCGGTCAAGGGCAGCTACCAGCAGGTCTCCGATATCTGTGACACCCAGTTTCTGCAGCCTGGTCTTCAGCCATTCTTTATCTTGGCCCACGGACTGCAGTCCCTGATCGTTTATGGTGCCATCCACGACAAGAAGCGCCGGTAATCCCTCTTTGGGGAGATCCATTCCCATGTCGGACGGCTGCAGAGCCCGGGAATTTGCCTTCGGAAGGACGCTCAGCTTGCCCGACATCTCCAAAATGGCGTATTCCACATCGTTCAGAGCGGGAGTCTGCTGCAGGCGCAGCTGCTCCATGAGGTCGTAGATAGTGTAGCGGGCATGTCGCATGTTTTCCTCGTTAATCTTTCCATCTTCTATCACCACTGTAGGACGTCCGTTTATGAGTGCCTGCAGTGCGGGCAGCTTCAGGCACAGGATGGAAATAAGCATTTGAAGAGCTGTAAGTGTCAATATCGGAAGCAAACCCGACATGATCGGCTTCTGAGTGTCTTCAATCGGCACTATGGCAGCCTCTGCGATCATTATGGATACTACCAGATCAAAGGGCGAAAGCTGCCCCACCTCTCGCTTGCCCATGAGTCGAATCACCACGAGAATGGCAAAATAGAAAAAAAGCGTACGAAGAAAAGTTATCCAGAGGTCATCCATATTATCTGCCCCGTCTGCGAAAGTCTATTGGTAGCTGGTTCTGATTATGGCTGCAAAAGCTTCTGGGTGTTTCAATTGCTATTATGGCCCGGGCCGTCTGATGCAATACTATGAGTGCTGCCCGTTGGTGAGACTTCCACCAGGAAAGATACCCGAGGGAGGGTAATCGATGGCCAAAATGATGAGCGACAGACTCAAGTATGAGTTGGCCAAGGAACTGGGGATCGATCAACTTCTCAGACAGAACAATGGCGACTGGGGAGCCATGCCGGCCAGGGCATGCGGTTCTCTGGTACGCGCTGCCATAGAACGTGCCGAGCGTGCTATGGCCCAACAGCAGCAGGGCGGCGGCAGGGGATGGTAATTCCCCTGCCTACATATCATGAAGTCTGCGGTTTTTGGGGTTGTTCGATTGAGCCGGTGCATGTATAATATTTCCACTCAGCCTACTTAGCGTGTTGATTCCTTATGTCCTTCAAGTTCAAATGCCTTTTATCTTTATCTCTGGTGATTGTCCTGGCGGTCCTTTTTGTCCATCATCCCCATCTCTCGCAGCTGGCCAATCCCGTCCATCTATTGGCAGTTCTCACTGGCAGAGCCAGGCTCCTTACCATTTCACAGGACTCTGCGCTCAGAATCGAAGTAGAAGTTCATACAGCCTTTGACCGCCCGGCTCCACCCTTGTGGTCAGCGGCTGCATCAACCGAACACAGACAGCCCGAATATCAGAGGAATGTGCCGGCAGTTCTAAATTACCAAGTTCACACTGCAGGCCAGCGGATGGTATCGCACTCTTTGACCATATGGGTTGTGCCCCGGAAGGTTGATTTCCCCCTTCCCGATTCAGTCTTCGAGAAGGTCTGCCTCAATATTTGTGACATCTGTGAGGAGACGGGTGAAATACGCGTGGTGGTAGATGAGGAAGAGATCTCTGTGAGACCAGGAGAAGAAGTGAGGCTGGGAGTCCGGGCAGGGCCCGGCGGGGGTCCGGTAGCGTACACATGTCCAAAGGCCTGGACTCCGGTTGTGGAAAACGCCCTGTCGGAGGAGAAACCGGTCGGTGTTTGGGTGATACGAAATCTGGGTTGGAATGACTCCCGGGAGGTGTCTTTTGGTGCAGCAGGCAGTTAAGGTGAAAAAAGCTGTGGCGGTTGCGGTTGCAGTTTGCTTGCTTTGTGTGTCGGGCCCGGGGATTAGCGAAAGCGCGCAGGCTAAGGCGGCAGAATCAGTGCTGGTCATTACATCGGCTCCCTATGCGGATGTTTCTGCCCTTTCAGAGAGACTTGCAGATGTTGGCTATTGCAGTGGCAATTCTCTGCATGTGGTTCACCTGGCTGGTGATTTTGCCCAGTGCATCGGACAGCTGGAATCCTTTTTCTCCGACGAGGGGATTCGCGAACGTCGGTGGATTGTGGTGGCAGTAGGGGCCAGTGCCCTGCACCTCCGCTGGTTGCTGAACTCAGATGCGGAGATCCCCGTCGATGATGTGGTTTATGTAGCGGCACCTAACGCCGGTTCGGTGACTGCGGAGATGCTCTACGGTGAGGCGATGGTTCGCCAGGTGGTGAATTATCGGGCCCAGCGGGATATGCACCGGCGTACGGCTGATCCCCGCTGGAGCCGTCCGGACTACCGCTGCAGTGTGAGCTATGTGGCTCACCGCAGTCGGGGGTTGTTTGAACCGCTTTATCACAATTTTTTGGTGCAGGAGCAGCTTTCTCTGTCGCCAACTGGTCCGGAGAGCGCCCGCAGTTTCTTGGGGTGGCTGGCCCACCGGTATCCAGGGCGGCTGAAAGGTTACCTGCTTGACAGCGAAACACCGGTCAGCTGGGATAGGAGTCTTTGCCAGCTGCAGGCACAGACCGCCGGGCGGACACTCAGCTGGGGGTATCACGACTTACTGGCCGCGACGGTCGCCCGCTTCACCTACACTGCTTCGGAATCGGCCATCGGAGCAATGACAGAAGATATGCTGGAAGATGTTCCCCTGGCTCGGGATTGGAGATCTGCGCTTATGGAGTTTGCCCGGCGCCGCCTCATGCGGTTTGCCCGGAACTACTTGCTGCCGCGCTTGAGCATTTGGGCACGTCACCGGGCAGTTGATTGGTTGCAGCGGCAGCTGGAAGTTGATGAGGCTGTTTTGATGTACCAGATACCGGCCCGTGTTGAAATCCAATGGAACGATACATCGCTGCCGGTGCCGGCCAACCAGTTGATGAGGCACATGGTTGACGCGGAGGCCGATTCTCTGCAGTCGGCTGTCATTGAGCACTCAGTGGTGGTAGAGGCTCCCAACTGGCTTCAGCTCGTCTACCCTGACATTGGACCAAACGACTGGTGGACTGAGATAGAATCCGCCTCTCGCGTGCACCCCGGCGGGGAGGCGAGGCGGGTATTTCTTCCCGTCGGTGGGGGAGTGGGAAGGAGTGAGAGGGTGGCAGAAGAAGTTCTCAGCTGCATAAAGGAACGGCCCACCGACCCGGGGTCCCAAACCCAGCAGAGGCTTACTCTGGATGAGATGCCCGTGCCGGGGGCAGGATCGGTGTGGGATGGTGACTCACGTGACCCACAGGTTGATGAGCCGGACTCAGAGGCCTGGTCTGACTCTGCGGCTGCATGCACTGAGCAGTCGGTCTCACAGCCAGACGGTCAAGGTACAGGCGAGATTCCTCATGTGCGTGCTGTCTACAGGAACAAAAGCACCACCCTGAAATCAGAACGAAGGATCGTTCACAGCTACTGGCTTTGGGATTTTGGGGATTCAACGCAGGCAGTTGATCACTCGCCACGCAATACCCGTGGAGAAAAAAAGCACGAGTTTCCCGGACCAGGACAGTATGAGGTTTCAGCCGTCTCTCATGCCTCCGACGGGAGTACGATCCGCAAGCAAAATTGGCTGGTGGAGGTCGCCGATGATGCTGACGATTACCGGCGAACCTTTTCTTACCAGACAGCTGAGGAAGTTGTTCCGGGGATAGAGCTTCTCGGTCCCAGCGCCTGGATGACCGGGAAACCCGCGGAGTATGAGCTGGTAGTGGATGTCGATCCGCCCAAGCAGGTTCGGGACCTGGAAGTCGTCTGTTATCCCGGGTGCGAGTTTGCGGTAACCTGGGAAAGACCCGGGCAGTTTTGGGTCAAAGGAGCCGTTAATTTGCGTTACAGCTGGCAGTTTGCCGACGGTACGTCGCGGTATTTTTCGGTAATTTACACCGAAGAGAAGCCGGTGGAGGTAATGGCAACCAGTTTGCTTGACAGATAAGAGTGGATAAGCGGGCGGAGATTGTCCCCGCCCGCTTCAGTCAGGTCATTCGCCGTGCACTTCGCGGTGTTTGAAGTACTGCATGGCTGGTTCAGGGAAGACTATGTAGGATATAACGTCCTCCGGTCTACGCACGTATTCGCTGATTTCCTCGCGAGTGGCCTCGACGATGGGATCGAGGAGATCGGCGGGACGTCCGGTAATCGGCTGCTCGTCTCCGATGATCTTGCGACGTACTTCGTCTGAGATCTCCGCCGGAGGTCTACCGTAGTGACCGCGTACGTAGTCCCTAACTTCCTTGGACTTTATCCCGTATCTCTCTCCGGTTGCCACGTTCATGACCGCCTGGGTGCCCACTATTTGACTCATGGGCGTCACCAGCGGTGGGTAACCGAGTTCTTCTCGAACGCGCGGCACCTCACGGAGCACCTCATCCCATTTGCCCATCATGCCCTGCTGAGTCAGCTGCGCTCGGAGGTTCGACAGCATTCCGCCGGGGATCTGATAGATAAGCACCTGAGCATCTATATCGGCGGGGGTGAAAAACTCATCGTACTGACCGCGTACCTGTTTGAAGTGTGAGTTGATTTCGGCCAGCTGTTCGAGGTCTAGCCCGGTGTCATATTTGGTCTCAGCAAGCACTGCCACCATGGATTCGGTTGCCGGTTGAGCAGTTCCACCTGCAAAGGCGCTGAGACAGGTATCAATGATGTCCGCGCCAGCTTCGATGCATTTGAGATAGGTCATCGCGCCCATACCGCTGGTCATATGGCAGTGAATGTGAATGGGAATGCTCAGAGCGTCCTTCATTTCGGTGACCAGGCGGCTGCCCATGGTCGGACTGAGGATACCGGCCATATCCTTTATGCACAGCGAATCGGCACCCATTTCCTCCAGCTCTACAGCGGTGCTGACGTAGTGTTCCACATCGTGCACCGGGCTGGTTGTGTAGACTACCGAGGCCTGGGCATGTGCACCGTGCTCCTTGGTTGTTTTTATGGACAGCTCCATGTTTCTCGTATCGTTCAACGCATCGAAAATCCGGATCACGCTTATGCCGTTTTTGACTGCCAGACGGATGAATTCTTTGACCGCATCATCGGGGTAGTGTCGGTAACCCAGGAGGTTCTGACCGCGCAGAAGCATCATAAAATGTGGATTGGGGAGATGCTCGCGCAGGCGCCGCACACGGAGCCAGGGGTCCTCCTTGAGATACCTTAGGCAGCTGTCAAATGTGGCTCCTCCCCACATCTCCAGAGCCCAGTAACCCACCTCATTGATATCTGTGGCAACCGGAAGCATGTCTTGGGTTTTCATTCTTGTGGCCATGCGGGACTGATGAGCGTCACGGTAAATAGTGTCAGTTATTTTGACCGGACGGGATGCACTCATTGCGACCTCCTAACTGGACAAGACAGCATTACTGCGATTTTATGGTCATGAGCACCTGACCATTTTCCACGTTGGTGCCCTCAGTTACTTCGATAGTAGCAACTTCACCGTCCGCTGGGGAGGTGATCTCATTTTCCAGCTTGAGCGCCTCCAGCAGCACCACCGTGTCTCCGGCGCTTACCATATCACCGATTTTCACCGGGATACCTTTTACGGTTCCAGCCAGTGGTGCTTCGACTGGTGTATCCCCCTTGTCGGGGGCACGATCGTCTGTCGGCTGGGTTTCCTCGGGTTCCTCAGGTTTTTCGGTGGTTTCTGGGGTTACGGGTTGCTCCGGTTCCGGGCGCTGTTGTGTTCTTTGGGTGGTTGGTCTGGGACTGGCGGGTTTGACCTCCGGTTCGGAGGGGCGGGGACTGTCCGTCTGGCTTCGGTCCACCTCCTCAACGATGACCTCATACTCCTCTCCATCGACAGTGATGCGAAGATGCTTTTTCATTATTATCTCCCCTCGACCTTCCGTATGGTTATATTTTGCGAGGTTGTGTCAGAATGCGAAAAAACGGCTGCAGCCATAGCAGCTACCTTCTTCTTCTGCTGCCTGCCGAGGGCAGGGCGAATGGTCATGTCCCCGGGCACATAACCGAAGATCGCGTAAACTGCTGCCGTGACTGCGGCGATCATCTGCGGGCTCATCCGGCTGACTTCCGGTGCCGCCGGCTTTGGTTCTTCGACGGCTTCCGGTTCGGTCTCGGTAGGAGGTGTTGGTTCGATCTGTGTGATCGGCTCGCGGAATGCAAGATTCAAAAGCACCATGACCCCCCACAGAAGGGCCAGAACACCGAAAACGACTCCAAGGCCGATTACCGTTATCTGCAGACCTGCTGCTTGATTGGATATTGAAGCCAAAACATGGTATGCCGTGACGATTACCCCTCCTTTGCGCTGCTGCACAGAACCTTCGACGCGAGCTCTATTCATATAGTAAAGAATCGTGGACCGGCAGCCAAGACCTTTGCCCGACAAATTTGCTGTTGTGTTTGAGTGCAACGCCAATTGTGGCATGGTGGCGGCAGGGATCACCCTACCCCTAGTTGAAGTAAAGGATTGCTGGCCGCAATGCAGCGGCACGGTTCGTGATTCGATGACAGAGGGGCTTTTTGGAAAGGGGCGATTCTACTTGCTCAACAAAAGAGGCGGCACAGCCGATCTGGTGCTGCGTAATGGGCCTATCTATTCGGCCGATGAGGCGGACAACGAATACAGTGCGATGGCCATCAGCGGGGGGCGTATTATTGCTCTGGGCAAGGCAGATGATATGGAGCCGCTGATTGACGAAGATACCGGGATAGTTGATCTTGCCGGGCGCTGTGCGGTGCCGGGGATCGTGGATTCGCATAACCATCTGCCCACCGCTGGCGCGATGATGCACGAAGGGGTCCTGCTCTTCGATGCGGCCAGCATTTCTCAGCTGCAGAGGAAGGTGGCCGACAAAGCTCGCAAGCTGGCTCCCGGACAGTGGCTGAGGGGAGCGGGGTGGATCGAAAGCCAATTCGAGGAACGCCGCATGCCCACCAGATGGGATCTGGACGACGCGTCTCCCGATAATCCGGTAGTCCTCAACAGGCTATTTGGTATGTGTGTGGTCAACTCCCGGGCGCTGGAGCTTGCCGGGATTGGAAAGGACACCCCTGACCCTGAGCGAGGCAAAATAGACCGGGATGAACAGGGTAGGCCGACCGGGGTGCTGCGGGCGGGAGCTCGAGTACTTCTGCAGGACGCAATGCCCCAGCAGGAGGAAACCCAACAGGTAAAAAGCCGCGAACGATACATCAAAGAAGCGGCAAATGAATATGTGCGCTGGGGGATAACCAGCCTGATAGACCCGGGAGTGGACCCGTTGACCATGCGCGCGTACCAGAACGTCAGGGAGGCGGGCGACCTTCCTTTACGCATCAACATGATGCCTGTGTGGCACGGGCTGCGCTCCTGGCAGGATGAGGCGCTGGAAGGGCGGCTGGGGCACCTTGGCATCTACACCAATTTTGGTGATGAGTGGCTGCGGATGGGTGCGCTAAAAATGGCCATAGACGGGGGTCTGGGCAGCAAGACTGCTCTGATGCATGAGCCCTACATTGATGGAACGACAAGCGAAATACCCCTCCGGCTTGATTCTGACCGCCTTCAGCAATGGTTTACTGAGGGTCAGAGCGCCGGCTGGTCGATAGGCATTCACTGCTGCGGAGACCTGGCGCAGGACATGGCCTGTGAGGCGTTCGATGGGGTGGTCGAAAAGCTGCCTGCAGCTGATGTCCGGCACAACATCATACACGGCTACTTCGCCACCGATAAAGCCCTGGATACAATGCAGCGGCGCAATATTGCGGTATCTGCCCAGCCGGGGTTCATATGGATCGAAGGCGACATATACTTTGATGTAGTGCCCGAGGAGAAGCTGAGTGATTTCAAACCGCTTAAGACCTACAGCGAACGGGGAATACTGGTGGCGGCAAATTCTGACATGACCTCGAACCACTACAACCCGTTTTGGGGCATACACAGTGCTGTTACCCGCAAGACCGCCCGCGGGCGGGTGCTGGGCACCTCGGAAGCGGTAGACCGCATGCATGCGCTGCGCATGTTTACTCAAAACGGAGCCTACCTCACGTTCGAAGAAAACGAAAAGGGCTCGTTGGAGTTGGGCAAACTGGCTGATGTTGCGGTGCTGAATGATGATTTTGCTGCCGTGGGCTCAGATGAACTGAGGGACCTGCGCGTGGATATGACCATCATCGACGGCGAGGTGGTCTACCGCCGCAGGTGAGAGCCGGCTGGTTTGGAAGTTGCCTTGCCGTGTGGCATTTTGCCATCGATGCCCGTAGTGTTAATATGAATCTGGGTTTGGTCGGACGCAGTGAATTGAGCATCCGTTGGACCGGAAAAATGAAAGGTCGAACACGAAAGGTATCAAGCGGGAGGTGAGATAGGACGGGTGTGGTGAAAAAGCGGTTTACTGACACCTGTCGAAGGCATGAAACTATATGAGTACCTGGCCAAACAGGCTTTTGCAGACAGGGGAGTTCCCACTCCCGAAGGCAAAGTGGTTGAAGATGCTGAGGATGCCTACCGGGTGGCAGAGCAACTGGGATGCCCGGTGGCGGTGAAATCGCAAGTTCTGTCAGGAAAACGGGGCAAGTCAGGCGGAATCAAGTTCGCTGACTCGCCCGAGGAGGCAAAGCAGGCCGCAGAGCAGATCCTTGGTTCGGAAATTCAGGGCTATACGGTCCGCAGGCTGCTGGTGGAGGAGATGTTGGAGATTGACCAGGAGCTTTATCTGGGTATCACCATCGATCCGGGTAACCGCTGTCCGGTGGTTATCGCCTCATCGCGGGGAGGTATGAGCATAGAGGAAGTGCCCGATCGTTACATCGCCCGC
>PUMD01000171.1 GCA_003551215.1 Clostridia bacterium | reverse complement strand
GAGGGATACCAAAACTCAGTGCGTCGGAATATTCTTGAGGACATGCGTTACACCCACTCAAATGGACCGCATTGACTTCGCGTTTATTCTAACCCTCCTGCCGCGTACGGTAAACCAGGATACACTTATCTCACCGGTCCCTGATGTGTGCTGCCATCCTTTTAAAGCTGGCCTGCCCGTTTTGGTGCTACAGGCTTCACCATCCAGACTCATCAGGGGCTTTGCATCCCGGTTCTCTCAGTCCTAGAGATTCTGTTTACGGGAGGTTGATGCAAGTCCAGCTGCGAACCGTCTGCCGCATCAATGTCTTTGCCTATCAGCTTCGCAGCCGCACCAGTAGATCAGCCAGGAGGAGGCACGGGAGGTGAACGAAAAACAGCAGGATATATTACGTTTCAGATACGCTATTGACGCAAAGAATTACCAGCAATACACTTGGCGTACCGAACAGAGATTTCGGGCGTAACCGCCCGGTGAGAGGGGCAAGAAGCTTGTTTCGTAAAACGTTAGTATTCGCCATTTTACTTTTGCTTTTGACTGCTGCGGCATGCCGCCTGGTCGATGATCTGGTCGGCGAGTACAAGCCGGCCATCATGGTGCAGGACAGCATCTACTGGCTTTGCCCGGCCGGTAATGTCGATGACATTCCTTCCGGCTGTGAGGTGGTCGGCCAGATTGAAAGGATTTCTCCATCCACGCAGCCGCCTGCAGAAAATTACGAGGCGATCGGTTTCTCTGAGGATTTTTTGGGTTCTGACATCTACAGAAGCGAAGATGGCACCGTCATATACGTGTTTAATCCGGAGTTAGAGGAGTACGTGCCGCTTGAACTGTGTACAGATTAGGCGTTTTTTGGTTGACCGACCTACTCCTCTGGTTATCGGAAAGGACAGATCCTTTCCGCCCTTTCGGGCAGCCCTCAGCCTTCGAGACCATTGCTGTATCGGAGCAACCACAGGGTCCGGGGCACCACATCTCCTCATTCGGTGCCAGCCCCTGGCACTGAGTGCGGCGGAATCAGACTGGCATTTAATCCTTCGGGTAGCGTATAATGTTGTTAATTGATATTGGAGTTACTCTTTGCTAATAGAAGTGAGGACTGTTATATGGAATCATATCGACAGAAGGTGATGCTGCTTTTTGGTTCGCTGCTTTTGGTGATGCTGGGGTTTGGCATAGTCATCCCCCTTCTCCCTTTCGTTGCCCGCGATATGGGGGCCTCTTCGCTGGATATGGGACTGCTGGTCTCCATCTGGGCTGCCGCCCAGTTCCTTGTTGCCCCTCGCTGGGGCAGCTTCTCTGATCAGGCCGGTCGTCGTCCCGCGATGATACTGGGGCTTTTGGGTTACTCCCTCGCCTTCATACTGATGGCCATAGCGACCCAACTGTGGATGCTGTACGCGGCGCGACTCGTCGGCGGCCTCATGTCAGCGTCGACGATACCGTCTGCCAAGGCCTACGCGGCGGATGTAACCCCGCGGGAAGAACGCGGCGTGAGCATGGGACTTTTGGGAGCTGCCTTCGGCCTGGGTTTCATGCTGGGCCCGGCGATAGGCGGCTTGATGGCACCCCTGGGGGTGCGGTTTACGTTTTTCGTGGCCGGCGCCGGCGGTCTTATAACCGCGCTTATAGTGTACCTGCTGCTGCCCGAACCGGAGGTGCGAACTGCCAGCACTACGGGGGTCTCCGCCATTGTTGCGGTGATCCAGGCGGTCAAGAAACCTTACGCAGTGCTGTACTGGACTCCCTTCATGATGACTTTTGCCAGCTCGTCGCTGTTTACCATGATGGGTTTTTTCCTCATGGATAAGTTCGCAGCCACCGAATCGCAGGTGGGGGCTGCCTTCACAGTGAACGGGGCGATGGGAGTTCTTACCCAGGGCGTGCTAATCAGCGCAGCCATCGGACTCTTCGGGGAGGCGCGCCTTCTGCGTATAAGCCTGATGGTCTCAGCTGTCGGCTTCGCCGTGTTTACCTTTGCACCCAATATGCCTCTCACCTTCGTGTGTGTCGCCCTTATCAGTCTGGGAATGGGTCTCGGACGTCCGGTCATGACGTCGCTTCTGTCAAACGCCACCGACATGGGCCAGGGTATTACCATGGGTATGCAGACATCCTTTGACTCTCTGGGACGCACCATCGGACCCCTGTGGGCTGGGCTGCTTTACAACATCAGCATCGAGGCTCCGTATCTCTCCTCTACACTCGTGTTCGTGCTGGGCCTGGTGTACCTGGAGGGCCGGCGGAGGGTTCTCATGCAGGCGGAGGTGGTCCACCCGGCGAGGGTGACCAAGCATTCGCCTGCGACCTCGCATCACGACGATGGCTCCGAGAACTAACGCTTTCACACCAGCACTGATAAGGTGCCCTCGCAATCCTCGCTGACCCGCAACCCAGGCCAATCTTTGCCTTTTGGCTTTCCGAGTTCCGGCATGTTCAACTCACCTTATCGGTAAAACTCCGATTGCAGCACGTCGGGCGACCAGGCAGTTAATCTGCGCCTCAACCGAAATTTGGTTCCATGATTCACCGCCAGCCTGCAGGCCTTTTGTTATTGGAGCGCATGCACCATAAGATACCAAACGTCTGACCTGGTTCTGATTGCGGTTTGATGCAATAACCATGGTTGGGTTGGCAATGAAGCCGCTGATACGATTTACCCTCATGATCGGCCAACGCAGGTGACGCTGATGAGGTGACGGGACGCGAACACGTCGGTGAACATAGTGGGTGATGGCTGTGGATTGGGCAACAGTGAAAGGACCGAGTTGAAAGCTTCTGCACTTGGTACGGTGACAGCGATGATCAGTTTGGGTAAAGGACCTTCGTCGCTGCCGCCGGGCCGGGAGAGTATTCAGGGGGTAGGAGGAATTGTGGTTTCTGTCTTTGGAGGAGAAAAGATGAGATACCTGAAGGTTATTGTGGTAGCAGCAGTCGTGGTATTTCTGATTCCGAGGGGAGCCCTGGCCGGCTCTGTTTTCGATGTCGTACCTGAGGAAGTCGAAATTGAAAAGGAGGCAGTCGCACAGGTGATGATTTCGGGAGTCGACAGCCTTGGTGGCTTCTACCTAGAAGCCGCATTCGACAGGGATGTTGTCGATATGAGGGTTGCCCCCGGAGAGGTCTTCGACGGCCGCCAGGTTGTGGAACTCGAATATACCCTCGACGAAGAGGACAAGGGAAGAGGGTATGGAGTCTTTGCCGTAGGCGACAGCGACTTTCCCACTATAAAATTGCCAGAAGGGGTACTGGCCCAGCTTCACTTTATCGGTCTGAAGCCAGATCAGAGGACCGATGCCCAGCTGACATTCCGGCTGCTTTTGGATGAAGATGGGGCTGAAGAGGAAATTGTCAAAAAGCTCGAGGTCACGGTCATTGAAGCGGGCGAAGCCCCCCAGATCGGCCTGGAAAAGTCGGTATCACCCGAAACCGCGCGACCGGGAGAGAACGTGAAGTACACCTTTACGGTGACAAATACCGGCGACCTGGCATTGCGGGATATCGTACTGACCGACGACCAGCTGAAAGAAAACTGGTACATAGAGCACCTGGATGTGGGTGCTGCCGAAGAGATGTCAGCCCAGTACACCATCTGCGAGGATGCCGAAGGTACTGTACGCAACACCGCGACGGTAACGGCGGAGGATGCCGATGAGGGCGCAACAGTTCACGCCACCGCCACTGCCGCTTTGGATATCCTCGACACTTCAGAATGTGCGGTGACGGTGGTAGTGGAGGGTCAGGGAGAGGTGAAGCCCCCCGCTGGAAAGCACATCTTCGAAAAGGGACAGAATATCACACTGCAGGCGGCCCCGGAGGCCGGCTGGAGGCTTGATGGGTGGCTCATCGATGATGATCGGACGGAAGTAGAGGATCTTCAGATCGATATCAGCGCCGATGAAGATATGACCGTAACCGCAGTTTTCGTCCGGGAACCGGTAGTCCTGGCCTACGTCGGTGAGCTGGTTACCCCAGAAGGTGGCGCCAGGCTGCTCATCGAGGGACTTATAAGCATGGCAGTTCCTCCCGGGGCAGTTGCCAGCGACACCGAGTTGGGAGTCACCCCCGTGGTTGGTACAGAGGAGGTCTGTGCGCCCGACGGCCCGGTGGATGACAGAGTCTTCGAGCTGACCGCCGATACCCTGCAGGACGGCGAAGAGGTGGAAGAGTTCGCCGAACCGATGGAGGTATCCCTGTACTATGAAGATATGGTAGAGCAGCCGGAGAGAGTTGCTGTGCATTATTACCACGACGCGCTGGATCTGTGGATACCGCTGCCCACTGAAGTGGATGCAGACAGACAGCTGGCCTCCACCAGGATAGACAGGCCCGCTGACCTTATGATGTGCATCAAGGACCAATTCGCCGATATCGACGGTCACTGGGCTGAGACCGACATCCTTTTTCTGACCGAGTTTGCCGCGTCAGACCTATGCCCTGATACGTATTTTGATCCCGATGAGTTGGTCACCCGCGAGCAGTTTGCTGTCATGCTGGTTGAAACCGCCGGGGTGGACGTGCAGTCGACAGCCAGAAGATTACCCTTCCTCATAAAAGACAGCGACGAGATCTCCGAATGGGCCAGACCGTACGTTGAGGCGGCCATGACGGCCGGCCTCATAGAGGGCTACCCCGATGATACCTTCCGCCCGCAGGGCAGTGTGACCAGAGCCCAGGTTGCGGCAATGCTGTCCCGGGCCCTCGGGCTGGCTGCGGAAGGTGAGGCCGACTTCGCGGATGCTGATGAGATACCCCAATGGGCGGCCGGACACGTGGCTGCTTTGGTCGAGCTGGAGATTATTGAAGGTCTTCCCGGCGGCCTGTTTGCACCTCAACACAAGACCACCAGGGCGCAGGCGGCGACCTTCCTTTGCAGGTATCTTCAGGTCAGAATCGACAGGTAAAAAAGATGTGTGGGGAGGGCCCATACAGGCGGTGGTGCGGTGCCTCGGTTCAGGGAGAGCGTGCTGCCGGCTGAGCCCTCCCCGCCTTTTGAGGATCTATCGAAAAACACAGATCAAAGGCTGCAGGGCTATCATCTGCGGAGGATAGCGCAGGTCAACGATTTGTGCTCCTTACGGCATCCTCCAATACACAGCGAAGCGCCTTTTCGAACTGGAGGTCATCATCGCCGGTGCGCTTGCTGGGACCGCCGGTTCTTCCACCGGAGCGTCTGAATTTTGCCTTGGCTTCGCGGATCTCCAGAAGCATGTCAATGTTGTCCTTACGGTATCTTCTGCCCGAGGGGTTCAGACAGCAGACGCCCTTCGGCAGTACCATTGCGGCCAGGCCCAGATCCTGGGTGATGACAATGTCGCCATCGTCGGCCATGTTAACAATGCGCATGTCTGCCTGCTGGGGATCTCTGCCCACTGTTATGTGGCAGTCTGATTTTATGGAGTGGTTGTGATTTGCCACGGTAATCAGGGAGCCGTTTTTCTCACGGGCGAGCCTTTTGCATATATCGAGTACAGTCCTCGGACATGCATCGGCATCCACAATGATGCGCGGCCCTCTGTTCTCAGCTGTTTCTTTCACCGATGTCACCATCCTTCGTTACTTTTTGCGCGGCGCATATCGGACCTCAGCGCTGAAATGCTCTGCACACTGATGAAAGTCACTGCAGACAACCCCTGGGGGGCATGCCGCAGCTGTTGACGTAATGTATGAGGCCCCCGGCTTGCACCACCAGGGTGATGAAGCCCGGAACCTTGCTGCACTGCAGGGCGGCGTTTTTGCTTTCATTTCTGACGACGGGCTCCTGTGCGTATTTTACCGTGAGCTTATCTCCTTCTGCGACACATCCACCCTCCCATATGATGAGGGCCAACCCGGCGTTGGTGGCGTTGCGGTAAAAAGTTCTGGCAGAGGATCTTGCCAGGATGCACCCCACTTCTGAGGCCACAAGAACGTCCACTGCGATCTCCATGGCCGACCCGCAGCCGAAGTCGTACCCGGCAACGAGAATATCGCCGGGCTCTATGCTGCCGCCGGGCAGACCGGGGAGATCCTCAAATACGTACTGCTTCAGTCTATCCATATCCCTGATCTGCCTCTTGCGGGACGAGCTGATGATGTAGTCAGTGTTGACCGCGTCTGGAAGAACGCGGGCCCTCCCTGTGAATGTGAGCATCGGATTACCCTAAAACCTCCCGTGGGTCGATGATTTTTCCCGCGGCGGCTGAGGCCGCAACGGTCAGAGCGGAACCGAGGTATATGTCCGATTCCCCATTACCCATTCGGCCCTGGTAGTTTCGATTGCCTGTCGATATTACCGTCTCCCCGTCGTCCGGTACACCATTCAGCGCCCCGCAGCAGGGCCCGCAGCACGGAGGAAGAATTACAGCACCGGCACCCACAAGGATGTCTATTAATCCCTCCGATGACGCAGCGGAATATATGCGCCGGGAGCCGGGAGCAACCAGCAGTCTGGTGCCCGGCCTGACCCTCGAGCCTTTGAGTACCCGCGCAGCCTGGCGCAGGTCAGAAAGAGAGCCGCCGGCGCACGTCCCGACAAAACACAGATCAACCTGCGTGCCTGCGGCTTCAGCTGCGGGGCGGACCTTATGTGGTGAGTGGGGGAGGGCAACTTGCGGAACTACATCGCGCAGATTCACCGACACATCAGCTTCAACCGGGGGAGATGCCTTCGGCTCAGAGACCACGGCAGCCTTTGCACCCCATTCTGCTGAGGTGTTGCACACCGCTGAGAGATCATCCCGCGACAGTCCAGAGCTGCCCGGCCAGATCTCAACGCAGCTGTAGGCTGCGCCGGAGATGCCCATTGTCCGGTTGAGCAAAAGTGCCAGGTCGCGGCCGGTGCTGCCCTGCGGGAGGCATCCCTCGAAAACGAGGTTTACTGTCCTTGGCACCTCGAGCCAGAGCCTCCCGGTGGTTACTGCCACCGCCGCATCCGTAGACCCGACCCCGGCCGCCAGTGCTCCGTAGGCCCCGTAGGTTACCGTGTGCGAATCGGCGCCGATGATCAGATCTCCCGGTTCAACGAGTCCCATCTCGCCCAAAACCGTGTGGCATATGCCCTCTCCCTGCTCGATCAGGACGGCGCCCGTCTCGCCAGCAAACCTGCGCATCCTCCCGTGAATCCGGGCCACCTCAGCCGTCGGGGCAGGAACGTAATGGTCGATGACCAGCGCCACCCTGTCTGGATCGGCCGGGGAAGTGTCCTTAAGCTCCTCTATGCGGTCCAGCACTGAGGTGGCCGAGGCATCGGTGATGTAGACCAGATCTACCTCTGCGCTGACGTAGTCGCCGGCTTTGGCTTCCGCACCGGCGCGGGCAGATAGAACCTCTTCGGCAAATGTATAGGTCATCAAATCTCCACCCCCTAGCTTATGGGCGCTTTCCTCTTCTTCGCGGGCGAGCTGTTAACCTGCCCGGCAGCGGCAGTGATGCTTTGAGCTTTTGCTTCAATATCCCTTTCTTCTTATCATCACCTATCTCCTGTGCTGCAGGGTTAGCCCCGCGCATGTAGAACCATGAGATTACGGATTGCTCGCAATGCACCGGAAAGGGTGAGCGGTTTGAAAAGTGAACATCCGTCCGATGGACTGTTTTCAGCCAGGTTGATGAAGGCCGTCCGCTTGCGGTTTGCCCATATCGATGAATGCCCCTTCGTGGGTGAGAGATCCTTTCTGGACTCCGCCTCCGGCTCCCTGAGGTTGAAAGGCGTCTGTGATGTGGTGAAAGCAGAGAGTTCACTGCCGGATCAGATAAACAGACACACTCCCGGATCCAGCCACGTCATGGAGACAATACGGCGCGGTGAAGATGATGTGAGGTGTTTTCTGGGTTCTGATGGAGTAGTAGTCAGTGCACTGACCGCCACGAGTGCTCTCTTTCGCACCATAAGAGATGCGGTGACGCATTTTCCGGGGACGAACGTTGTGACAACCTCCCTGGATCATCCAGCAACCTACGATGCTCTTTTCCGGTGGGCGGAGATTACCGGCCGGCAATTCAGGGTGGCCGACCCCAACCCGTCGACGGGAACGGTGTCCGTTGAATCCATCGCTGAGCTGATTGACGCAGATACATCGGTACTGGCTTTCATCCACGGATCGAACGTCAGCGGGGCGTACCTTGATGCGGCCGAGATTATCCGGCAGGCCAGGCACATCAACCCAGACATCTGCGTTATTATAGATGGAGTCCAGTACGCTCCCTACGCCCCGGTCGACATGGATGAGCTGGGGGCTGATGTCTACGTGATCGCTCCCTACAAGACCTATTGCAAAAAGGGAATCGGCTTTGCCCTGCTGTCGGAACGCTTCGCCAGCATACCGCACGACAGGGTTTTGGCCAAATCAGAGGACGACTGGCATCTTGGCAGTGATGATCACGTAAACTACGCCGCCTGGTCGGCAGCGGTCGATTACTTCAGCTGGCTGGGTGGGCATTTCACCGGGTCGCCATCGAGGCGCGAGCGCGTGCGCGCGGCCATGCTGGCAGTAGATTCGCACGTAACCGGACTGCTTCACCGGTTGCTTTACGGATCGGATAAAGCCCCGGGTCTGAAGGAAATCGACGGCGTGAAGCTGTACGGTATGCAGGGAGATCTGCAGCAGCGAAGCTGTGTGGTGGCCATGAATTTCACCGGTGTCGATCCTGCAGATGCTGCACAGAGATACCTCGAACGCGGCATCGTTGTGCAGGGCAGAAAGTCGGTGATGTCCAGGCGGCATTTCAGCGCCTTGGACATAGAGATGGGCGGAATAGTGCGGGTTTCTGCTGCTCACTACACCTCACCGGAGTCAGTTGATCAGTTCCTCAAGACGACAGCGGAGATGGCGAAGTAGCCCGGGAGGAGCACCAAACATGCAAAACTGGAGGGAATACGGTATTCCCCCGTACCGGGTGGCTGTTCTGCACGGCGGACCCGGGGCACAGGGAGAAATGGCACCTGTGGCCAGGGAGCTTTCGCGCATGCGGGGAATTGTCGAGCCCATGCAGATGGAAAAAACTGTAGATGGGCAGATTGGCGAGCTGGTGGCCCTCCTGCGGAAGCGGGCCGAGCTGCCGGCAGTTGTCGCGGGATACTCCTGGGGGGCGTGGCTGGGCTATATGACCGCTGCGCATGCCCCCGACGTGGTGAGCCGGTTGATAATGGTATCAGCCGGCGCTTTTGAAGCCTGCTGGGCCGAAAAGCTGATGGATGTGCGTCTGCGGCGGCTCGGACCGGGCCAGAGAGAAAGGGCCAGGGAGATAATGGCCGCCATTGATGATTCATGTTCACATATCGACCCCAGAGAAGAAGATGAAATGCTGGCCGAGTTTGGCCGCCTGATGGCCGTAGCTGATTCCTACGAACTTCTGCCGGGTATTTCATGTGGGGTTCGGTGCAAGATGGACATATATCGGAGTGTCTGGCCGCAGGCTGCTCAGATGAGGAAAACCGGCGAACTGCTGGATCTGGGCCATAAGATCAGGTGTCCCGTTACGGCCATTCACGGTGCGTACGATCCCACGCCGGCGGAAGGAGTACGAAAGCCCTTGGAATCGGTGCTGGATGACTTCAATTTCATTTTGCTGCAGCGCTGCGGGCACACGCCCTGGAAAGAGCGACACGCCAGATCAGAGTTTTACAGATTGCTCAGCAGTGAAATCGGTGATCACTGTTAATCATCTGCCCGGCAGAAGGAGACAGTAGATGTCACCCGGTACCCGTACTCAATGCGCAAAGCGGAAGGGGCTATGATGAAACAAAGGGTCCTTCGGTCAATCTGCAAAGAACATGACGCAATAATAAATAATCCTTAATCTCACTCGAAATGACTGCCTGACCTCTGCATGCAGCAAAGCCCCTTTGGCATGCTGACTAGTACCTCCATGATGCGATGATAACTTGCATTATCGGGCTTCAATGGCCTTTCCCGGCTCCATTTACCCCTGTCAGGCAATCTGGGCCACCTGGTTTTGATTTCATTCCCCAGATTGGCAGACCTTGCGAGGCAGTAATTTCACTGTCATAGAAAGAATTCAGGTGATTAAACGGCATCACTCAGGAATTTGCCACTGCCTATTGAAATTAGAGGTAAGGAAGGACGTGTTTAAGACTGCAGAGGTTGCCGCAATGACCAAAAAGGTCATTTATGGAAGGTATTCATCCAGATTTGAAGCAATTTCTGCATTCCGGATTTTTGGAGGTCTTGACTGATTGTGTTAACATAATAATAGAGGCCTGCATG
>PUMD01000022.1 GCA_003551215.1 Clostridia bacterium | reverse complement strand
TCACGAATATCTATCACAGGACCTCATCCCTTCTCTGGAGATTCAGCTGTCTTTATGACAGCCGGGTGAGGTCCTACTTCTATGTCTAACCTCACTCTACCTACCAAGACTTTACGCTAACTGCCCAAAGAAGCCGGCTTTGCTGCGCGTACTGTCGTCTGCTTGGCCTTTGTCAGGCACTCACTCTTTTCCCCAAGTTACATAATCTTAATTGGAGACAAAAGGTCACACGGGAGGGCGACTGCGCATGTTGTCAACAGCAATACAGGACAAATCTGCCCGAATTGCGGTGGTGGGGATGGGTTATGTCGGACTGCCGCTGGCGCTTGCCTCAGCAGAAGCGGGATATCATGTGCTGGGCATTGACTCGGATGAAGCCAAGATAAGTCAGCTCGCAGAAGGCAGATCGTATGCGAGCAATGTACCACAGACCGACATAAGTGGTGTCCTGCAGACGGGAAGGTTTCGCCCGACGTCAAAGCGTGGCGCTGTGCATTCGTCAGATATCGTGGCCCTTTGCCTCCCCACTCCCCTGACGACCGAGCACAGGCCTGATTACTCCAGCATTTTAGAGGTGGCCGACTATCTGGCGGCCTGCGCCGAATTCGAACAGCTCATCATTCTCGAAAGCACGGTCAATCCGCAGTTTACCACACAGCAACTTCTTCCGCGGTTGGCCAGCGGCAGGGGCAGGGTGGGAGAGGACTTCTACCTGGGTTACTCTCCAGAGCGGGTGGACCCCAGTGGGCGGGGAAGCAGGCTCTCGGATGTGAGCAAAATAGTCTCGGGAGTGTCCCGACGATGCCTTGCCCTGACCGGGTCTTTTTACCGACAGCTGGGAGTTCATACTGTGCCGGTAAGCTGTCCTGAGATTGCTGAGGCTGCCAAGGTGCTGGAAAATACTTATAGAGACGTAAATGTTGCCCTGGTGAACGAAATGGCACGGGTGCTTTCGCAGGCCGGGATTGATGTCCGTGAGGTCATAGAGGCCGCATCCACAAAGGAATATGGATTTACCCCCTTTTACCCGGGACACGGCGTGGGCGGACACTGCATTCCCGTAGACAGCGTTCTGTACGCGCACTGGGCCAGGGTTCGCGGAACCCCCTCCCATCTTGTTGAGACGGCCCGCAGTGTAAACGATTCGATGCCAGAGTTTGCCGAACAGAGACTCGTTGATGTTCTACAGCAAACAGAGAGTGATGACACCCCAGGCCCTCCGCGGGTGTTTTTTGCTGGAGTAACCTACAAAAAAGATGTCGACGATGTGCGCGGCTCACCGACAGTTGAACTGATGGCTAACCTGGTAACCAGGGGCTGGGAGGTGGCCTTTTGCGACCCGATGGTCGAATCGTTGGATCTTGGGGGGATTCACCTGCAGAGTCAGGATCTGAGAAGCGAAGCTTTCTGGGGTTCGGACTGCGTTGCTTTGTCGGTAGCTCACCGCAGTTTCGACCTGGAATATATCGCGGACAACGCTCCGCTTGTACTCGATATGACCGGGGCAATGCGGATCTTTGAGGTGGGGCATGTCCTGGACCTGTTCGGCTGAGCTGCCCGGGTATGGCAGGTTCGACTTCAGCATCAGCATATCCCTGTGCAACAACATTCAGCTGGGTTCGAGGTGACAAGATGCTGTATTTTGTGACAGAGCAAGAGACAGAAGGCAAGTATTTTGGCCTGTATCAACAGGCTGTCCGACAGCAGTTTGCCAGCAAATCAGTTGATTTTGAGGAGATTTCTGCTTTCTGCCAAAAAGCTCTGCTCGAGAAGGTGCAGGCCGTATCAGATACCCCCGCTGACATATGGTTTTTGGCTTATGCCCACAATCCGGTGGCCAGACATATAGGCACTCAGAAAAACGGCAGGATGTACGGGCATGCCCACGGGCTGCAGGCTTCATTATTTGAACCTTCAAGGCTGGAGGGCTACGACCTCGGAGAGCCTGAGCTGCTCGGGTTTTATGACGGAGTCTTTGTCAACTCGGAGTGGGCAAAGAGACTGATTGAGGGGGCCTACCCGGAAATATGCTCCTGTGTCGCGGTCACCGGATTTCCCTTCGACGCTGAAAAAATGGTCGGCTATCGTTGCCGGGCCAAGCGGGAGAACATGCTGGTGTTCAATCAGAGATTCGACGTGGATAAATTGCACATACTGGTTGTTCATCTGGCTGACATCTTCACGTGTATGGGTTATCACGTAGTTGGGCTGCTGCCGGAGAGTGAGTACGAAAAATGTCTACAGCAGCGGCACAAACGGGTGCTGCTGAGGGAGGGGCAAAAAAGGGGTTTGTCCCTCCATGTCAGTTCAACCAAGGAAGAATACTACCGTCAGCTGGCGCGCGCCACCGTCATGATTACTACTCCGCTGGCGGAGACTCTGTCGGTAGCGACCCTCGAGGCCGCGGCCCTCAACGTGAGGACGATTGTCCCTGACTTCGGTCCATTTGTCGAGTTTGTACCCAGCAGCGAAAGGTACAGGCCGTACAGCATTGAGGACATCATGACGAAGGTTTTCGCGGAATCTGATCAACAGATCAACCTAAAGAGGTTCCATCCGTCCTGCGTCGTCGGTGCATACCTGCAGGAAATGGGGTTATAGTTGTGTTGTATTTTATGGGGTACAGCCATTCTGAAGGAAACTGGACTGGCCACTTCACCCGCGCTGTCCGGCGGGAGCTTGTCCGGCGCGGTATCGCATTCAAAGAGGTCCCTCCCTATGACTGGTATGCCTCGGACGTTCCGCTCGAGAAGATCCAGAATATAGACAGCAGGCAGGGCGACGCCTGGTTCATATCTTGGGCGCAGAGTCCGATAATTGAGCTGATCAGGGATAAGCCGGGCAGAAAGTATGGGTTTGTGGTGGGGTTGACTGCCATGCCTTTCGAGCCTGCAGTGCTTGTTGAGGCCGCCGCCCCCCTGCGGGAGCGATATCGTCTGTCGCTGTATGACGGGATATTTGTCAACTCCGGATGGTGCATGAAGTGTCTGTGCCGTAGCTATCCCGATCTGGCCCAAAGGGTTTCAGTCACCGGTTTCCCCTTTGACTTCGAGATTTATGAGCCGTATCGAACGATAAGCAAAGACGACAGATTGGTCGCATTCAACCAGCGGTTTGCACCCGAGATAACCGTTATGTTCCCGAAGCAGTGATTTCATTCAGTGACACCCCCCTGTTTTCCAGATAGTCGGCCAGCTGTTCTCTGGTAGGGAAGTGTTTCTCCGCCAGCTTGAGATGTTCCTTCAACAGCGACGGGCTGTGACCGGTAACCCTGCCCATGAGTCCTTCCGGCAGACCGAAGTAGCGCAGTATCAGCACCCGGTCAAAGGTCCTAAGGTAGCTGTCCACCGCTTCCGGGGTGTGGAATATCCTGCGACTGATCTCCGCGGTAGTCATGCCCTCAAGCGACATTTCCACCACGATGGTCTTGTGGGTCAGAGTTGACCCCATGTCCAGCACCGTGCCTGCGGTGGGCAAAAGAACGCCGTGCTCGGCGTGATAGGCATCCAGCAGCTGCCTGAGCAGGTACTGCGATATCCCCAGCAGCCACTCCAGGTCCAGCGAGGTGAGCACCGCATCCTGATGCCAGGCCTCGGTGGTGATCCGCTCGATCTGGGCCAGCTTGAGTTGGCGCAGGTCATCTTTGTCCTGCAGCCTGCGTGTCGCCTCCCCGGGGGCCAGCAGGGTAAGCACCGCCGGCATCCAGCGCTTTTGCCCCCGCCGTGGACCGCGGGTGCCGTGGGTCATCCACACCAGCTGCCCAGGACGCAGCTCAGAAGCCAGGGGACACAACCAGCGGCGAATGGCGGCGGCTTTCTGCACCATGGCCTCCGCCATCGACGGCCTCAGACCGTAATCATCGGTGAGGCGGACAACCACCGAATCCATCACCTGCTGCGGTACCGCCATGTCAGACAGCTTGCGCTGATTGACCGGCAGTTGGGAGGAGTCCAGGGGTTCGGGGGGAACGAAGGATTCGGTGCTCCGCGCCCGTCCCCGGGCCAGCTCCGCCTGTCCCACCAGCCGCCAAAGCTGCTCCACCGTCGCCTCCGGGTCGGATTCCTGCAGCTGGTCCAGCTGCAGGTGCTCCAGGTGACGCCGCACCGCCCGGGGAGAAAGCCCTTCGGTCAGCTGTTGGGCAGTCTCATCATCGATCAGCGAAAGAATGACCGGCTTCCCCCGGTGAGAGACCAGCAGCTGCCCCGGTCTGAGCCGGACTTCCTCTCTTTTGAGCTCATATTCCTCCATGGCCTGGTTGACCATGGCACACACCGCCTCCGCCAGGTGAGACTGCGGGGCCAGCTCGAAACTCTCCCGTAGATAAATCATCTGCACCGCAGGCAAACTGCGGTCGGCCAAAGTGGCAAAGCGAGATTTCTTTTTCTTCATCTGTTCACCTCCCCTCACCGGATTAATCGGTGCTTTTTTTGGGTGCGCCTCGGCAATGGCCATGATGCGGGCCATCCGGAAGGCAAAGTCGGGGCCGCTGTATTCAGCGTAAAGATGCACGTACTTGTTCACCGTGCGCTTCGACAGGCCGGTGGCCTGACGTATGGCCGGTGCCGGCAGCCCCCTCCTGGTCAAATAAGCCACCCGGGAGAAGTCTATCAGGTAACGTTCTATGCTCGGATAGCTGTGCCCGGTCCGGTGCTTTATCTCCGTCTCGGTGTAACCCCACATGTACAGGTCGATGATCTTCTCCGCATGACTGAGCGTGGGCCCCATATCCGAGACCCTGCCCCGGGTGGGAAGGACCACATTATCGTGGTCGTCCATCGCATTGGCCACTGCATCGGTGGACAGACCCAAAAGATAGGCGATGTCCGGCAGCGACAGGGCGGCTCCCTGCTGATATGCACCGGTAACCAGCCTCTGCAACCGCTCCCACTTCAGCGCGCCGGGGCTGTCCCTGTCCACCAGCGACCAGTCCTCCGGGACCACGTAGTCCAGTACCACCGGATGAAGCTGCGCCTCCGAAAGAGGGGTCCCCGGCGGTTCATCCGAGGAGACACCAAAGTAAAGAACCTGTCCGCCGCTGCCGGCCTTTGCGTTCAACTCCCGGGCCAGCTCGTAAAGCTGTCCCTCGAAGTACTCGGCTGCCGCCGGACTGTATCCGTAGCGGCTCACCAGATGCTCGGTGAAGGCCCGGGGACTCCTGACCCGACCGACGGGCACCGGACCCGGCGATACCGCCTCCGCCAGGCGGTCCCGCACCACCTCCGTATCCGGAAGCTCACCGCAAAGCTTCTGCCAGCCGGACACCAGCGGTTCGGGCAGACCGAGGTCTTCGGCCAGGGTGGACGCATCCTCATCCCTTCTGTCCCATACCGCACGGAAACCGGACCACCACCTCAGCCACAGAGACTCGCTGATGACCAGGTCCTGGCGTATCTCGGTCAGTGATTCCCCCGAAAGATACCTCTGTACCGCCAGTACCCCGCGCAGAGCCCTCCACTGCCGGCGGTAGGTTTCCGTAGTTCCCGCCACCGGCAGCAGCGCCCCCTGCGCCCACAGACCCTTCAGACGCTCCCTGATGGCCCGCAGGCTCAGGGGAAACAAAAGACTCAACCTCGGACCGTCAAAGACGGCATCCTGTGCATACGCCTCCTCCATCATCCGGGCCATTCTGGCCGTCTGCATGGCTCTGTTGCCGAACTCCGCCAGCACGTCGACGTCGTCCTCCGACAGCAGGGTCAGAGACACTACTTTCTCCGGCTGGTTCTGCCTCTTTTGCCTGGCGTTGTACTGTCGACCGCTTATCAGCGGCAGCTCTATGGTGCCCACTTTCCGCCGCAGCCCGTACTGCCCCAGATAGCAGAGGGCGTCGGCCGCCACCAGACGGGCCTCCTCACGCGGCATCTCTCTGCGCCGGCAGATCTCCGCCGTCAAGTAATCCTCCAAACCCTTGGCCTTAACCGATGAGGCCTGATACTTGATGCGCTGACGGTACTCCTTGCGCCTCCCCATCCGACTCACCTCCACATGTGTGCCACCAGACCGGGAAGCGTACCCGCACCGCAGGCCCGCCCTGTGTTGCCCCGTCTACTTCCATTGTCCCCGATTCCCCACCGTTGTCAAGATTTTACTGCCAACTCCGGGGACCACCGGAACACAACGCAGAAACGGGTCCATCTCCGTTGTCAAAGAGCAACCCTTTCAACTGTGCAATCAAAGGGAAATAAACGGTTGATGAAGAAGCTTCATGTTGTAGAGTTGGAGGTCGCCAGGCGCCTGATAAGCAAAGGTTACCGGGTGAGACACCTGTCCGGAGTAAAACCAGCGGTGCTGGCGGCGCAGGATCCGTCGGTGTCGCCTCTGCTGGACATAGCTGGCGAAATAGGGGTTGAGTTTGTCTACAACCCAACCAAAGAGCAATACCACCGAAGACTCGCCGAGGCCTCTGTAGTTGTCACCACTTCAATAGCAGATATGCTTCCCTCCTCTATGGTGGAGGCGGTCCATTTGGGCGCAGTTCCCGTGGCCCCTGCATCCATGTGCTTTCCCGAGTTCATCCACCGGGATAATCTTTATGATCCTTACGACCTGCAGGAGATTGTCTCGATTGTTGAAAATAGGCCTCATCGTCAACACTGCATAGACCAATTCAGAAGCCGAGCTGTTATGGACCGCCTGCTTGGCGAGATGCCGCTGTAGCGTTTTTACGCGGATTGGGTTAACGCCGCTTCTGTTTGATGTTCCGAAACTCCTGTCGGCCCTCTAAACCTCTGGTAATGGGTCTTCGGCGGAAGCCAAAGCCGCAAGTTGGTAATTCAATTATCGTGCATTTCGTAGTATTTGCTGTAGATGTCGTCCTCTGTGTCCAGCAAACTGAGGATCTTCAGCTTCCTCAGCAGCAACTTTTCCTTTTCTCCTGCTGCCTGTATGACCTCCTTTACTGACTGGTTGATTTTTAGCGCCTCGTCGGCCAGTACGGGGCCGCAGATGCCGTGTTTGGTCAGCGCCTGAACCTTCTCCGCTTCTGCATTAACTATCGCTGCCAGGGACAGTTCCTCCATCACGATTGATTCGAACAGCAGGCGGATGAGATCTTCGCGGCTGCGGGGCTCGGGAAGCTGTGGGAATTCGGGCAGACCCATAGTCTCACCTCCCAGACGATGCGGGTTATTGACAGAATATTCGACTCTTGAATCGTTGTGATAATCGAACGTGTCAGCAATATGATGAAGGCAGGCTGTGAGGGGGGAAAGGTGTATGCTTTATTTCGTCACGTATCCCGACTGGGAAGGACACTGGCACAAAAACTACAACCTGGCGGTGACCAGTGAGCTTCAGCGACTGGGCCTCGATTTCGTAAAGGTAATCCTGGATCATCGTTCTCAGGGCGGCCGCAGGGCGCTTGAGCATCTTACAGCGTTGACCACTACACAGACAGACGTGTGGCTGTTTTCGGTGGCGCAGAGCCCGGCTGTAGAATTGGTCGGCAGCAAACCCGGCGCGAAATTTGCCCACGTGCACGGCATGACCTGCTTCCCTTTTGATCCTGCTGTCCTGCAGGGCATTGATCTGAGGGAGAAACGAAGGTTTGGTTACTACGACAGGCTGTTTGTAAGCTCGCGCTGGTCTTATCAGAACGCGGTCGCACACTACCCCGAATACGCAGAAAAATTTGCTTACACCGGGTTTCCTATTGACTTCGAAGACTACCAGCCCTATCGCGGGCGGAGAAAAAGGAAGAAGTTGATTGTGTTCAATCAGCGCTTCTCCTGTGAAAGGTTGCCCCTGATAGAAATTGAACTGGCCGGGATTCTGTCCGGAGAGGGTTTTGATGTGCAGCATCTGTATGCCCCCGTGAAGGGGAGGATAAGCAACGGCTGCAGGCACCTCAAGCGGCTAAGGAGTATAGGCGAATCATGCGGTCTGAATTTTGTGCCCAACCTCAGCAAGGATGATTACCACCGTTCACTGGCGCAGGCCAGCGTTGTTGTGACTACTTCCATCTGCGACAATCTTCCTGTTTCCCTGATAGAAGGAATACACCTCGGGGCGGTACCTGTTGCACCGGAATCCATGTGCTTTGGGGAGATAGTCCACCGGGACAACCTGTATTCGCCGTATGATCTGAAAGGAATCGTGCGGATCTGCCAAAGCCAGCCACAAAGGGAACATCCGATTTACCGACACGCCAAAAAGCGGGTCGTGGGGCAATATCTTGAGCATATGGACCTGCAATGAATTAATGGCACTGCGGCCTGTGTGAAAACCTGCTTTGCCGGCCCTTCATAGTAATCGCGCCGGCGGAATAGCTATGTCTGAGGTGCGGGGTGATCATGAGGGGTGACCACTCTGAAAGTGTCCAATATCTTATTTCACGCAAAAACATCACAACAGGTCCTGGATTTTTGGCAGGTGGAGTCGGACTGGGGGTTGAGCTCGCCAGACATAAAGGAGCGCCGCCGCCATTTTGGCCCCAACGAGCTGCCCAAGCGGAAGAAGCCGCAAATGTGGGCGATATTTCTACGACAGTGGGATGACGTGATGGTACTTGTCCTGATGGCTGCGACCGCTGTGGCGTTTTTTCTGGGGGAGCAGATGGATGCCGTCGCCATTTCCGTCATCGTAGTGATCAACGGCATTCTTGGCTTCATTCAGGAGTACCGGGCGGAGGCGGCGTTGATGTCGTTGCAGGAGATGACACCGGCCGAAGTCAAGGTTCTCCGGGAGGGTATCCAGCGGCTTATACACAGTCGCAAGCTGGTGCCAGGGGATATCATTGAGCTGGAGGCAGGGGATAGAGTCCCGGCCGACTGCCGGATTCTACCGGAAGGTGAACTGTGGGTTGACGAGTCTGTGCTGACCGGTGAGTCGGTGCCGGTGGGCAAAAGCGACTGCCCCGTAGCTGAAGAAGCTCACCTGACCGACCGGGACAATATGGTCTATCAGGGAGCGATGGTGGTTCGAGGAAAGGCGTCTGCGGTAGTGGTGGCTACTGGCACTGAAACTGAACTGGGGGGAATTGCTCAGCTTTTAATGGATGAGGACAGCCCCGATGCTCCCCCGCTGCAGCGCAATCTTGATCAACTGGCCACGGTGTTGGTCTGGGTATGTACTGCAGTCTCAGCAGTTATTGCCATCACTGGGATACTGCGGGGAAAGCCCGCCTACGATATGTTCTTCGCTGGTGTTTCCCTGGCCGTGGCCGCCATCCCGGAGGGGCTTCCTGCGGTGGTGACCATTGCTCTGGCCACCGGGGTGCAGCGGATGGCCAGACAGAATGCCATTGTGCGTCACCTGAGGTCAGTGGAAACCCTGGGATGCGCATCGGTTATATGCTCGGACAAGACTGGTACGCTGACCGCCAACCATCTCCGTCTGCAGGTAATTGAAGTGGACGGCCTTCGCTGGCAGGTGGAAGAACCAGCAGTTTTGGACGAGGGTGAGGCAGGGTTTACCGGCTACTGGCTGAGTCTACTGACGGCAGTCTGGTCATCAAACGTGACTCTGGAGTCCGATACTCAGCTGCGCAGCAGGGGAGACCCCACCGAGGTCGCCATCATCGAGGCTCTCGAGTCACTCAACGAACAGCTGAGCGGTCTGCAAGACAGCGGCAGCCTTCCGCGCCTTCGTTTCAGCCGCCAGGGAGAAATACCCTTTACCTCTGAGCGCCGACGTATTAGTGTCTGGGGCAGACTGCAGTGGGGTGCTGATCAGAAGCATGTGCTGCTGCAGAAGGGGGCTCCGGAGACGGTACTGCAGGACTGCGTCAAAAAATGGTCCGCCGTCAGGGAAGGCCCTGAGTGGATCACTCCCGCGGAAAGGGACAGACTCACACAGCGGGCAGACCAGCTGGCGCAGGCCGGATACAGGGTTTTAGCCGCTGCCGGCCGTAGGCTGCCTGACGACTACGATTCCGGTCAGCCGGAGGAGTCCGGGCTGGTCTTTTTGGGGTTTTTGGCGCTGATGGACCCGCCACGTCCCGAGTGCAGGCAGGCACTTGATGAATGCGCAAGCGCCGGTATACGTACCCTGATGCTCACGGGAGATCATCCCCTGACCGCCCGAGCGGTGGCAGAGCAGCTGGGTATGTGGAGCCCTGAACAGGGAGAGGATGGGGTGATGACGGGAGCAAGGATGCAGCAGCTTTCCGACCGTGAGCTGGCCCGCTGTCTGAGGAGGTGTCGGGTTTTCGCCCGCGTTACGCCCGAACAGAAACTCCGTCTGGTGGGCGTGCTGCGCAGTATGGGCCACGTTGTGGCCATGACTGGTGACGGCGTCAATGATG
>PUMD01000186.1 GCA_003551215.1 Clostridia bacterium | reverse complement strand
GCTGCGGGCCAGCCTGCCCGCCCTGGAGGGACGGCACGCTAAACGAATGTGGATCAAACACGTTCTGAGAGAGATTGCCAAAGCCGCTCCCAAAACGGAAGCTGCCTAAAACAACCAGGGGGTTTACCTACTATCGCTTGACGCAGACGGCAACGGGAAACCCTCTGGACAGCAGCAAGTGTCATACATATAATGTTATTTGGTGGGTGTGTTATACATAGGACAGACGAATTGTGAATATAGTTCGTAATAGCTGCAACTTAAATTAACGGGCGTTTTGGTCACATGCCTTCGCATTTAGTGTGGTTGCCATTTCATGTTATGCAGAAGGTGCAGTCAGGACGACGGTCTGTGCCAGTGATGTTAGGCGCCTACGGGGAGAGGCAATTCTCTAGCTTTGGCAGATTAGCCTCCATATGACGCTTGCCGATCAGTGATTGACGTATCCTTGAGCACCGAGAGTAATAATCAACAGCACTACCATCGGCGATTTACGAAAGGCCGTAGGACGCCCGGAGTGAGAAAATATTGAACGAGGGCAGGGAGATGTGGTGAGCTGCAAGCTAAAACCAGGTATTGGGTAAGCCTTTTTGGGATGACATGCAAGGTCCAGGGGATTTTGCTGGTTACAGTAATTGGCCAGTGGCCGTCGTGGCAGCAGCCAAGCCCGGCACAACGCAGCTCGGCCCCAGAGGGATAGATCAACAGAGCCACAGCAGCGCGTTATGATATCGATTCTGGCTACCCCTGCGGTAGTTGAGGCATGATCGCTGGGCTGCAGGAAGAAAGCCGGGGATGTGTCGGCGACACACAGTTCGAAGACATTCCCACCACCACATGCCTTTTTATGATGTTATGGATGCGACAGAAACCAGGTTCATTTTAGCTGCAGATCCTGTATGGGGTGGGCACAAGTCCTTCGGTAGGCAGATTAAGGCCAACAGTAGGTCGCGCTGCGATTTACCATCTCCCCCCAGTGGCAGTATCTGAACAGAGGTACCTCCAGGCTAGCTAGGTGACATTGCTGCAGTTCATCAATATGTGTGATGAAGGCCTGCTTGTCCTGACGCTCGGGAAAGAGGTGTGCCCCAGGCTGTGACGGCAGTCCTACCTTGTAACGTCTGGATGCTGGTGCACTGGGGGTCCACTGCATCCGGTGTGTTGAAGCACAAGAAAGCTACTCCACCGAGAGCATCCCGATCTTGATGTCTCCCGGTTGGGTAGGGGCGGAGTCTACTGCAACCCGACAACAAATGGAGTTTGCTCCCCATCGCAGGGACAGCTGTATTTGGATCGCTGATCGGGTCTTGCGTGGGTGCCCGTTTACTAAAGCAGCTGCTCGATAGGTGAAAACAGATTTTGCCGGGCAGCTTGTGTGTACCTGTGTGTAGAGGATCGGGCCAATATTTCTGAACATATCGAGGTGATATTTGCATGCAGCCAGCAAAGAAGGTACGGCCTGAGCTTGAAAAAGAAACATCAACGTCCAAGAGACGTACGGCAATCATAGTTGGTGCTGTATTGGTTGGTTTTATTGTGTGGCTTTTACCTACGCCGGTGGGCCTGTCACCAGAAGGCCACAGGTTTTTGTCGTTGTTGGTATTCCTCATAATCATGTTCTTGACTGAGGCAATACCTCTGCCTGTGACCATGGCAGGTGCAGGTGCTGGATTGATCCTGATGGGAATAGGCGAAGTTGGGTCAGTATGGACAGCTTATGCTCATCCTGTGGTGTTTTTCGTTATCGGCTGTCTCATGCTGGCTAATATTGCTGAGCAGGTAGGTTTGACGCGAAGACTGGGGAACATATTGCTCAGGCGCTGCGGCAATAATGTGGTTAAGTTCTCCTTCTTCGCCTGTTATCTGTTTGGCATCCTGTCAGGCTGGATGCATGATGTCTCCGCTGTTACACTGGGTCTGATGTCTCTTTTGCCGTTGATGAGGGCCGCTGAGATCAAACCGGGAAGCAGCACTGGCAAATTTCTCGTCATCTCTATGGCCTTCTGCTGCTCGACTGGTGGTATGAGCACCCTGGCGGGCGGTGGACGAAACATGGTAGCTGTGGCGTTCTTGCAAGAGTTCACCGGCATTCGAGTTACTTTTTGGGACTGGATGATACATGCTTTTCCCGTTGCGTTGATAGGCATACCTGTAGTTTGGGGTGTCGTCTACCTGGTACTACGTCCTGACACGTCACTTCGGTTTCCCAAACGAGAGATGCAAAGGGCCGTAACAGATGACCCCTTGAGCAGGAAAGAAGTGATTACTCTGGCTGTCACGAGCCTCGTATTTGTGGGGTTTCTCACGACTGGTGTTCATCAAATCGACTATTCAGTCGTGGCGGTATTGGGGGTACTCATACTCAGCGCTTTGGGCCTGGTTGACTGGAGCACTCTGAACAAAGAGATACCCTGGGCGGTGTCATTTCTTATATTCGGTGGCGGAATATCGTTAGGGAGGGCAATGGATTACACAGGAACAGCAGAGTTTCTGGCAAATATTTTCTTTCCTCTTTTCGAGGGAAGAGGGTGGATAATACTGTTCATAGGAGTGGCAGTGTTTGGTTCTCTATTCTCCGAGATAATGGCTAATGTCGCTTCAGCGTCTTTGATAATCCCGATCGCCATACCTATAGCTCAAATGGCAGGAATCAATCCGGCGGTTATAGCGTTAACTTTGGGAATGTTCACCTCCTTCGCTTTCCTGCTGGTAATCGGGTGCCCTCCAAACGCCATCGCTTATAGTTTCGGCTACTTCTCAACCTTCGATTTCTTCAAGGTGGGAATTGTTACTGAGATCATAGCCATGCTCACCCTGGCAGCTTTGACTATAGTATGGTGGAGTATACTGGGTGCAATCGTCTGAGTGTGCAGTAATGTGATCAGCTGCAGATGCAGTTGTCCCTGAATGTTGAACGTGACGGCAGACCCGTCATAGTGCTGCGGAGCAGGGGCTGTCCGCGATGCCAATGGGTATGTCAGTATCCGGGGCGAATCATGAGAAACATACCGATGTCCGTGGATGGGGTTCGGCATCCCTGAGTCTGAGCAACTGCCCTTGGAAGCCGCTACCCGGTGGAAATGACCTGAGATAAATTAAAATTGGAGAAGGACTGCGTGGCGGTGAAATGCGCATGTACATGTGATGGGGTGTCAGGGTGGCGATTGCGCGGCTCAAAGAGGTCATCCGGTGATATCTGCCTCATCGTTTCCGTCCCGGAGGAACGGAGCACATCACATATTGGCCCGCCGCCGTCAGCGCAAGGATGCCTCTCACAGGCAGACGCCGGCGCTTTGTTGAACAGCCGTTTCTATGTACCCTCCGGGTCAGGTTGACCTGTCTGGCTTCAATGAATTTCAAGCGGGCACGGTCTCGCACAGAGGTGGCAGCAACTGCAGCCAGATGCCACCCAGAGCCTGATGCGGCGAGAGAGTGGAAAGGGAGAAGGAGATGCCGGGCTGAGTTGTCGCTTGTCGGAATATCCGTCTGCGGTTAAGCAGCGCAATCGAAACAATTTTCCTAAACCCAGTGGCGTAACACATGCCGCCCTAATATAATGTTGCTTAAGAGGTGATCCAGCGATGACTAACCTTAGAGCTGGGGATGTCATGAAGCCACTGGGAAGCTTTCGGTTGATAAGGAAAGATGACTGCCTGGATGATGTCATTGATAGTCTTTTGGAGTGTCAACACGATGCGAGAGTCTGCGACGTTTTCGTGGTTGAGGAAGATGATAGAATAATAGGGTTGTTAAGCATCAATGATATCCTGCGAACTCTCAAACATCTGACGAAGAGCTATCGACAACACGAGATATTCCAGTCCAGTTCGCTGCTGTCTTATGGTTCCCGTGAGTTAGTTGAGAAAACCGAACGAGACTTGAAAGTAGGGTTTTCTCTTCAGGTTAAGGCGCTTATGCAGCCTAATGACAAAGAGAAAATACACTCTGAAGATCCAGCCTCTGATGTTCTGAATGTTATGCTAAAACGCAATCTGAGGGTAATGCCGGTGTACGACAGCGATGGATGTACAGTCGTGGGTGTCGTCAGAGACATTGATCTTCTCGCATGTATTGCTGATGTGTGGAGAAAATTGCGGTAGGTTGTCCCTTTTCAGCCGGTTATGCGTCCTTCCGCTCCTGCTTTCCGTATGAGCATTGATCTCCTATTGCTTTGAACCTCAATTTGCTCTCAGATTTTGCTTCTGCCCTGCCGCGGAGGGTGGTTACAAACACCTCTCGCACTGTCATCAGCGCCTTCTGGGTGGGAATCCTGCTTCTGCAGGCCGGAAGTTACGCAGAAGATGGGCTGGGAGTACACCGCAGAGCAGGACGGTGCTTCGCAACGAATGAAGCTTCGGGGTCTGATGCAGCTCAGGGAGAATTGCTGCCCGTCAGGCGGTCTGCATGAGATATTTGCTGTGTGGTATCAAAGGCGCGCAGCCAGGAGATTGTGTAATTCGCCGGCATCTTATCAGGATGTGTGAGTGAGCATGCGGAGAAGCTGTGATCCAGGGGAAGAAATCCCTGTCTCAGAGGGGAAATGCACCTGCCGACCCGGTGGATATACCCGACAATCAGCAGGTGCGGTCAATCGGCAGTCCTTCTCCGGGTGCTCAGCGGTATAGGCGGCTGTTTTGCAGGTCGGCTATTTCGCAGGCGAAGCCCGCCTCTTTTACTGTCTTTGCGCCGCATTCTGTGGTTATCATCCTACCTTCAGTGGGAAAGACTACGCCGTCCAGCATGATGATGCGGCCAGAGGCTACGGTCATGTGGGCGGTCCCCGTCTGTGGGTCTATCACCGTAACGTCGGCATCTGCACCTTCACCCAGATGTCCCTTGGAAGTCAGTCCGAACATGTCGGCCCCAGCAGCCGAAAGCTTTTCTGCCAGCTGGCTGAGGCTGAGCGCCCCGTACCGCACCAGCGCCATGCCGCGCTCGACGGCAACGTTGCGCGGAATGGCCCCACCGTCGGTTGATATGGCATCAACGATGAATTCGTCATCAGGCCCGCAAGCAGTCGCGCAGATGAAAGTGGCCTGCGGCGAGTTTACCGGAAAGCTCATTGATACTTCGGTGTCCCGTTCCTCCCAGATCTCGACTGCCTCACCTCCGGTGATCAGGACCATGCGTCCTCCTCGCTGCACGCGCACGTGGCCGTATCCGTCGGCTATGGCCTGCCGCAGGCCGTCGGTGGTCGGGGGATAATCCTTCATGGTAAGGCAGATACGGGTCACGTGGCTGACCGGTTTGCCGTCGAAGCACCTTCCTCCCGTGCCGTTGATGGTGTCCAGATACGATTCGGATACCACCTGACCCTTCAGTCCGTGCAGAACAGATGCAGCCTCCAGCGCTTCCTCTGCGGGGGTGTCAATCATGCCACGGCAGTAGCTGTTGACGTGGGCCACGTGAAGCCTGTTATCACCCACGAGAGCCGGCACTTCCCTGACTCCCTCTATGTGGCTGCCGGTTTCCGTGGTGCCGAGGTGAAAAGCGATGTAGCAGCCGCGATCATTGGCCACGTCAATGATGGTGGAGGTAGTCTCGGGGGTGAGGGGGTGATGACCCCCGACGATCTTTATCCCCAGAGATCCCGCGGCCAGCGCCTCATCCACCAGCCGCTCGATTTCACTGCGGCCGGCATCCCGGCTGCTCAGATCCCGGTTTATGGAATATAGCGAGCCCGCATTCTGACCGACTCCCCGCTGCGCGAACTCCTCGGCAAATTCCTCCATGCTGCTGCCGAAATCGACCAGAGTTGTCACTCCGGCTGCTGCGGTCATCCGGTAGCCGATCCCCCTGTTTTTCCCCACATGAACGTGGCTGTCTATCACGCCGGGAAAAACCAGATACCCTTCCAGGTCGATGATTTCGCGCGCCTTTGTTCCCGATATGCTTGCCTGCACTGCGGCTATGCGTCCGTCTTTCACTCCGACGTCCAAAACCGAGTCCATCTCGTGCTCCGGGTCGATGACCCGCCCATTTTTAAGTACCAGATCGTAGGCATATGTTGCCATGGTTTTCTTTCCCCCTCGTTTTCAGGTCCCTGACGCTGCTGGTCTTGATGTATGGTGGGGTCGGTAACTGCCTCTTTCGATGCACTCGCGATGGATCCTGCCTGGCGCGGTTCAGTACTCATTACAAGGTCCGAGGGGGAACGAGGGCAAAAGGATAACAGAGGAGCCAGCTTTTGCCACTGAAGCACAAGCTGCAAACTCAGCTCCTCTGACTGCCGGCTCAACGACCGACACGGAGGGATGCAGAGGCCTTTCTAAGGCGGTGTTGATCTACCGGGGATAAATGGTCTGATCTGAGGGCCGCGTTGTCGCCATGATGCTAATCCTGCTGAATCATCTCTTTATAACTGCAGGGACCTCCGCAGGAATCTCCAATCGGTTGGCTTTCTAATTGACCGGCCTGCCGCTTCATCGTACAATTACGATAAAGGAGGGATTATCGTGGACGAAAGACAGTCCGTCAGAAAGCATTACGCCCGCGCGCTTCAGACCAGCTGCTGCGAGCCCTCAGCCGGATGCTGCGAAACTGTTAATGATGGTATGCTCGAGACAGCCACGTTGCACGGTTATTCGGAAAATGACCTCAACACAGAGGCTGCCGAGGCTTTTTTGGGGTTTGGCTGCGGCAATCCTACGGCGATAGCCAACCTCAAGGAAGGAGAAACAGTCTTGGATCTGGGCTGCGGAGCCGGGTTTGATGTTTTTTTGGCCGCAGACAGAGTTGGGCCTGACGGAAAAGCCATCGGAGTGGACATGACTGCTGAGATGCTTCACAGGGCCAGAAACATCGCTCAGGAGCAGAACGTTGACAATGTGCAGTTCCGCCTGGGCGAGATAGAGCACATTCCCATGGGGGACGAAACGGTGGATGTGGTCATTTCAAACTGCGTCATTAACCTGTCTCCATGCAAGGAATCAGTCTTTGCGGAGATCTACCGGGTGCTCAAGCCCGGGGGCAGGGTTGCCATCAGCGATATTCTCAAAAAAACCCGGCTGCCTCAGGAAATGAAAGATGCCCTTTCCGGGCAGTGCAACTGTGTGACCGGTGCAATGACTACCGGGGAGGCCCACAGCATCATGCAGCAAGCCGGGCTGAAGGATATCAATATTGTCCCCGAGGAGGACAGTGGCGAGATAGTCGAAGACTGGTCGCAGGAGTTTGATCTCAGTGACGTGATATATTCCGCCCGCATTACCGCCCGAAAGGCTGCAGGGGAGCATGTATGACGATGAGGTAATGGAGTTTGCCGGGCTTTGCAGGGCGCTGGGTAATCCTCACCGTGCGAGGATAGTCCAGATTCTTTCTCAGCTGCCCCCGGATTCGCGATGTATTGTGGGCAGCATTGTCGAACAGCTGCCCATATCGCAGTCCACTGTATCGCAGCACCTCAAGAAGCTTAAGGAGGCCGGATTGATACAGGGACGGATTGAAGGGCCCAGCGTATGCTACTGTCTGGATGAGGATGCACTGAAGCGACTGCGGGATCTCGCGAGAAAATTCACAGTCTCTGAGTGAGACGTTGAAGGCTGCGCGGAGACCGGCAGATGAAGTCGCCCTGAGGCCCTGGGGGCCGCCTACCCTAATCCAGGCGGATACGCGCGCCCTGGGTGTATAATCCTGCGGATCCACCATGCGGTTGGCAGTGCGTAAACAGCGAGAGTCGAGCGCCCCTGCGGCCCGAGCGCAAAGGGAAGGGATGAAGGACATAGAGTTGGATGCTGACGGCGATCCGGAAACATTCCGCATTTTGTGGCATCGTCAGCGAAGCCCGATTGCCACCAACGAGCGGGACGCAGCTGGCCAGTTTTTCTGCGGGCAACCATGGTATGAGCTGCAGTGCAGCACACCCTGCGGCGATGGAGTGCTGCTGCGGTCAGTTGCCGTTTTTTCTTTCTGCCCGGCCACAGAGCCGTGGTTCTGACACAGTCTGTTGAATGACCCCGCCGACGGTACAGCAGCACTGAAAGGCCCTTTGATGTCTTGTAGAAACTGCTGAGCAGTCCTCCGCAAGCATCACTGCACACAACGTACCCCCCTGGCCTTTTCCCGTTAGCTGAGGTAGCCCCTTTGTCCTTCGAGTAATGAAGCACTGCTCATCCGAACTGCAGCCGATGCAGTGGGCTTTTAATCATGTGGTATATTGAAGTATTAGTCTTGGCCGCCCTCCCGGTCTATGAGGTGCTCGACCAGCGAGCACGGTCGCACTAGGATGCCGTCTGCGGTATTTCATAAATTGACCGCTTCTTGCGGTCATTGTAACATATCTTATATGCACGTTGATCCTCCGTGTCCAACCACGGTCGCATGAAGGTCAAAGCCCCGGTCAATGAGTGGTGAGGGTATGTTCCGCGGGGCGGGATTGACCGGAGCTGGTGGTCCCGGGTGAGGTTGAAGAAGGGAGTGCAGTGGGTTTTGAGCATATTGGAGTGGATCGAAGAGAACCTGCAGCCGGAAATCTGCACAACTGACATATTGCTGTACGATGACATGGAATCGCAATCGGGGTACTCCATCCCCATACTGTATAAGCCATTCGACGCATATAACAGCAAGCACTGGGCCAGCTATGCGTCGGCCCTGGATTTTTTGTATGCGACTGAAGGGGAGGGCGGGAGACTGCTGGATTTCGGGCCGGGGGACGGATGGCCCTCGCTGCCGGTGGCCACGGTGGCTGGGGAGGTGGTGGGACTTGACGCATCGGCAAAGAGGGTGGAGATTTGCACCCAAAACGCCGAAAGACTGGGAATCACCAACGCCCGCTTTGTCAGCTACCAGGCGGGAGATGTCCTGCCGTTTTCCGACGGTTACTTCGACGGCGTGATGGCAGCATCTTCGGTGGAGCAGACGCCCAATCCTCAATCGATAGTCAGGGAGTTTTACCGGGTGCTCAAACCCGGGGGAAGATTCCGCATCCACTACGAGGGGCTCGCCCGCTACCGAAACGGACGCGAGCGGGAGATATGGATACTATCCGTCCCTCAGGACAGGTCGAGGCTGCTTGTCTACGACCGAAACATCGAGGAGGAGTACGTCCTGCAGTACGGGATCACCCTTGATCTGCCCAGGGATAATCTTCTGGATGTCATCGGTAGGCCTGTTCCCGTCTTCTCAGACCTCACGGTCGGGGTGATGGAGGAACTCAGCCCTTTTATCACTTCTGCGAACAAATCCCGCACCGAGCATCCCTCGGGGCAAACCTGGACGCGCTGGTTGAAGAAGGCCGGGTTCAGTGAGGTGCGGCCCACCCACAACGGAGGCAGAGCTGGACAGGCCATGTACGACTGGTTTTCTGACGGGAAAATGCCCGTCGACCTCGATGAGGTGGATGCTGCCATCAAGCCTGCGGTCAAGCTGACGGTGGAGCTGGAGTGTCCCCTGGAGGGCGATCCCCGGCTGACCGCGGTTAAATGAAAGTGGAACTTCAAACTTTCGACGCTCAATACTGCCGCCCTCTCATGCAGCACCAATCTGCGGCCGCTGACGGTCAAAAGGGTAGGGAGACTGTTATTCGATGAGCAGACCGCACAGGCAGCCCGACTCCGAGCAAGTTGAAGATGACCGCAGAGGACAGTACTTGCGGGAGGGGGCACGCGATATAGCGCCCATACTGCTGGGGGTGGTGCCCTTTGCCACCATAGCGGGGATATCCGCGGTGGGGGCGGGCTTAAGCAGCGGCATGGCCATGCTGATGTCCCTTGCGGTGTTCGCCGGTGCCTCCCAGCTGGCCGCCATGCAGCTGCTGGGGGCAGGTGCTGCCTCCTTTGCGGTAATATACACTGCCCTGGTGGTAAATCTGCGTTTTGTTGTCTACAGCGCTTCCATTGCGCCTCACTTTCAGGATCTATCCGCATGGAAGAAGCTGATATACTCCTACATGCTCACAGATCAGGGATATGCAGTGTCGGTCCTTCGGCTGAAAGACTGTCAGCATCCGCAGCGGCACTGGTACTACGTGGGCGCGTCGGTGCCCATATGGTTGACCTGGCAGGTATTCAGCGCGGCCGGAATATTTCTCGGGTCCCACGTGCCGGAACACTGGGAGCTGGATTTTGCCGTTCCGCTCACTTTCCTGGCAGTGCTCATAGGGGCGTGCGATAACCCGAAAGCAGCAGCTGCTGCCCTGTCAGCCGGGACGGTGGCGGTGGCCGCGCAGTCTCTGCCGATGAATCTGGGTCTGATAAGCGGAGTTATGGCCGGGATAGCAGTCGGTTTCGCAGCGGAGCTGATCACGGGTTCG
>PUMD01000129.1 GCA_003551215.1 Clostridia bacterium | reverse complement strand
GGGCAGTTCATCCACCGGGCAGGGTGTGCGAGCCACAGTATAGCTTTCCAGCAAAACTACTGGCCGCGACAGCACAGACAAAAACATTTTCAGCGTGGCCGGTTCTGTATACATGCCTTGGTGCGGGGATGTCCAGTTCACCTTTATTAAAGCGGGTCGTTGCCCAATGTTCGCCTGCTGCAGGATTTGCGATAGCTCTTCTTTACCCCTCACCGTGAAAACGGGCATAAAATCCCCCCTTTACCTAAACTATACCGCATGACGGCCTCACAAACTAATACAGGCACCTGCTGTCTCAAAGGTTTGTGGCTATTATCTCACCTGCCCGGCGGTAAAGCAGCATAGTCAGCACGGTGCTTATGACACCCCGCAGCAGATTGAAGGGAATTACGGCGGCCTTGACCAGTCCTGCGATTTGCTGAGACGGGATTCCCCACAGGGGAAGCGCGATGTATATGTTGACGAGGACCATCAGCCCCGTGGACACACAAGCTGCCAGCAGCATTCCGAGCAGCGCTCCCTTGGGGTCTTTCCTCAGATGCCAGTAAAACAGTCCGGCAACCAGGACGAAGCTCACAGTTGATACCCAGTTCATGAAAGCCCCGATTGGACCGCTTTTCCCCTTGGTCAGGAAGAAGACAGCAACCTTCACTGTCGCGATCATTACCCCGGCAGTGGGACCGAGAGAAAATGTGCCAATCATGACCGGTATGTCGCTGAAATCATATTCCAGGAAAGGAGCCTGAGGTATAAGGGGAAATTGAAACCACATAAGCAGTGCTGACAGAGCCCCAACGAGGGCGATGATAACCAGTCGCTGAGTAGACATGGTGCTCTCCTCCTTAAGTGCGGGGACAGTAAAAAAGCTCCAAAGCCATGCGGCTCCGGAGCTGAAGTGTCAGCTTTGGGCAACCCTCTCGCATCCGGACTCTACCGTCGGTGCTGGAATTCCACCAGCTCTGTCCCTGGTTGACTCCATGCGGGACTCGTGGACTTTTACCACCGGTCGGGAATCATCCAAAGATTCACCCTGCCCCGAAGATTGCACAGATATTTTTTATTTCACTCCACATCAATAATATTGCTGCTGCCGGTGTTAGGCAAGCGGATTCGAGCGCCGTTAGCTCGAAATCCGTACTCTCTCGCCGTCTCTTTGGCCGCAGGGAGTTGGCAAAGCTGCTGTTATACCCTAAAATGTTGTTATTAGAACTGACTGGTCAGTTCTGGAGGTGAAGCGTGTCCGAACGGATTTTTCCCGGAGATGTTGTTAACTGGCTCCGAAAGTTCAAATGGTGGCTTTCTGGCGGTCTTTTGTTCCTGGTTGCTGCGACTTTTGCCTTTGCCCATTTATACGTTGTACCCATGCGGGCAGAAGACGAAGCCCAAAAGGAGGGGCCGGAGGCTGTTGCGGTTGAGGTTGCTCACGTGGTGCGCGGCGATATTCAGGATACCGCGTGGGTCACAGGCCAAACCTCTGCCCGTGCCTCAGTTGATCTTGTCCCCATGATGGGCGGGCAGGTAAAAGAAGTTTATGTCAGCATGGGACAAAGGGTGCAGCAGGGGGAACCCCTTGTGCGCCTGGATGATTCCAATATTACTCCGCAGGTGCAGCAGGCGGAAGCCGCTGTGGAGATGGCCCAGGCCCAGCTGGACCAGGTTCGCGCCGGAGCGCGGGATGAAGAGATTCAGCAGGCAGAGGCTGCCGTTAAGGGAGCCCGCGCGGCCCTTGAGAGTGCTGAGTGGACGTATGAACGTATGAAGCGTCTGCATGAGAAGGAGGTAATTTCGGGAGCGCAGCTGCGAGAGGCAGAAATGCAGTATGCCTCGGCTCAGTCACAGCTGGAATCCGCCGAGGCTCAGCTCAATCTGGCCATTGCAGGGCCGCAGGAGGAAGCAATCAGGGCAGCTGAGGCCCAGATTCGAGAGGCCAAAGCGGCTATGCAGGCAGCCAGGAATGCGCTGGAGGATACGCTGCTGGAGTCAACAATAGACGGAAGGGTTGCATATGTTCAGGTTGAGCCAGGAGATCTGGTCGATGTCGGGATGCCGACTGTCGGGATAGTGGACATAGATCCCATCCGCGTTGAGGCTCTAGTCACAGATAGAATAGTGGGATTGATAGAGCAAAAAGACCAGGTGACCGTACAGGTGCCTGCGGTTGATAATGAGTTCATCGGAACAATCAGCGAGATCGCCCCGACCACCGACCCCGAAAGGGGCATGTACCCGGTCAGAATCCTTATTGACAACCCCGAGGCTGGCCTGCGTCCGGGGATGACGGCGGAAGTCAGATTTGTTAAGGAGAGGGCAGAAGATGTACTGATCATTCCCCGCGAGTCGCTGTCTGTTCGTGGCGATGAGTATTACGTCTTCGCGGTGGAGGACGGAGTAGCCCGCAGGCGCTCCGTGAAGCTGGGAATGCAGGATGAGGATTTCGCTGAGGTGCGCAGCGGACTGGATGAAGATGATGTGGTGGTTTACTATGGAGTGGAATACCTCGAAGACGGCACCCCGGTTAACATAGTTGAGGAGAGAGAATAATGCCTCTTGCCCGGCTGGCGATAAACCGCCCGGTTGGGACGCTCATGGTGGTCCTGATCGTAGTGTTTCTGGGGCTGGTGGCACTGTTCAATATCCCCGCTGATCTGCTTCCAGAAATGGATTTCCCCGCAGTAGCTGTGGTTACCGATTACCCCGGAGCCGGTCCTCACGAGGTTGAGACGTTAATTTCGCGACCGCTGGAGGAAGCCCTGGCAACAGTGGGCGAAGTTGAACAGATCTCCTCTGAGTCTTCGGAGGGAACATCAATTGTAGTGGCTCAGTTTGACTGGGGTACCGATGTGGACATGGCCGCTCTTGACGTCAGGGAAGCCATTGACCGCGTGCGAGACTACCTGCCCGATGATGCTGCGGCCCCGGTCGTGATCAAGACCGATCCTGCCATGATGCCGGTGATGCGGCTCAGCCTGTCGGGGCCCTATGAGCTGGTTGAGCTGACCCGGGCGGCCGAGCTGGTGGAGGACCGGCTCGAACGGATAGAGGGGGTAGCCTCAGTAGATGTTGAGGGTGGGATAAGCGAGGAGGTCCGGGTGGAGGTTGATCCGGCTTACCTCAATTCCTATGGGCTCAGCCACATGCACATAGCCGAGGCACTGGGTAGAGAGAACTTCGATCTCCCGGCAGGTCATGTGATCGAGGCAGGGCAACGGCTGACGCTGCGAACCATGGGCGAGTTCGTGTCTCTGGACGACATACGTGCTGTGACCATTCCCACTCCCCGCGGTGGTCACGTTGCGCTTGAGGACATAGCCAGCGTAACCATCACCGAGGCGGAGCAGGAGTCGCGGCCCCGGCTCGACGGCAGTCCCGCCGTTACCCTGAGAGTGGGGGAGCAGTCAGGTGCCAACACGGTGGCGGTTGCCGCGAACATACACCGGGTGTTGGATGAGCTGCAAAAGGAGCTGCCCGAGGATCTTAATTTCACAGTGGTGACCGATCAGTCGCGCTTTATCAACCGCGCCATTGCTACCGTCAGCAGCAACGTTGTCTTCGGCGGTCTGCTGGCAGTGACAATTCTGTATCTATTCCTTGCTGATTTCAGGACAGTTTTCGTGATTGGATTGGGCATACCTATTTCTGTTGTGGCAACGTTTGCCTTCATGTTCTTCTCCGGCATAACGCTGAATCTTGTTTCGTTGGGAGGCCTTGCACTTGGCGTTGGCATGCTGGTTGACAACTCCGTGGTCATCCTGGAGAACATCTTTCGGCACCGGGAGGAGGGCGCCACCCCATCGGAGGCTGCGCTGCAGGGAACGGGAGAGGTGGCAGGAGCAGTCACGGGCTCCACTCTCACCACCGTGGCAGTGTTTGTACCGGTTCTTTTTATAGAAGGAATGGCCGCCCAGATATTTCGCCAGCTGGCCATGACCATCTCTTTTGCCCTGGCCAGCTCCCTGCTGGTTTCCCTGACCTTCATCCCAATGATAGCGGCTGTTTTTCTGCGGCAGCCGCCGACGACCGAGGGGGCCCTTGCCTCTCGCAGTGCCCGGCTGCAGCAGATCCTTGCAGAGCGCTACGACAGTCTGGTTCGCGGTGCTCTTGGCAAAAGAGCACTGGTTATGACCGTGGCGGTAGTATTATTTGCACTGTCGATATGGATTGCGACTGGAATGCCCAGCGTGTTTATCCCCGAGATGGACCAGCGGGAGATCGATATAGAGGTGGACCTGCCGCGCGGGACTGCGCTGGATAGAACTGATGAGGTTCTCAATCAGGTTGAGGCTGTGCTGAGTCGCAGGGATGACATCAGTTATGTCTACGCCTCCGCCGGACAGTCCCTGGGGCAGATGATGTTGGGTGACGATTCTCCCGATGAAGGGTCGCTCATGGTCCGCCTTGTCGACTGGGAGCGGGGTATGCCAAAGACCGAGGAGGTCATTGCCCAGATTCGCAGGGAAGTCGGAGAGATTGCCGGAGCGGAGATCAGCGTGTCTCTGGCCTCTGGCATAGCGGGTTCAGAACAGGCGATGGGAGAGCCCATTGCCGTTTCTGTATTGGGCGATGACCTCGATGTGCTCCGGCAGCGAAGCGAGGAGATCGAGGCCGCGGTTCGAGGGGTTGATGCAACGACCGACGTGCGGAGTTCCTATCAGCAAGGAGCTCCGGAGGCCCGATTTCAAATTGACAGACGTTCAGTGGGACGCCACGGTCTTTCCGCCTCTGAAGTGGCCATGATGATTAGGGGGGCAGTGCAGGGGGAGGTTGCCACAAGCTACCGGGGTGCCGGCAGCGAGATAGACATCAGAGTGGTCTACCCCGACCGTCATACCGAGAGCATACGGGCGGTAGAAAACATCACCCTGCTGACCCCTGAGGGAGGAATGCCGACATTATCACAGCTGGCCGATGTGCAGATGCAGCCGGGCCCCATTTCCATATCGCGGCGAGACCAGGTCCGCCGGGTGGAGGTCACTGCTGACCTTACAGGACGTACCCTGGGTGAAGTGATGGCCGACGTGCGGGCCAAAGTAGATGAAATCGAGCTCCCTCCCGGCTATGCCATACACTACGGGGGGGAGACCGCCGAGATGTATGAGGCGTTCGAGGTTCTCGGCTACGCTTTCCTGGCAGGTTGTGTGTTGGTTTACATGGTGCTGGCGACCCAATTTGAGTCGCTTCTGCACCCGATAATAGTAATGGTAACCATACCGCTGGCGCTAGTCGGCGTCGTGGGTGGCCTCGGGCTGTGGAGCATTCCGCTTTCCGTCCCGGCGATCATAGGGGTTATCGGGATGGCGGGTATCGTGGTGAACAACAGCATCGTGATGATAACCTACATAGACCAGCTGCGCGACCGCGGCCACAGACTGAAAGAAGCCATAGCCCGCGCTGCCGGCATCCGTCTGCGTCCCATACTGATGACATCGTGTACCACCGTCTTGGGGCTGCTGCCCATGGCTTTGGAGCGAGGGGCAGGTGCGGAGCTGCAGAATGCAATGGCCGTATCGGTGCTGGGAGGGCTTGTCGCATCAACCATGCTCACCCTGCTGGTTGTTCCCTGCCTCTACGCTACACTTGTGCGGGGAAGAAGCGCCGAAGAGGGCAAGGAGGAGGATTATGAAGAAACTCGCTAGTGCGGCACTGGTGATCGTACTGATGGCAGGCTCGCTGATGTTGTTCAATCTGTCTGCAGGCGCAGGCGAATCCGATGCCAAAATGGAAATACCTGATGCGGTTGGCCGGGCGCTGGAGCGCTCCCCGATAATGGAGATAGCAGAGGTTCGTAGGGACAAAGCCAGGTTGGAGTGGAAGCAGGCGCAGGATACTGCAGATTGGATAGAGGATGTGCTTGGTGATGCTGACGCCGCTTCACTTTATGAAAGACAGGCGAGAAGTTCGTACCGAATCGCTGATGCTGAAATGGATGCCACCGAGGAAGACCTGACACTGCAGGTCAAGCTGGCCTATCGTTCAGTTGAGATTATGCAGGTCCTGCGGCGCCCCACCCGCGCAGCAGTCAGAGTGGCCAGAGAGGCTGTACGAACGGCACAAGAGATGTTCGAAGAGGACCTGATTAACAGGGCAGAGCTGCTGCAAGCCCAACAGCAGCTGCAGGCGACTATCGGCATTGCTGACGAAGTGCTGGCGCAGCAGGAGAAGGCCGAGCGTGCCCTGAAACAGCTTCTGGACTATGATGAAAACGACCAGCTACAGCTGGCCGAGGCGCCGCCTCGTTTTCGGGTTCTAAAAGTCGACAGCATCGACGAAAAGGTAGAGCGGGCCTTGGAAGACCGTTTCGAAACCACTGAGATAGAGGAGATGATCAACCTGGCTGAATACAGGCTCCGGGTGGTCAGAAGAAGCGACTTTGATCCCGGTGCCCCGGAATTCACCTGGATAGCTGACATAATCGGCTTCGATAGTGATGCAGGTGGGGATTCCGGATACGCTGAGGATATCGCCGAACTCGAGCTGCGGGAGGCGCAGCTGGGCAAGAGGATGATAAAGGGGCAGATTGAAACGCAGGTGCGCAATCTTTACCGCGATATTCGAACCAAGGAGCAAAAGGTCAGACAGAAGCAAGCCGCCGAAGCCCTCGCCCAGGAGAACTACCGCAGGACCATGCACAAGCATCAGGAAGACATGGCAACCAGGCTCGAGCTTCTGAGCGCCCGGGTGGAGCGTCTGCAGGCTGAAGCTGAGTTAGTGGTCGCACAATATGAGCATCAAATGCTAATTATGCGGTTTCATCATTCATACGGAACAGGTTCATCAGTAGATGCAGATTTTGACCCGGGAGGAAGGGGAAACGATGGATTCTAACTCATCTTACGCCAAAGATGATAAATTGCGTCGGATAATGGATGCAGCTCTGACTACCTTTTCCCGCAGCGGTTACCAGGGAGCAACCATGCAGGAAGTGGCTTCCGAGGCGGGGGTGGGCAAAGGGACTATATACCTTTACTTCTGCAGCAAAGAAGAACTGCTGGAGACGGTACTGCTTGATGTCCTGAAGCGATACCGGGATCAGATTGTGCAGATCATAAGCTCAGAGGATGCCAGCAGGACGAGAATGCGCCGACTGGTAAGCGAGGTGGTTCGAGGGGCAGACCGTCGGCGGCGACAGTTCCGCTTTTTGCTGCAGGGATCATGGGGCATGGGGGGTGAGTTCAAGCAGCGGGCGCTGAGCATCAAAAAAGACATAATGAACTCGCTGGCCGAGTTCGTCTCTGAGGGAGCAGAGATGGGAGAGTTCCGTGATGTTGACGCCCGATTGATGGCCCACATTATTTCTGGCACCCTGGATTCCCTGGCTGCAGCCCAGCTGTGGAATGACGAGCAAACCCTCGAAGGGCAGGACGACAGCTGGGCAGATGATCTGGCCGGTGCGGTGGTGGATTGTCTGTGCAGCGGAGTCGAGCCTGAGCAGTAGGTCGCCACCTGCAAGTTCATCCACAGAGCTCTGACAGGAACTGACATCATGTCAGTGGACTGGGAGGCGCGGGGTAGTCCGGAGTATGGTCTGAATGTGCAACTCCAACTACGAAGGGGTATTTGTGCCGACTGCAGTGCACGGCTTGCGCGAATACCAGTATCGCTTTTTTGATCGCTGAACTGGAGCAAGGACAATAATCGCGGATGTTGATAGCAGAAGGTGTTTGCTGCTGCAAACACACAGGATACCCATCACCATCACTTCATTGGAGTCTTCAGCGAGCTTCGCTCAAGGCGGACGCGAAGCGCCCTGTTTCTCCTTATGTTGTTCATTGGCTAAATAGGCTTCAAACAAGTTCACCAAGTGATGGTGTTTTATTGAACACCGACCTCTTTAAGGAAATTTACGACAGCACGATTGAAATCCTCAGGATTGTCCTGGTTCGCAATGTGATGGGCATCTTCAATTACCGCTAGATGGCTGTGTGGATTTCCTTCATGCCATTTGTGGGACAGTTTCTTGAGAAATCCCGCTTCATGCTCTCCATATGTAATCAACATAGGTTGTTCAAGGGGTGCTGGTATACCGGCAACCATATCTCTAATCATTTCCCTTGTGAGGGAAGAGATAACACTTTTCCCTGCCCGGGAGGCAGTATCTTCCAGATAAGCCCGTGTATCTTCTCTAATTGCTTTGTGGTGAGCAAATAATCTATACAGCATTTTGCTGGGGAAAATCCAAATGTAAAATGCCAAGATGGGATTGAGAAGTGTGAGTAAAGGGGTGAATTTGGGATGCAGTGAGACCCCACCTAGATGAACTGTGGCGGCAATTTTCTCATGGGCTTTGACAGCGGCATGCTGAGTCACAGTGCTACCAAGCGATTGTCCGACCAATACGGCCCTGTTGATGTCCAGATGCTCCAGAAGTTCTATAATAATGCCGCCGGTCACCTCAGAATAATTTGCGCTCTTTTCAAGACCCGAAGATTTACCATGAAAAGGCATATCCCAAGTTATAACCCTGTACTTGCCTTCCAAGGATTCTACCTGCTTGTCAAAAGTATGATGATCCATAGTGACACCATGTGAAAAAACTATCGCCAGTTTGTCCTTTCTTCCATGATCTTCATAGTAAAATGTGCCCTTATTGCTCTCAAAATACATGTGCAGCCTCCAGTTCTACTGTTCTCTGTTCCCAAAAAGGTCAAGGTATTACGGAATCCAAACCACCCCGAACGCAAACTGATACGAAAGAGTATATGGCACACAGAATAGGAAGTCAAAGCAAATCAGCTGCTGCAAAACTAGCGAAATCACATGACTGAGCGGGGGTATTTTGACGCACACCATGTGGGTCAAAGAAACTCCGCCTCACGTGTTAAGGGTCAAGTCACAAAGTGTCTGTAAAATTGATCCGGGTCATGCCACTGTGGAGTCCTCCTCTGACGACGATTTCTCACGTTGCTTTCGACGTTGCTGCTCTTTGATGTCCCGGTAAGCTTGCAGTTGCCTTTGTTCGTGTTCACTGAAGGTCACCTTTCGCCAGCGCTCACTGGCTCTCCACAGCACACCGAAGACCAGTTTGAGGCATTCCCTCTCGCTGCGGAACCGCGGTATCACTTTAGCCCGCCGGCGCTCCTCCTCGAAACTGCGCTCAACGAGGTTGGTGGTGCGTATGCTCCTTCTGTGCTTGTGAGGCAGCTTGAGATGCGCCAGGCTGGCCTCCCAGTCGGTCTCCAGGCTCTTCATGGCTGAAGGGTAGTCCTTGCTGTACTCCTGCACCACGCGCTGCAGGCGGCGTTTCCCTGCACTGTGGGAGGGAGCATCCCGTATGTCCTGCAATCGCGCCTTCAGCTCCGGCTTGACCTCCTCCGGCACCTTGTTCAGCACGTTCTTCATCTTGTGCACCCAACAGCGGATCCGCTCGCTTTCTGGCCACATCGTCTGCACAGCCCCGGTGAGACCGCCGGCCCCATCGGTAGTTATAGTCAACGGCGTGGGCAGCCCTCGACGCACCATGTCCCGCAGGTGCTCCAACCAATCATCCCGGCTCTCTTTATTACCCAGGCTCATGTGGATCAACACCTTGCGGCCGTCGCTGAGTATCCCCCAGGTGACCAGTACTGCCTCGTTGACACGAGCCTGCTGACGCAGCGACTCGTATACGGCATCGCAGAACAGATACACCACGTCAAAACCGGACAGATCGCGCTCGGAGAAAGCCTCATACTCTTCCCACAGCACTTCGGTTACCCTGCTGACGCTGCTGCGGCTCAACATGGTCTCTTCGTCGGACAGACCCTCTCCGAGCCCCATCAGCGTATCCTCGATGTCTCTGGTGGACAGGCCCCTGACGTACATCTCCACCACTAGGTGCTCAAGTATCTCCGTCCTTTTGCGCATGGCCTGCCAAAGCGGAGAACGGTAAGTCTCCTCGGCATCTCGCACCTGCGGGACATTGACTGGCACGCGACCCTCTGCCGTATCCACCTTGCGCTCCTTGTAGCCGTTACGGTAACCCACGGGCCCCTCGGACTTCCGCTCGTAGGGCTCTCTCCCCAGGTACTCGGCTACCTCCGCCTCCAACAGCTCTTCTATCAGCCGCCTAAACCCCGTGCGCACCAACGAACTGGTCAGTTCCTCCGGTACGTCCTCATCGCCCTGATACTGGTGCTGCGCCATCGCCTTCAACTGTGATAAGATGTCCATAGGTCTGGGCTCCCTTCTATCCCACAATCGGGATTTGGTTTCACTACCACAATGGTAGCCCAGACCGCTCTCTTTTTACAGACAGTTTAGGACATTACCTTACTACGGCCACTCCGAAAACCGAGGTGAGTGGATTACTGGTTTGATTGATGATTACAAAGAAGTTGATGGCGAACCGCTAGGTGAGCGAAACCCCAAGTGGTTGCAGGACGATTACG
>PUMD01000076.1 GCA_003551215.1 Clostridia bacterium | reverse complement strand
GTTGTCGGGTGCAGCTTTATGCCAGTAACCGATCCATCCTCGAAGCTGCACACCGGCACCACGCACTGCCAGAAGCGGGGGTCGTCGTGGAAACCGATGGGGTTTCCTTCCTCATCCTGAGACCAGGCATCGTGTACGTCAGCAGGGGTGGCTGTCTGCTCCATCTGCTGCTGTTCGTACATTTCCGCGGACAGGGTCTCAACCGTCTCGAACATGAACATGAAATTGCCTACCGAGTAGAAGATGGGTTTTTCTTTGTATATCTCCAGTCCTCTCAGCAGGTGGGGGCCGTGCCCGATGAACATGTCAGCGCCGGCATCGACGAACTGACGGGCGGCCTCCTCGACAAAGGCGGCGGGCTCGTCGTTGTTGCTGTCGCAGGCTGGTCCCTCATGGGCATGCAGGGTGACCACCACCAGATCGGACTGACGGCGGGCATCCTTTATCCAGGTGCAGATTTCTTCGACGTCTTTTTCATTGGGGGTGGTGCGGACGCCCGGCTCATCTGAGCAGATGAAGTGGCGCTGGAGGAACTCGTAAGCATCGGGGTTCTTCTCGGGAATCAGGCCGAACTCCTTGCGCCTCTGCGTGGTCTTGCGGGTTCCCATGGCCCGGTCTATATCCTCGATGTGCTGCAGCATATCGGAGTCGACGAGAAATTCAGTGTCGAAGCGCAGGGGGTTGATGCCGGGTCGGCCGCGGCAGTCGGTTCGCCGACGGGCGGCGAGAGCACCGGTCACGTAGGAGGAGGCCGCCCCTATAAGCGCCACCCGGCAGCCGTCTACCTCCAGATAGCCGGGGGAGCGCGCCTCTCCCATGCTCCTTCCTCCGCCGGCGAAGACCATTTCTCTCCGGTTCAGCTGGTCAATGGTATCGCAAAGCCCCCGGTAGGTGTAATCGGTCGCGTGGTTGTTGGCTACGTTGAAGAGATTGAAACCGAACCACTTGAGTTCGTCCAGTATGAAGGGTGGGGCGGACAGCGGCATTCCGCCAAACTCCGACGAGGGGGTTTTCGGCTCTTCGGGGGTCATTATTTCCAGGTTGGTAAAGGACACATCGCAGTTTCTCACCAGATCTACCAGTTGAGAAAATTTATCGTGGGTGTGCTGAGAGACCCGGCGGGTTATTATCGAGTCTCCGGTGGCCAGTACGCTTAGCTGTTTCACGGTCTTTCCTCCTTAAAGGATAAAACGAGTTAGAAGGTGGCTTCCCTCTGGCTGCAGTCAGTCGGGTTGCAGGCGGCAAATTGCATCCGTCGGCGCAGTGATTGATTCGCATTGCTGAGATTCACACTTGTATATAGTGGTTTTCAGCGTCGGGGGCAAGAATCCTTCAGCTGTGAGGCAACAGCTTCTGGCTGCGGGATGCGCCAGGCAGCGGTTGAGGGTGATAAGCAGCCAAAATTGCTAAAATCATCTTCCCATAGCGGCGATAATAATTACGAAGGCACAGTTGATTTCAATCTTCAATTTTTGGCCAGGAGGGAATCAAATTGCGCAAAAGAGCTTTACTGGCAGTCCTGATAGCATTTTTGATGGCAGTTGGTTTATGCAGAAGCAGCGCTGCAGCGAAAGGATTTACCACCCACAGTCTGCCTCATTTTAGCCGCGTGGCTGAAACTGCCGACCGCCACCTCCTCACATCGCTGGGCGTGGAGGTGGACCGGCTGGAGGAAGAGCTGGTCAGCCGAGGAGATTTTGTGCGGCTGGCGGTGCAGCTTAAGGGAAAAGAATCCACTGCACAGGCGTTGAGTGCCGTTCCACTTGCGGCGGACGATGCCGATGAGGTGGCACAGAAACATCGGGGGTACCTGGCTGCGGCGGTGGCCTTTGATCTGATGCATGGGGGCGAAGGAGTTCGGCTGCGGGCGGAGGACCCGGTAAACCTGGCTGAGGCCCTGGTGGTGGTTCTCCGAATGCTGGGACAAAAATTACCTGAGGATTCGCCCTATCCGGCCTCAGCCCTCATAGCCGCTGAGGATGAGGGACTGCTGGACGCAGTGTGCGAGGATTTACGGTGTAATGATTACCTGGCGCCCAAGCAGGTTGTTGAGCTGCTGGCAGCTGCCTGCCGGCGGAGGCCGCCCTACGGTTCGGTCTCGGGAATACTGGCGGCGGTTGAGGGGGATGTCCTTCATGTTTTTGGCGAAGGTGGGAGAAAGCAGCACCCGGTGGCGGCGGAGCTTTACCTTTCCGGTGCAGAGCGGCTCGGTGCGGCTGTGCGTCAGATGATGCGTGGATATCTCAACGATGAAGGAAAAGTAACATACCTTGAGACTCACCGGGAAATCATCACCAGCGAAGGTGCTCTTGAGGACTTCTCCCCCACCAGGGGTCGTATCCTGGTAGGGCAGCAGTGGTTTGAGGTCGACCCCGAGTGCGAGCTGGTCGTGTGGAGCGTCAACGGATGGGACAGGGACAGGCTGACCGGAGCTCAGCTTTGTGACATGCTGCAGGATTGGGTCCAAAGCGCCGCGGAGCTGACCCTGCACCGAACAGCTGATGGTATCTATCGGGTGGAGGTACTCCACTGGGACGTCCCTCAAGCGGTGGTTACAGCAGTGAATGACGATGCAGAGGTGACAGAATTGACATTTCTGTACGAAAATATGGAGATTCCCGGTCACCCGGTGCAGACAGTCCTGCAGTTTGATTCCGACTGTGCAGTACAGGTAGGCGGCGATGTCGGCTGCGTCCACAGGCTGCAGGTGGGAGACGTCCTGCGCGTTGCCACGCCCGATGCGTCGGGTATGCTTTGGGACAGCGAGTATATCTACCGCATTGAGGTCGTCCGTAGCAGGATATCGGGTACTCTGGACCCCGGCCAGTACGGTGTGCGGCGCAGTGCGAAGGAAGGTGTCCGTTACATCCTCACCCTTGATGATGACCGGCGGGTGGAGGTGGACCCGGAATTCTACCTCGGCGACCTCGACAGCCTGCTTGATGATACGGCGGCAGTGGAGCTGTCCCTGGACTGGGAGGGGAGACCGGTCTACGCAGCAGAATCTCTCACATTGCAAAAAAGCATGTCTCCGGTGCAGCTTGTGCAGTACTGGGAGACTGCGGAAGGCTGCTTTCTGCAGGCCAGATACGGGACGCTGGAGGTAGTGCATCAGACCCGCCTCTGCCTCGATGAGCTGCCCGAGCTCAACCAGCCGGAAGGATGGCCGACTATGGTCAGCATCGGTTTCGATTCGGATTATGTGGTAAACAGCGTTGAGCTGGCCGTTGAGGTGGTCTATCCGCGGGCGACGGTGGTGGCCGTCAACTGCACCGAGGATTTTGCCGTTCTCCGGGTGGATGACCAATTTGCTGAACCGCACTACCTTTTGGCCGTATCTCCACTTGTTTTCGACGGGGAGAGCAGTCCAGCGAAGATAAACAGGCTGATCATTGGCGATGAGGTCTGCGTGCTTTCCGACGGAGAAACACTGGTTCTGATAGAAGGCGCAGGAGACTGATGGTTCATGGGGCGGCCGGAGGCAGCATGCATTGGCTCCGGCCGCCCGGCAGCCCTGACCCAAAGAGGCCGTTTCCCCACAGCAGATGCCGGCTGACAGATGTTTTCGAGCTGTTATCTTCAACCTGTTATACGGCTTTCAGATGAGTCCGGATGCAGAAATTTCTCGTGCCCCTTCCTTTTCTTCGGTCCTTTTCACCATGGATTTTGACCCGGCGGCAGGAATCTGATGTCAGACATCGAATAATTTCAACCATGTCTGGAGGTTAGATCTTTGAACGAAGGCATAATATATGACATTCAGCGGTACAGCATTCACGACGGCCCGGGCATCCGAAGTACGGTTTTCTTCAAGGGGTGCCCGCTGGACTGCTGGTGGTGCCACAACCCCGAAAGCAGCGATTTTCGGCCGCAGTTGGTGTTCTGGACAGACAAATGCATCGCCTGTCGGCGCTGCGTTGATGCCTGCCCGAATGACATTCTGCCTGACGGGGCCTCTGCATCCTGCGGCTGTGTGCTTTGCGGTCGGTGTAGTGAAGCCTGCCCTGCCGGCGCAGTGGAGCTGGTGGGACAGAAGTGGACCGTGGCTCAGGTGATCGAGCATCTCAAGCGGGATACGGTGTTTTACGATGAATCGGGCGGAGGAATTACCTTCTCGGGAGGAGAACCGCTCGGACAGCCTGACTTTTTGCTCGATTTGCTGGCCGAATGCCGCCGCCTCCGGCTGCACACTGCCGTCGATACCTCCGGGTATGCTGACTGGGATGCAGTGAAAGAGGTTGCCAGGGCAGCTGATATGCTTCTTTGGGACGTAAAGCTCCTCGATGACGACAGCCACAGCAGGTACGTGGGAGTATCCAACGAGCCAATTTTGGCTAACCTGCAGCGTCTGGTCCACGGCGGCTTTGGGGAGCGGATCGTTGCCCGTTTTCCGCTGATACCGGGAATAAACGATGATGAAAATAACCTCCGTGAGATGGGAAAACTGCTGCGCTGCCTGAACATCAACCGCCTCAACATCCTGCCCTATCACGAAACAGCGACTGAAAAATATGCGCGTCTGAACAGCGAATACCGTCTTTGCAGGCTGGCACCGCCGGAAGATGATCATGTGGAGGCGGTGCGGCAGAGGTTTGAGGGATGGGGTATCCATACAGAGATTGGAGGGTGAATTTACTTGAAGCAGCGAGTACAGAAGCTGAGACAGCAGAGCATCGAGGCCCAGCCCCGGGTCTCGATGGAGAGGGCACAGCTGGTCACCGAGGCGTACCGGAAGTACGAGGGTGCCGTCTCGACTCCGGTCCTGCGCGCTCGAGTCTTCGAGCACCTGATGGAAAACAAGCGCATATGCATCAATTCAGAAGAGCTGATAGTGGGGGAGCGGGGACCAGCCCCCAAGGCCACCCCCACCTATCCGGAGCTTTGCTGCCACAGCATGCAAGACCTGCAGGTGATCAACGACCGGGAGAAAGTATCCTTTGATGTGAGCGATGAAGTCCGCGAGATTCACGCCCAGAAGATAATTCCTTTCTGGCAGGGCCGGTCGATGAGGGACAAACTGTTTTCGCACATGACTGGTCAGTGGAAGGACTGCTACGAGGCGGGAATTTTCACCGAATTCATGGAACAGCGTTCACCCGGACACACGGTGGCCGGCGATAAGATCTACCGCCGGGGAATGCTGCAGATCAGAGAAGACATCCGGCGGAAGATGCGGAGTCTGGATTACGGCAGCGATCCGGATGCTGTACAGAAAAAGCAGCAGCTTGAGGCGATGGACATCTGCTGCGGGGCCATAATTGCCTATGCCCGGCGGCATTCGGAGAGGGCGGCCCAGCTGGCCGCAGAGGAGGAAGATCCCCGGCGCAGGCAGGAGCTTTTACAGATCGCCGAGATAACCCGCAGGGTACCCGCGGAGGCGCCCAGCACTTTCTGGGAAGCCCTGCAGGCTTACTGGTTCATTCACCTGGGAGTTATAACCGAGCTCAATACGTGGGATTCGTTCTGTCCGGGGCGCCTTGATCAGCATCTTTATCCTTTCTACCGCCGCGAGCTGGAAAGCGGAACGCTCACCCGTGAGGATGCCCTGCAGCTGCTGCAGTGCTTCTGGGTGAAGTTCAACAATCAGCCTGCCCCACCCAAAGTAGGCGTTACCATGCAGGAGAGCGGAACCTACACCGACTTTGCCAATATCAATATAGGCAGCCTGAAGGCAGACGGTTCCGATGGGGTAAACGAGGTCTCGCATTTACTTTTGCAAGTCGTAGAGGAAATGCAGCTTACCCAGCCCAGCTCGAATGTTCAGGTCAGCAAAAAGAGCCCGCGCAGCTTTTTGCTCCACGCGGCGGAGGTCATCAGAGAAGGATTTGGCCAGCCGTCGGTTTTCAACGCTGATGCCGTGGTGGCTGAATTGCTGAGGCAGGGCAAAAAGATTGAGGATGCCCGCTGCGGCGGGACCAGCGGATGTGTGGAAACGGGTGCTTTCGGCAAGGAGGCATACATTCTCACCGGTTACTTCAACCTGCCGAAGGTGCTGGAAATCACCCTGCACGATGGTTTGGATCCGCGCACTGGAAAGCGTTTGGGCCCCAGCACCGGCAGCGCCGGCTCCTTTGATACCTTCGATGGGCTGATGGAGGCCTACAGCAAGCAGATCAACCACTTCATAGACATCAAGATCGCCGGCAATCACGTCATTGAAAAGCTCTACGCCGAAGAGATGCCGTCTCCGTTTATGTCAACTGTCATTGATGACTGCGTGGAAAATGCCCGTGACTATCATGCCGGTGGGGCCCGGTACAACACCAATTACGTGCAGGGGGTGGGGATTGGCACAGTCACCGACAGCCTGTCGGCGATTCGGTATCACGTGTTCGATCACGAGAACCTGAGCATGTACCGTCTGATGCAGGTGCTGCAGGATGATTTCGCCGGAGAGGAAGCGGTGCGCCAGCTGCTGATGAACCGCACCCCCCGTTACGGTAACGATGATGATTACGCCGACTGTCTGATGAAGCAGGCGTTTGACATCTTCTTCCACTCGGTTGAGGGTCGTCCCACATTCAGAGGGGGTACCTACCGCATAAATATGCTCCCCACCACCTGCCACGTCTACTTCGGCTCAGTTACCGGCGCTACCCCCGAGGGTAGGAAAGCAGCGATGCCCTTTTCGGAAGGGATTTCCCCGGTGCAGGGTGCGGACCAGCACGGTCCGACGGCAGTGATCAAGTCAACGTCCAAGATGGATCACCTCAGAACGGGAGGTACCCTTCTTAATCAGAAGTTCACCCCATCGGTGCTGTCCGGGCAAAAAGGGATCGAGAGGCTGGTGGACCTCATCCGTTCCTACTTCCGGCTTGATGGTCATCATGTCCAGTTCAACGTGATCAGCGCAGAGACGCTGAGGGACGCGCAGCAGAATCCGGAGCAGTACAGGAACCTGATAGTGCGGGTTGCCGGATACAGCGATTATTTCAACCACCTCAGCGAGAGGCTGCAGAATGAAATAATAGCCAGGACGGAGCATCAGGAGGTCTGAAACAGCTGCTTTGCTGACTGAGCATTACAGGAGTGTGGCGCGCTGCAGGGGATTATCGGGAGGATGACCCTGATGAATGCTACCCGGGCACCCCAATCAGCATACGAAGGCAGTGGTGGCCAATGCCCCCTTCGTTAAGGATCTCTGCCCACTGGTGCAGGGCACAGATTGCCGTTGCGAAGCCGTGATGCAAGATCTGTCTGGTGAGCCGTTATTTTTTCCTTTTGCTGTTTGTCTTCGTCTGGAGATGGATCTCTTAGCCGGATTTCAGAGCTGCCCGCAGACAGACAGTCAGCTGCTATCTTGTCTCAGGGGCTGGTGTGTGAGCAATATTTCCCCCCTGTGATTACCCGGTGTGCCCAACGGCAAACCGGGTGATAGCATATCTGTCGGTCTGGATGTGAAGATTTTTCGGCTGTGGCACCCAGACGGCTGCGGGGCGGCGAAAGTGTTGTGGCGGTTCTCATCTATAGAGGCTACTGATACAATTGCAGCAGAAGCATAGATTTGTGAATCTGCAATGATTGCCTTGCAGAGGGTGGAGGATTCTGATGGACCATCGGCCAGCTGTCGGGAAAGAAAAGCTGACTGAAGTGGGGATTGTCTGATTTGATATCGGCATTCGTGCAGAGTCCGGGGCAATCCATATCGGGGAGGAAGAGCTGTGCTGGAGTCGATAGAGCGCCTGCAGAGGGGACGAAAAGTTACTGATGCCGTATTGGGCAAGATGACTGAGCTGCTGCAGAAAGGGGCCATCGAACCGGGCGAAAGGCTCCCGACGGAAAAGGAACTGGCTGAGGCCTTCGGTGTGGGACGGTCTTCCATAAGGGAGGCGTTGCAGGTACTGGAGCACGTTGGTTTTGTTGAGACCAGACACGGAGTGGGCAGGTTCGTCAGTGAAGATGCAGAAGTACTGAATGAAGGTCTGAATTGGGTCTGCGATCTGCGTTTCGCCTCGGCGATGAACCTGCTGGAGGCGAGGGAAGCGGTTGAAGTCGCCTGCGTCCGTCTGGCGGCCGAGAGGGCTTCAGCGGATGATATTCAGCAGCTTTCGGAAATGCTTGACCACATGCAGGAGACTGACTGTATGGACGAGGCCTTCGAAGTGGAAACCGACTTTCATCTCCGCCTTGCGCGCAGCTGCGGCAACCCGGTGATGTCGGACCTGGTCAAGATGTTGTTCGAGATGTTGACGGTGCAGGTGCAGGACTTTGCCGAAACGATGCCGTATACGCTGCAGCCCATAGTTGAAGCTTTTGGCCAGATACTCGATGCCCTGCGGACAGGTAATGCGCAGCAGGCTGAGCAGGCGATGAAAGTCCACTTTACCGTGACCAAGGAGTCTTTCGAGGAGATGGAAAGACAGCAGGCCGTAGACGCCAGCCGGGAGGCGCAATAAAGAGGTAGTGCCGGGCCTTTCGGAAAGCATAACAGTGATATACTTATCCCTGCTTTAGTGGGTATTCGACAACGGACTATGGGCGCTACTTGCGTCTTCATAAATGAGAGGTGGGGGTCATGAGTAGGGGCAAGGGCAGTCCGGATTCGGCAAAGATTTCTGTTGTTGATGTCCTTCTGAGTCCGTGTTGTGGGGTGCTGGGGGTGCTGTTTATTCTGTGGGTCACCGGCATGGCAGACCTCCTTCTCACTGCCTGGGGATTGCGACTGGGAGTAATCGAGGAGGCTAACCCTCTGATGGCGTGGTTGTTTTCTATCTCCAAACCCCTGACCCTGGGCATCGGTACGGCTGTTATGACAGCGGCGCTGGGATTTTTGTGGTACGTGCGGAAAAAGATAGCCTGGTTTGAAACTGTCGTGCGGGGCCTGCTGGCGATAAGAGTAGTTGTGCTCAGTATCCACATATACTGGTTGCTTCAGATCTGAGGTGGATAGGACCGACCCACCAATCCGCGTTGTCAGATGGCAGTGTATAAAGCTCACTATAATCAAAGCCAGGCGCGGCAGAGCACCTGGGGTGCTTTGGTGTAAATCCTGCTGCAGAACCGTGGTGAAAGCGTGACCGCTCAATTTGCTAGTAATTCTCCGCCTTCACTCTGACATGATTTCTGCTCGCCAACTCATGAAGGAAAACAGCTGCTGACAACGAAAAAGAAAGTATGGCGAGTTAGTCTTACCATTGCAGGTGTTTTATGCCATTTTGGTGTCTTGGTACATCTTTGAAACAGGCGTGCCAGTCGTCAGCAGCAGAGGTTTTGCCACCTTCGCGGATGTCCATGGGCTGGTAATGCCAAAAAGCACAAAGATCAGATACGCCGACTGCTTTTGGTAGCAGGCCGCCTGAAAAGAGGTTTTCGCGCAGGCCTTTAATACCAGGCGACTGTGCTTCGGCGGCAGGATGCTGGGGGAGCCAGATGGGTGGCGAACCCAATCTGGTTTCATAAAGTGAGTAATGATGAGCATCAAAGTGAAGTGTTACCTGACTGGGGAGGAGATCGTCGGCCGATGGAGAATTCCAAGGATTAACTGAGGATCCACCGTGCCTGTGGAGGATCATTTCCTGCCCGGGGATCAACTGTCGAGGGCTTGGGCTGACGGTTTGCCCCTCACTGACTTGACCGTGCGACTACTGGAAAAGGGGATTACCCGTGGCTGATAACGGCGGCAGAACATCAGCAAAACTCAAGATATATACCTTTGGGCGTTTTTTGGTGGACTTCGAGGGACAGGTGCTGTCCGACCGTGCCCAGCGGTCGGTGAAGGTATGGCAGCTGTTCAAGTATCTTTTGACCAACCGCGGCAAACTGCTGCCGCCTTACACCGTAGTCGATGATTTGTGGCCCGAGACTGAAAATACGGCCCCGATATCTGCTCTGCAGGATCTGGTGTACCGGCTGCGCAAGTTGTTCTCAGATGTTACTTCGGAATCAGGTGACCCGCTTATCGACATCGAGTTTTCCCAGGGAGCGTACTGTCTGAACCTGCACTCAGAAGTATGGCTGGATGTCAACGAGTTCTTGGGTCTATCGCAGGGAGCATCGGAGCTGGAACATAAGGACTCCACAGAAGCTGTCGGGATGTACCTGAAGGCCATAGAACTGTATCGTGGGAATTACCTTCCCGGCCCCTACGAAAGCTGGATTTTGGCACCGAGGCAGCATTACAGGCGAATCTTCATCCGGAATTTGCAGCACGGGGTGAGTCTCCTCCGTTCAGCCGGGGATTACGCCACTATAGTTGAAGTTTGCGAGGGGGCTTTTCTCAACGAAAACGAATGGCTCCTTGAGGCCGAGCAGCTGCACCGTCATTTTATGGAGGCCCTCATTCGGACCGGCCGCACGGTGGAGGCTTTCAACCATCACCAGTCCATGAGCAACATGCTAAGAAGTCAGGTAGGGGTCTCTCCGCCGGTTTCTCTGCAGGAGCTGCAGCGCTGGGTCAACTC
>PUMD01000029.1 GCA_003551215.1 Clostridia bacterium | reverse complement strand
TCAGCCCCACCCCTATTCGGGTGAGTCTGCTCATGACGGCTGCTGATGTCAAAGCGGCCAACCCGCACAGTTTTTGTGCAAAATCTTCAGGCGTCCTGAGTAGTGCACTGCCCAGGTGTTTTTGGACCACCTCTTGCACCAGTTGTCCCTTTGCCAATTTTGTTGGCGTCATATTGGTGATAGATATGCTTCAGACATCACCGTCGCTGTTGTCATAACAGATGTCTTGATGGAACAATGCAATTGTAGGCTTTTACCATCGTATCTCAGATCGGGATATTTGCAGACGATGCTGACGGCAGGCTTGCTGAGGCAGGATTCGGCAACCAGGAGGCTTCTCGTTACCTGTGCAGCAAACTCGGCTCGGGGGATGGTAAATCCGACCCACAAGGTCGTGCAGCCCGGCGGTGTGCTACCCTTTACACACAGCAGAAGCGCAACAGGCGATGGGAGGTTCAGCACCGTGGGATCAGCTGACATGATTGTAAACATCGCGCTCGGTCTGATCGCTGTTGCGGGGATCATTGCTGCCGCATTTTTCGCCCGGAGAAGATTCAACACCGTACAGCAGAGCCCGTCCGCAGGTTCAACCCGCGATGAAGGATTTTTCGAAGAAGACTCGCAGCCCGTTGAACGCCCAGGATCTGCTGCTGAACGGATTCACCCGAGGACCGCCCTGACCGTCCTGGCTGTGTTGTTCTTGCTGGCAACCGTGGGGGTGAGATTCTGGTACATGCCGGTGAGCGTCCCGCGGGATGTACTGCAAGCTGCACATGACAGCAGGCCAGGGTCGCTGCACCCGTTATCAGTACAAGAATCGGCCAGCCCCCTGCACTGGAGAGTCCAGATTCACGGCCAAATGGACCACGAGGGGGACAGCCCACGACCTTACGTCTTCACTTATACTGTCAGCCGCCTCAGCGGAGTTTCAGACTCCAGTCTCTCCCGTGCCGACTCGGGCAGCGACATCCTGCTTGGGGCTGTTGTCCTCATCAGCGCCTGCGTTTTGGGATATATGGCTTATATCACTATTCCCAGAGTGCTGGGAAGTCCGTGTCCCGAATGCAGAAGCAGGCCGTTCCGCCTGCAGTCTGAGACCGAATTGACCTCCGATTCCCACGGGGAGTATACGATAAGCGAAGGACACTACCGCTGCGGTACCTGCGGCTTCAACAAGATCGAGGTTTACCAGGGTTCACGACTGCACTATCGTGCGGGAATGATTCAAAGGCCACCTGGGTATTTTCACACCGATTCCGGCCAACACCAGCAGCACCAGGATTATGATGAGGCCGAACTGGACAGCACTCTCGAGCAGCTGCGACAGCAGCGTGAGTGTCAGTGGTTCGAATCAAATGAAAGCACCTGACAGCGGATTGCCTTTAGTTGAACAGTTTTTGCGGCCGGCGGGCTGACAAAGGGAGGATATCTACAGCAGCATGCTTACCATGTAGGACTACTGATTCTCACCTGTATCACAAAGCAAAGAGGGAGAGTCAGCCTCCCCCTCTCGCGTTTTTCCTTCTGGGTTGTCCCTGCCGGGGCCGCATCGTACCCGGGCAAAAAGATACTGAAGTCATCCCTGCAACTCAGCGTCCCGCCCCTTACTTCAACGCGACCTCTATACTCTTCAACGCTGCTTCTGCGGCCTGTCGGATGTTGCGGTCAGGATCCCTGACGGCCTTCCGCAGGATAGGGAGTATCATCTCCAGTCCGGCTCCGACCTCCTCGGCCCGCCTGAAGGCGGCCAGCCGTACCCGGGCATCCTGATGCCCCATTTGATCTTTCAGGTCGGAAAAAGCATCCACCAGCGGCACCCCGTCCGGCGGTGGTTTCTGAGGAGAATCTACCGCATCCCCCTCAGCGAAAGGCGCCGGCTGCAGGCTGAATCCGATCCTGCTGAGGTCGGTATCTGTCGCCTTTTTCTTCACCAGCTCCTCCAGGCCAACAAGCCTCACAATCGGTCGTTCGGTACCCTCATCAATCAGGACGTCAGTGCTCAGCTCAACCTTGAAGTCCTTCACCACGTACCGCAGCGGACCCTCACCCTCGGACTGAAGCTTTTCCGCCACGCGCTGAAGCGAGGACTGAAATATGGCTATCAACCTGTCGTGATCAACCCATCTGTCAGACATACTCATACCCCAATCAGGTGTCTAGCGATACAGTTGGAATGATCTTGCACTCGATCTCCAGGCCCCACTCGGCCTTGTAACCTATGGTCACTTTCTGCGAAATGGACATCCTCCAGATGTTCAGACTGATGTCCGTTTCGCTCTCGATGCTGTACTCGGCGGCGATATTCGCCTGGAATCTGAACTCACTTATGGTCATGGGATCAGCGCCAGTTGAGATAGTCGCCTGCGCAGCTCTGGCGGCTCCCGCCATGGCAACTATATAAGCCGACATATCAGCCGGGTTGGAAATCGCCATTATGCACCTCCTCACGGCCGATTTGGAAGCTAACACACCTTCATCGGCCCTGTTTGCGCATCGAACTTCCCAGGTATGATCCTGAATCTAGATTTCGGGCGGTGGGAGTTTGACTGCAGCGTCAGGATGCACACGCCGACGGGAGGCAGGTAGTTCAGACCACATGGGCCTGACGGTGGACATCATTCAGGTAGACAGCCTCACTTCTAACAACGTCTCGGGCCTGAATGCCATCAGATGCTTCTATTATTCGCCATTTGGTCCCTTGTTCCTGCAATTTGAATGGATAATCTACCGCCTAGCCAGACCTTCTTTGATTCGGAAGAGAAGCGGTGAGACAACGCACCGGGCTTTTCCCTATGGCGGGTCGAATCACTCGGATCTTTGAAAAGTATGAACCGCCCCGACATCGAGCAAAACTAACTAGTCTTCGCAGAGCCCGACTATCGGGGCGGTCAAATCCTGTTGTCCTCTCTCTAATGGGGGTCGGGATAGCCGGCTTCGGAATCATCCTGCAGCGGCAGTCCCCCGTAGCGCTCGAACCACTGGCATATCCGTCTGATCCGGTCTATCGCCCTCCGCGGCCTGCTCTTGCTGTGATGCTCGTCCTGGTATATGACCAGGCGGGTGGGTACTCCCCGTTTCTTCAGCGATACGTAAAGCTGCTCTCCCTGCGTCAGCGGGCAGCGCCAGTCCTCCTCACCGGCGGTGACCAGCACGGGAGTGTCAATCCGGGACACCGCCTTCATGGGAGATATTCGACGGTATGCCTCCGGATTGTGCCAGGGCATGCCCAGATCATCCTGCCGGCGCAGGTGCATATCGTCGGTGCCGAAGCATCCGACGTAATCCCATTTGCCGTGTTCGCTCGCTGCCGCCCTGAACCGGTCGGTATGCCCAACCGTCCAGTTGGTCATAATGCCGCCGTAGGAAAATCCGGTACAGAAAAGCCGGTCTGGATCCGCCAGACCCTCCTTTACCAGAGCACTCACCCCGGACATGAGATCATCGTATTCCCTCGGCCCCCAGTCGCCCTGAATGGCCCGGGTGAACTCCTCGCCGTAGGAAGTAGACCCGCGGTAGTTGATCCGCAAAACCAGGTAACCCTGCGAGGCCCAGTACTGTTCATCAAACCGGAAACCCGGTGCATCGTACGACATGGGACCGCCGTGAATCTGCAGGATCATCGGAGCAGGATATTGTCGGTCATCTGCGTCAGGGAAAACGGTCAGCAGGCCTTCTATCCGCTGATCGTCACTGTTTGCGAAATGAACCCACCGCTGCTCGGCCGTCTCCCTCTTGAGGGGCACCTCGCAGTCCTCGCCAAGCTGCACGGCGGGGCGAAAATCATCCGAAAGCGCATAAAGCCGGGCGCCGGTGTCGGCCCGGTCCACCGCCACCACGACCTCTCCTCCCCCTCCCGAAAGAGTCCCCCGCACACATGAGCACAGGCGCTGATCACCGGCGGGAAAAACGAAACGTGGACTGTCATCCAGGCCGGCGGCAAGCACCCTTGTCTGCCCCCGGTCGCCAGCCAGAACAAGCAGGCGTCGCTCACTCAGCCACAGGGGAGCACCCTGCACCGACCGGTCTAATTCCCCGGTCAGCACATCGGCCTCCGTGCGGCGAAGGGGTTGGGGATATACCCGGGCTTCGGAAACTGCATCGCAGCTGATCTCATCGGGCACCACCCCTTCTGTGCATGACCATCCCTCGCCGACACAGCCGGCCAGATCGTCGACTGTCTCGCCCTGGTCGATATGCACGGACATAAGCCGCCTCAGAGCGTAGCCGCTTTCCGGCTCGCATGATGAAGTGAAAGCCAGGCGGGCAGAATCGGGAGACCACCGCGGTGACGCCACCCCCAGATCCCCCCGGGTGAGACGCCTGACCTTGCCGCCGTCGGGCGAGACCACCCACAGATCCGTCCGCCGGTTGCTGTCAGCATCTCCCGTCCGGTTGGACAAAAAGGCAATCCAGCAGCCGTCGGGAGACCAGCGGGGAGACAGCTCATCGCAGGGACCGCAGGTCAGCTGGTCGGTCTCTCTGCGGGCGATATCCAACACAAACAGATGAGTCCTCACATCATCCAAAAAACCCTTCCCATCGCGCTTGTGCTGAACGCGGTCGATGACCAGCGCTCCTCTGTCCTGCTCCTCCCACAGCTGGCCGCGGATGCTGGCCAGGTATTTCATCTGCCCGGGGGTGGGATGGCGGGAAGAAAACACTATGCGCCGGCCGTCGGGCGACCAGTGGAATCCGGATACCCCCTCACGACGGGCGGTAAGCTGCCTCGGCTCACCTCCCCTGCGTACGTTCATGATCCATATCTGCGGTGCTGACGGTAGATCCCCTGGCTGCTTTTGCTGACGGAACTCGCGTACGAATTCTGTCTCCCATTTCCGGGTGGACAGAAAAGCCAGCTTGCGACCATCAGGTGACCACACAGGCGACCGGGCGTCGGCATCACGCCGGGTCAGGGGATGTGGTCTGCTGTGGCCGTCGACGTCTGCCAGCCAGAGCTGATGCCAAAGGCGGTTGGTCCCCCGAAAGCAGCCCTGCACCAGGTAGGCTACCCGGGTACCATCAGGCGACACAGCCGGTGCGGATATATTTCTGAGTCGGTAGTAATCATCCAGCTTTAGCTTTGACACCTTAAACCTCCATCTCTGAAGTCAAGTTGTCTGCCCTGCGATGAAGACTATCACCTGCCGTGGGCGCTTGCGCTGCTGAGCAGCAGTGCCCGTCGGCAGCTGACTTGGCAGCATCAGTAAAGAAGATACTGGCTGCTTCTGTCCTCAAACCGGCTGAGCTGGGCGGACCACTTATCCATGAGCGCCTCCGGAGCGGCGCCCCGGTCGATCTCCCTCCTGAGCTCATCGGTACCGGCCAGCAGGTCAATGGCGTAGCCGTGGGGGTCATTTTTCCACTCGAACTCGGGTGACATGCTCCGGGCGGTACACAGCATGTGCAGTCCGACCTCAAAAGAGCAAAGCACTCCACGTCTGCGGATGTGAACCTGCACTCCCCCGCATCGCCGCCGGGCGTGCTTTGAGGTGTACGGTATGAAGTAGGTGGGACGAAACCACACCCCCGGCAGTTCCCTTTCGTTGAGCTCCTCGGCAAAGGCCAGCGGATCCATCCAGGGAGCCCCCACCACCTCAAAGGGCCTGGTCGTTCCCCGGCCCTCCGACAGGTTGGTACCCTCAAAGAGGCAGGTACCCGGGTAAAGAGCCGCCATATCTATCCCGGTGGTGTTGGGCGACGGCGGCACGAAAATCAGGCCGGTCTCATCGAACCACATATCCCTTCTCCACCCGCTCATCTTGACCACCGAAAGGTCGGCACCTATTTCGAATTCTCCGTTGACGTAGCGGGCAATCTCCCCGGAGGTCATGCCGTGGCGGGCAGCGCAGGGGTAAAGACCCACCAGCGAAGAAAAGCTCCGTCTGGATACGTTCCCCTCCACCCGGGTCCCGGTAATCGGATTGGGCCGGTCCAGAACCACAAACCTGACCCCGGCCCCGGCGGCAGCCTCCATGCACTTCACCATGGTCCAGTTGAAAGTGTAGTAACGGCTTCCTATGTCCTGTATGTCAAAAACCAGCGCATCGAGGTCATCGAGTACCCCGGCAGCGGGTCTGTCGGTAACTCCGTAGAGACTGAGCACCGGCAGACCGGTGACAGGGTCGACGGCGTCCTCTACCGCATCCTGATCTTCGATCTCACCGGCAAGGCCGTGTTCGGGAGCAAACATCCGTACCACGTCAACCCCCGACTCCCGCAGCGCAACAGCAGTCGGCCTGCCCGACCGGTCGAGACCGGTGTGATTGGTTATCAGGCCCACCCGCAGATTATCACCAATAATGCTGTGTAGCTGTTCTTCATTGTCAATCCCGCATTTGACAGCTGTCATAGGGCGCAGCATCCCTCCGATCCTTCAGCATACGGTCGTGTGTTCCGTTGAAGTGTCTTTCGCCCTGCGCGTCTTCCTTTCCTCCCCGGAGCAACCTATCCTCCCCTCCCTCTCGGCGGCAGCACAGTTTCAGGGCAGCTGTGATTAAACCTCAGAGACAGAGATTGCGAGATACCGGCGGAGGGCAATGTTCTTCGGAACACGCCCCCGGCTGGGCGCTACGCGGATCCTTCCCCTGAGCTTCCAGCATCGGAGGCCGGAAAGGCAGAGCAGTACCAGAGGTGAACAGGCCCCGGGGAGCGAGGGCAAACAGCACGTCCTGGCTGGCAGCCCGACAGCGCAGCTTCCGGGGGTGTCAAGTATACCGTCTCCTGGATGGTATTGACCCCGCTTACCCGCAGGGGTCACCTCAGTTTTCCGCTCAATCTTTCCCAGGTCCGCGCAATGAAGGTCGCTCAAGGTCAAAGGAGACCTCCAGACATCTTTCAACCGCCTACACTGCCTTCCCCTCTAGAGGATTCCGTAACGGGGACCCGAGAAAGGTGCAGCAGCGACTACATAAGCATCCCTACTCAATCTGCGTGCTATATCACTCCAGAGGTTCACCGCATTTAAGACACCTATCTCTGCGAAAGTTGCGGACGCCGCATGCCGGGCAGGACTGAACATCAGGGGAGATATTTTCTGCCTGCGGTGGTTCATCCTCTTCCTCTCGTGTAGAAAACAGGGCCACAAAATTGCAGCTGGGCCCACAAATAACTCCGTTCTGACCGCTTCACGCCAGTTGGCGCTGGCCAGCATGCGGGTGGCCAGATGCGCTTCCCGCAGAAGCTCAACAGTACCGCTGCTGACCATGGCACCCGAGCATAAAGGGCAGTTCTTTTCCACAAGCCTCACCCCCGTCACTGGTATTCGAGTGCTGGGCATTTTCCCTCCAAACGGCCAGCGATTTTGCATCAGCCCACCGTCGACCTCTGAGGCGAATAGGACTCAATTTCACATCCTGCGGTCTCCAGCATGGGGGTATCCGGTGGCATATGCTGCCGCCATTGTTCAGTGGTTTGAAAGCGGCAGCGTGTCTCCGGATGCCTGCGTGTACTCTCTAATCGACAAAAACGGCAGCATACCAGTTGGCCTGCTCATCTTCATCGCGCAGGACCTTCAGGGGAAGATCAAATTGATGCACCGTCTGCTCAACATTTATGCCCACGCTCTGCATCGAAGGTCTGGCTCTTTCCGGATGACGGCACGGCTCATCCTCGAACCCGGCGCACTCGTCGCAAAGAGAGCAGTCACACAGCGAGATGGCGAAGAAATTCCCCAGTAAGAAGGCCCGCTGTTCCAGCTTGTAGGAGATGCTCTGGACAGAATGCCGGTCGTGGGTGTGAATGAGTATTCCCCAATCGTACTCCGAAAAGACCCTTTCATATTCCCAGGGTTTCAGCGCTCCTTCGGCTGAAGGACAGGTGTGACCAAAACCCCAGCTTTCGCACCCGTACATGCACTTCAGCAGCGTGCGGCTGTCGAAGACTATTTCCTCAGTGGAAAACACCAATGCATTGGCTGCCCCCAAATCCCGTGCTTTTTCCAACAATTCATCCTCAAGCTTGCCGTTGCGCAACCTACCACTTCCTTCCCAAAGAATCTTAAAACGCCTTGATGAGTACCACCGACTGCCGCATTGTCGCTGTCATTTTATCACAGCAATGGGTGGGGTGGATCAAACGCGAGCAGTCCTCCGGCGGCCATTGAAACCCTGAGGCACCTGTTGCCGACGCTGTGAGCATAACCTATTATGAGGATGCAGTGCAGACAGCTGACCATTCAATGTGGCTGGTGTGGACTACTACGGGACACGTCGAGTGAAAACGGGACGGTGATGTACTTCCCAAAATCCTGTCAAACCGGCAGTAAAGGTCTCTCACCTGTTCGCTTAATCTCAAGGAGATGCCATCTGCGGAGGGTGATGCTGGACACATGAGCGACCTTCTGAAACATGTCATCGTGGCAGATTCTATCGGAGTCATGCTGAACGCATCGGACAAAAAGATAAGCAACGTGGGCTCTGCCTTCGCTCTCGGAGTAGTCTCGCATGCGGTGATGGACATGGTTGAACCCGACTACACTGTAAACTGGTTCGATTCCTACCAGCTGGGGCTGGCTGCACCGTTTTTGACCTTTCAGACCGGTGGTATGATTTTCGTCATACGCACCATGCTGTCGGAGACGCGGGGTGATCCCCGGGGCTTCAGGCTGAGGATAGCAGCCATAATCGGCAGCGTGATACCGGATATCATCGACGGAATCTACTCGCTTATGAACCCGCACGCCTGGTTCGCAGGAAGGCTGCTTTTTCCCTGGCACAACAGAACCTGGCAGGTAAACCCCATGTCCATGTGGGCAACATCGGCTCTGACACTGGTAGTGCTTGCCGTAAGATACCTGTCTGGTTATGTTCTGGAGCTTTTCAGCAAGTTAAACCCAAAAAGTCCTATCTGATTACAGCAAAAATCCAAAACAGTCCAGCAATCGGCACTCCAAACAGTGTTTTCTGGAAGGTACTGACTGCCCAGCAGCGAAAGGTACAAAGGATGCAACGAAGCTGCCGGAGAAGCCGACCAACACAGACGCCGGCTGAGCTGCAAAACCGCAGCTGGTCTGCAGGCCTCCGGCGGCTTACATGCGGCTCTGGCCGGCCAGAATTCCAGTGATGGCCAACTGGGCCCCGGCCCTCGGGAGGAATGGCGATGAAACGACTGAAAGACTGGCTTTCAACCGGTAACCCTGGTTCAAAGCAGGCGGGAACAAAAGAAATGCTGGCCCTGCTGACGGTGGCTATTGTGGTCATCATCGTAGTCAGCAGAGCGGTGCTCCTTCACCTGCGTCCGTACGTCGAGGAGGAGCCGCAGACTGAGCAGATGAGCAAACAGGCAAGGGATGCGGTTCTTTGCATAGGACAGCAGATCCAGGAGGCCTCTTTCGTAAAGGTCGAGGATGACAGGGTGCTTTACGTGTGGCACAGCCCGATTGACTCGGTGAAAGAGCCGCATGATCTCGGCCAGAAGCAGGTCAGGATCTACGTCAACGAGGAGCAGCAGCTGGTGTCAGAAGAAAATCATGACACCCACGTTGTGGCAGAAGGCGTAGATTACGTCGAATTCCGACAGGTCGAAGCCCGCCAGCTGGGTATGTTTCTGCGGCTGCAGGTCAACGCCGAGATTATTGAGGTACGGCACCTGTTTTTCCTCCGGGGGCACCTTTCATCCGATGCAGAAGGCTGGCTGGAGATGTGGTCTGACTGAGCTGCCTGGCTGGGTCTGAGGCTCCCTCTGGTGCGGCGGGTTTTCCAGGTGGCGATGCGGCGTGCTGCCCGGGTTCTACGCCGATCAGCCCCGTCTCAGTGTGCTCTCCAGGGGGGATGAAACAACCCTATGGCGTTGCTGCCGCCCACGCAGGTCACCGCAAGCCGCCATCAGCCGGGTTTGCTGTACTGATACAAAGCTGCGGTCGCCAGTATGACAGCCCCGAAGACAAGCCAGCTGAGCTGATATGTACCGGTGGCATCGGCCATCCAGCCAAAAACGGGGGCTGCAACCAGTATTCCCATCCTGCTGAACACCAGCGCCACCCCGGTAGCCATACCCGTCTGTCCTTCCCCGACGATCTCTCCTATGGCCACGAAATATATCCCCAGCCAGCTGAGCACCGAGACTCCCAGCAGGACCGAAAGGACATATATTGCCGCAGTTGGCAGCTGCATCAGGTAGACGGCACTTCCCAGCAGAAGGTACAGTGCCCCGATGGCCACCCCCACCGAACACATGGTAAGTCTGCGGTCGCGTCCAAAGAGGTTGTCCGACAGCCATCCCCACAGCGGCCGCCCGCCTATGCCCCCTATGTGCATGATTCCCAGGCCCAATCCCGCCAGGGCAGCGCTCAGCTGCAGATCCTCGGACAGAAACACGGTGTAATGAGAGAGGGAGGCGCTGGTGACAGACGCATAGATCAACCCCACCACGCACAGCTTCAGCAGTCTGGCATCGGAAAGCAACGCAAGGACCTTCCGCCTCAGCGATGAGGTCCCCGATTCATCGGCATACACTGCCGGCCGCTCCGGATGATAAAAAAG
>PUMD01000113.1 GCA_003551215.1 Clostridia bacterium | reverse complement strand
TCCACCGATGTGGCTGCAGCCGCCTCGGCACCTTCCTCGTCCAGCTGCAAAAAGCTTTTGTGCCTGACGTCCTCCACCCACACGGCGGTCTCCGGCGCCGCCGGGTGCATGCGGGAAAAGTCGGCCAGCTGAGGATCGAAGGGGTGCTCCATCCCCAGGCCCCGCAGCACCTCTTTCAGACTGAGGTCCGACTCCACGGAGAACCTGGGCACCGCCAGCTGCACCTCGGCGGGGGAAAAGGAATCGAGCAGTGAACGCCAGCTGCTGACGTCCAGATTACCTACCAGCTGCGGCAGGCCGCCTTCTTTTTCGGGAAGAAGCATGTACATGCTCACCCTGCCCTCACCGAAGGGAAGGGCCACCCCCTTGTAACCGTCCTCCTGCAGGTAGCGAAACTCCCCCCGCTGGTGCATAAAGGGTACCTCCACCGCCTCCCCGCCCGGCAGGTAAAAGGTGTCATCACCGGTGAGCTGGGGATCAAATTCGCTTTGCCACCGGCCGTGAAAGTATATGGCGTTTATCAAAAACATTATGGTCTGCGGGTCTATTTGATCGTCCACCAGGTCGGTTATCCTGCCCTCCGTCTCCTCCTCTACCCAGCTGTTGATGGTTTCTGAGGCCTGCGGGTGGGAAAAATCAAGATGCTGCACCTCGGCGCCGTAATACTCGCGGTTGGTGTCCAAAAACTCCTGCAAAAAGGGCTCCCCCTCCCGCGCCCACAGGGAGTTGGCTATGGACAGCTGAATGTCGGGGTCCGGGTTCTGCAGGATGGTCTTCAGGTCGCTGTACCCGCGGTTCAGACGGCCAGGCTCCAGCTCCGATACCCCCAGCACCGCGGCCATCTGACGGTGGGTCTCCTCCGCCGCTCCCTGCATGGTCATGCTAAGGGCCATGGATATGCTGGTGGGAGAGACAAACAGGTTTTCTTCCTCGCCGCCCTCCTTCATCAGCCCCTGCAGCAGACGGAAGCTGAAATCCAGGTTCGCCCGGCTCAGCTGTCCGTCCACCTCCTCCGCCGGCGGCGGAAGGGCTTCTGCCTGCTGCCCGCCCGAGTACCACAACCAGACGGCTGCTCCCGCAGCCAGTACCACAAGTCCCATCAAAAGGGCAATCCAGCGTCTGCGCATGCAGTGCCGCCTCCTTTCTGTGCAGTATTGACTGCCAGAAGGAGCTTTTTGTTCCCGCAGGATCTACTGATTGGCTCGGGCCCGGGGTGTTTCCCCCGACACGCGGTCAGGAGTCATCATCACCTTTTTTCCGCATCTGCCCTATTACCTGCAGCAGCCTCTGTATCAGGTGGCTGCGGTAGCGCTGCCCTCTTTTTTCATCAGCACGGGTTGGCGTACCCCGCACTCCCCCGCTCTGACGCAGCCGGGTCTCTGTCTCATCGGCAGGGCCGGGGAAGTAGACAAGCCGGTCGCCCTGCCTGCGGGGATCGGGATCTTCGAAGCGCGTAGATCTGTGGGGATTATCCACCGCCCTCTGCATCCGGCAAAGCTGGGGATGGGCGGCCAGCATATGAGAGGTTTCAATTTCGTCGGCATGACCCAGGTGCTCGAAATCCAGCGCACCGGCGGCGTTTTGCGACATGTACGCCAGGTCAAAGAGGGCGGCACGACAGCCCGCCAGCTGCTGGTGAACCCGGCCGCACACCAGCTGCATCCAGGGAAGGTTGGCCACCCGGTGCCCGTTTACCAAAACGAACCTGTTGAAGCCGTGAGCAGCCAGCGACTCGATTACGTCGTAGAAGAGCTCGGTGAGAACTTCCGGGCGGACGGTCACCGTACCGGCAAGCTGCATGTGGTGCGCCGACATTCCGTACCACACGGGCGGGGCTACCACTACCCCCTCTGCCCTTCTCCCCGCCTCCCTGGCCACATCCAGGGCAGTGTAGGTATCGGTACCCAGGGGAAGATGCCGCCCGTGCTGTTCAACTGAGCCGGCGGGCAGAAGGACCACCGGGTGCGCCGTCTCAACAAGCTGTTCTACCTCTTCCCAGCTCATCTCCGCGAGGTTGAAACGGTTCATGTGCAGCCTGACCCCCTCCTGTTCATCCTAAGGAACATCCTCAGCAATCATCGCCGTCGGCGAAGGCCCGGTAGGTCCTCCGCAGGGCCTCGGCCATCTGCCTTTGAGTCTCTGCGCAGGCCTCTACCTGCCTGGCCTCACCCAGCACATTCAGCATGTGGTCGGTGACCGCTATCATCGGCAGCTGCCACAGTCCTTCCGGCTCGGTAATTCCCCAGGTGTTTTTCAAAAAAGCCTCCAGCGCCCTCCAGGTATCATGCAGGTGAAACACCTGTTCTTTGGTTTCGTCATCGAGCAGGCCACCCAGACCGGCCCTCTGCTTGCGCCGCTTTATGTTTCTCTGCATCTTCTCCATGGGAACATCGGGTTCCTCGGCCACCTGAACAAAGGGCAGATGTAAAAAGGCTTCCTCGTCAAGATCCCACTTATGTTGCAAAAACTGCTTCAGAGCAAGCCAGGTGCCGTGCAGGCGCCCAAGCTGCTGTTTCCGCCTCCTCTGCAGCAGATCGGTACTCATCCGGCTGCGCACCTGCTGTTGAAGTCTTCTCTTTGTCCGCGACAGCCGGTCGTGGTCACCGGCACTATCCTCCCCTGAACCGTCGGCATAGCCTGCCTCGTACGCCTCTTCGGCGATCTGCGCGCAGGTTTGGCAAAAAACCTCTGCAGCCGGCTGATAGTCCTTCAGCGTACGGACGACGCGGGCTATCTCCGCCCAGTAAAAGACAGCTATGGCCGCTACCCCGAAAAGGCCCCGCATCCGCCCGCTGAAGGCGATCTGCATCCTCTTCCACTGCTCAGATGGCCGTTCATCTTTCAACCTGTCCAGCTGCTCGTTGCAGACGACAGCGTACCTTCGGCAGATATCAGCCCACATTTCTTCACCATCAACATCACCCAAGACCCTGCTGATCAGCTCCGCGAACCGATCTTCTGGCTGCCCCTTGTTCATCCTTGCTCCTCCTCGTAGCTCGTTGTTTGTCTGTGCGACACCAACAGGGATTTCGCTCACCGGCATTTACTAGCATACACCTTCTCAGCCCGCAGCCCAACGTCTGTCCACCGCGCCCGCGGAAGGAATCAAGCATCATCAGACAGAATACGTCTCATAGATTAACCCGAAGTTCCAGAGCGAAAAACCTGATATTTGGTGAATGAGGCCCGTAGTTACCGTATCGGACGGCCGGCTACGGGCTTAGAATTGGTGCAATATGTAGACAGAAATTGTGGATAACTTTAGTTGTATTGGTTGAGGTTTCATGCTATGATTGGTGCATGACTAAAAAATACTCAGGCCTGTACCTGGCCGAAATCAACAAGAATTATAAGGACAAAGTCTACACCAGTTACCTGGTCCGCCGTTCCTACCGTGTGGGAAAGAAGGTGAAACAGGAAACCCTGGCCAACGTGTCCAAACTGCCCCCCGAGATCATCGAACTGATCAAGTACGCTCTCAAGGGGACGGAGTTCGTACCGGCCGAAGAGGGTTTCGAGATACTCACAAGCAAAAGCCACGGTCATGCTGCGGCGGTACGAGGGATGCTGCGCAAACTCGGACTGCATGAGATTATAGCCAGCCGACCAAGCAAAGAAAGAGACCTGATAGAGGCTCTGGTGGTGGCCAGGGTACTGAAGCCGCAGACCAAGCTGGCCACCACCAGATGGTGGCATACCACCACGCTGCCGCAGCTTTTGGACGTGGAGGATGCGGATGAAAACGACATATACGATGCGATGGACTGGCTTTGTGACCGGCAGAAGTTCATAGAAAAGAAACTGGCCTCCCGCCATCTGCAGGAGGGAGGTCTGGTGCTTTATGATGTTACCTCCAGCTATTACGAGGGTTCTCACTGTCCGCTGGCGGCCTTCGGTTATAATCGAGATGGCAAAAAGGGCAAGCGGCAGGTGGTATACGGTCTCATGACCGACAAAAGGGGCTGCCCGGTGGCGGTGGACGTGTATCGGGGAAACACCGCCGACCCGGCCACGGTGGCCGACCAGGTGCACCGTTTGAAGGAGCGCTTTGGATTGAACCGAGTGGTGTTGGTCGGTGACCGGGGTCTTCTGACCAGCGCTCAGATAGACAAGCTGAAGGGCACCAGGGGGATTGACTGGATCAGCGCCCTGCGGTCTGATGCCATCAAGAATCTGGCGCAACAGCAGCTGATACAGCCCTCCATCTTTGATGAGCGCAACATGGCGGAGATAACGTCGCCCGACTATCCGGGAGAACGGCTGGTTGTCTGTTACAACCCACTTTTGGCGGCGGAGAGAAGGAGGACCCGCTGCGACCTTCTGCACAGCACAGAGCAGCTGCTGGACGGTCTGGTCAGACGGGTGCAGGCCGGGCGGTTGAAGAAGAAGGAAAAGATAGGCCAGCAGCTGGGACGAAAACTGAACAGGTACAAGATGGGCAAGCATTTCGAATGTGAGATTGAAGAGGGTTCCTTCTCCTACCGGCGCAGAGAGGAGTCGATAGCCGAGGAGGAGGTTCTTGATGGCATATATGTACTAAGGACCAGCGTTCCTGCCGGGAAGCTGCCGGCAGAGGAGGTGGTCACCGGCTACAAATCTTTGAGTCAGGCCGAGCGTGCCTTCCGCACTCTCAAATCGGTTGACCTGCGGGTCCGTCCCATCCACCATCGGGTACCGGATAGGGTGCGCAGTCACATCCTGCTTTGCATGCTGGCATACTACGTGGAGTGGCACCTGCGCAGGGCCTGGAGGGCTCACCTTTTTGATGATGAGCACCCGGGCGCCCATCAGGACGACTCTCCGGTCAAGCCCGCGGTTCGTTCATCGGGGGCGCAGCAGAAGGCGCAGAGCAAAAAGACACCTGATGGTGAGACCGTTCACAGCTTCTCCACGCTGCTTTGCCAGCTGGGCACAATCTGCGCCAATGAGGTGAAAATGCCGGTGATGGAGGATGTTGAACCCTTCGTCATGCTGACTGAAACCACCCCCAGACAAAGACAGCTGCTCGAATGCATTGACGTGAAACTGACCCCTCAGGGGCTGTAGACAGAGAGGTGACACTGCCACTGCGGCAAAACCACTCAAAAACACCGGTGGGATGGGGCAGTATCAGCAGGCAAGACTCTGGAACTTCGGATTAACCACCCTGCGCGCAAGGCTGCAGGCGAAAACTACCAAAGGAGGAACGCGATGGGGCGCGAAGTTGTGGTGATAACCCGCCCCCAGCTGTCAGCCGGCCTCAAACTGCTGCAAAAAGCCGCCGGAGAATTTGACTACCTCTGCGCGGACGACCGGCAGGAGGCGCTGCAGCTTATCGAGCGGGCGGATATAATTTACGGCACCTTTGACTCCGAAATGCTCAAAAGAACCAGCGGACTGAAATGGGTTCAGGTGGTCTCCGCTGGCGTGGACTATCTTCCTCAACAGGAGATGGCGCAGCGGGGGATCATACTGACCAACATGCGGGGTCTGCATGCCAACACAGCAGCCGATCACGTCATGGCGCTGATACTCACCCACAGCAGGGCTCTGGCCGGCCACGTGCGGAATCAGCAAACGAGAGATTGGGACCGGTCGGGCAGAAGCTGCGAGCTGGCCGGTATGACCATGGGGGTTATAGGTCTGGGTTCCATAGGCCGGGAGATAGCCCGTCGAGCGGCCGGCTTCCGCATGACAGTTCTGGGAATCCAGCGGAGGCCAAAGCAGGAGGTTGAATTCACCGATGAGCTGTTCGCGCCCTCGCAGATGCAAGTCGTGCTGAAGCGCTCAGATGTGCTGGTCATTGCCTGCCCCCTGACCAGTGAAACTGAGGGTCTTATAGGGGCCGAAGAGCTGGCCATGCTTCCGCAGCAGGCTTTCGTCGTCAACATCGCCAGGGGAGAAATCATCGACCAGCCCAGCCTGATTGGCGCCCTGCAGCAGGACGATCTCGGCGGAGCCGGCCTGGACGTCTTCGCAGACGAACCCCTGCCGCCCGATTCTCCGCTTTGGGGCATGTCCAACGTGGTAATCACGCCGCACGTGGCCGGCCGGCAGTCCAACTACGCACAGAAGGCCGCCCGCCGGTTTGCGGAAAACCTTCGCCGCTATCGCGATGGACGACCCCTGAAGTGGCAGGTTGATTACCAGCTGCAGTACTGAGAGAGCCCGGTCCGGCCGGCACCCCTGCGGCCAGCCCCCCGGCAACGCTCGGCCCCAGCAACCTACAGTCTTTGGGATTTCTGACATGCAATCCGGAAGATTGAGGCATAATAACAGCAGCCTGCGCATATTCAGGGTCCGCGCAAACTGCGATATGTCTCAGACGCCGCCGACGAATAAAGCTAGGGGGTTGTGATAGTCAATGAAAATCACCCTGATAGAGCCGCGCTCGCCGGGAGTCCATGTGTTCAGCAAGGTGAAGGTACCCCGACTGGGATTGCCGATTCTGGGCACCATTCTGAAGAGCAGCGGACACGAGGTCAGGATTTACGTCGAGGAAATACAGGCTCCCCAGCTGTCCAGGGTAGCCGAATCCGACCTGGTGGGAATTTCGACTATAACTTCCACTGCCCCCCGCGCCTACCATATGGCCGACAGACTGAAAGATATCGACCCCGACCTGCCGGTGGTACTCGGCGGGCCGCACGTCTCATTCGAACCTGAAGAAGCACTGCAGCACGCCGACTACTGCGTGCTCGGCGAGGGAGAACGCAGCTTCCCCAGGCTGATAGAGGCGCTCGCCTCCGGAGGAGATGCCAGAGGAATATCCGGCGTGGCCTACCGGCAGCGGGGCAAGGCCGTGCTCAATTCGCCGGCTGAAAAGGTCAAGGTCTCAGACGTACCCTTTCCCGATATGAAGCTGATAGAAGGCTGGGAGACCCTGCGGCTGTCTCCGCTGAGCAGACGGATACTGCCCTTTCACACCTCGCGGGGATGCCCGCACGGGTGCCGCTTTTGTTCGGTGATATCTCTGTTTGGGCGGCAGTACCGGTTCCGACCGGTGACCGACGTCATCAGCAGGCTGAAGGAGCACGACGGGGCGGTCATTTTCTTCTATGATGACAACTTCGCCGCCGACCGCAGCCGCACAAAGAAGCTGCTGCGGGGGATGATCGACGCCGGCGTGGACATTGAGTGGTCAGCTCAGGTCCGGGCAGATGTCGCTTCTGATCCCGAAATTCTTCAGCTTATGGTGCAGGCGGGAGCCACCATGCTGCACATAGGGTTCGAGAGCGTCAACCAATCCACACTGCAGGAGTACGAAAAAAACCAGACAGTCGAGCAGATGGTGGAATCCATAGAGACCATACACCACCACGGCCTGCGCATACACGGGATGTTCGTCATTGGTTCTGATGCAGATGACCCCTCAACCCCCAGGCGCACTGTCGATTTTGCCCTGCAGCACGGCATCGATACCATTCAGCTGATGATGCTTACCCCCATTCCCGGAACTCCGCTTTATGAGGACTTCCGGGAGGAGGGCCGGTTGATCACCGACAGGTGGGAATACTACGACGGGCACCACGTGGTCTTCAAACCAGCCCGGATGACTCCCTACCAGATGCAGTATCAGGTGATGAAGGAGCTGGCCCGCTTTTATTCTCTGCGCAGATGCCTCAACCTGGCCGCCCGCCTGCAGTTTGTCAACTCGTATTTTGGATTCTACGGCTGGCGGACGGTGCGCCGGTGGATGCGGGACCTGCGTAAAAAAGGATACATGAGCTTTTTGCAAAAGAACTTCGCCACCTGAAGGCACGCCTGTGCAATTGCCCTCCAGTCATAGAGATTTCTCTCAGCCGCCTTTTGGGCTGCTGCCCGTCGGAAGTTTGCCTGCCGTAAGTATCCGGATAAATTTCCCCTCACAGTTTCCCTGCCCCGGGACACCGGGCAGGGCTGATCTCAGCTTGTGTTGAAAGAATATACGAAGGGAGTGGTGACCATCTCCATCAGACTTACTGAAGACTCCGTCCACGCTGCCGTCGCCGGAGGAGCGATTCTGGGGGGCGGCGGTGGAGGCAGCCGGGAAATGGGCACCAGGCTGGGACTGCTGTCCGTCTCTGCAGGCGACCTCTATCTCACTTTTCCCGACGAAGTTGATGCGGAATGCACCGCCATCACCTGCTCGCTGGTGGGGGCACCCGGAGCATCCTCTCCCCGGGTTACGCCCCGGGACTTTCTGCGGTCGGTGCAGAACCTCATCGACCAGCTGGGGCTTGCCCGGGAGGAAGTAGTGCTCATAAGCAACGAAAACGGCGCCACCGCCACTGTCAACGGCTGGTGGCAGGCCGCCGCCCTGGGCATCCGCCTGGCAGATATCCCCTGCAACGGCCGCGCCCATCCGCTGGGCATCATGGGCGCCATGGGCCTTGAGCATCAGAGCGACTACCGCTCGCATCAGGCTGCTGTCGGTGGAGACCCGCAGGCCGAAAGGTACTGCGAGGTCTACGTGCAGGGAGACCTGCCGGCTGCGTCCGGGGTGATCCGCAGCACCTCCGAGACGGCCGGCGGACTGGTTGCGGTGGCCCGCAACCCAGTTTCTGCAGACTACGCGCTGGAGCACGGAGCGCCGGGAGGCGTTGCCCAGGCCCTGCGGCTGGGGGAGGCGTGGCTGGCCGCCGAAACCGCCCAGAAGCGCATGAAAGCGGTGCAGCAGATTACCGCAGGAGAAGTTGTAGCTACTGGCCGGCTGCAGGACGTGCGCATCGTCACCAGGGCCGGATTCAGCGTCGGAACGGTTTGCATCGGAGGCGATGGAGGTGAAATGCAGATAGAGGTGGTCAACGAATTTATGACCCTGCAGGGTCCGGGAGGGATGAACGCCCGCTTTCCCGATCTTATCTGCCTGTTTGATGATCAGGGCAGTCCGTTGGATGCAACCCAGCTGGCCGGACGAACCGGCGACGCAGTCCACATCATGGTGGTTTGCCGGGATGAGCTTATCCTCGGCGCGGGAGCCAAAAACCCCGATCACTGGGCCGAATGCCGCCGCCTGCTGGATGAAGATCCGCTTTCGTGAGTATTGACCGTGCAGATACCCTCTGCTTATTATGTGAGTGAGCGTTCACGCGCACCCGGGGAAGGTCAAGTACATGTCCGATGACCAAAATAAGCCGCTCAAAGAAAAAGGCACCTCAACATGGGCGGCTGTGGCTCACTTTGGCAATTGACGTTTCGCGGGAACCTCATATCCTGCCTGGCCCAAAGCCACGGATTTCACAGAAGATGATTGTCGGCACCGCGAAGCACCGAACCGCCACAATCATGAAGCAGTCGCACTTCAACTGCCGCAGGGAGGGGAAACAGGTGGCCGAACCGATCATCGAAGCTCATCACCTTACCAAGATATACAATCAGGGTGAAGTGAAGGTGGAGGCACTGAGGGACGTATCGCTGCAGATGTGGCCCGGTGAATTTGCCGTGATTGTCGGCCCGAGCGGCTCCGGCAAGAGCACCCTGCTGAACATCCTGGGAGGAATGGACGTGCCCACCTCCGGTGAGGTTACCTACCGGGGGCGCAGCCTTCAGCAGATGGATGAAGCGCAGCTGACCGATTACCGCCGCAATGAGATAGGTTTCGTATTTCAGCTTTACAACCTGCTTTCTGCCCTGACCGCCCGGGAAAACGTGGAGCTGGCCACCGAGCTGGTGGCCGAGCCTCTGGGCATAGGCGAAGTTATGGACAGGGTTGGACTGCAGCAGCGGATGGAGCACTTCCCCTCGCAGATGTCCGGCGGGGAGCAGCAGCGCGTGGCCATAGCCCGCGCCCTGGCCAAGAACCCGGGTCTGCTTCTGTGCGACGAACCCACCGGGGCCCTCGACTACGAGACGGGCATCAAGATTCTGGGGCTTTTGCGCGAGTTGAACCGCGATTACGGGACGACAGTTGCCATAATAACCCACAACCTGGCGGTGGCAGACATGGGCGACCGGGTGTTCCGCATGCGCAGCGGCAGGATAACCCAAGTGCAGGAAAACCCAGAGCCGGTCGCCGCAGAGGAGATCGTGTGGTAATGCAAACGCTGAACAGAAGGCTTCTGCGGACAGTCAGAAACTCCTGGCTGCAGTTCACCGCCCTGGTGGTTATAATCGCACTGGGTCTTTTGTCTCTGGTGCTTTTGACCAACGTTTATCAAAACATGCACGTCTCCAAGGTCGAGTACTACCGCCAGCAGTCCTTCGCCGAGGTGTTTGCGTCATTCACCTATCAACCGTCAGGCTACATCGACCGGCTCGACAACCTGCCGGAAATACGCCGCAGCGAAGGCCGTATCGTCTCGGACATAAGGGTGGATGTCGGCAGAGATACACACCCCACGCTGCGGCTGGTCAGCATAAGCGATGAGAACCGTCTCAACCGTCCGCTGACTCAGCAGGGTGCCTTACCCCGCGGGCGCAGCCGCGAAGTGGCGCTTCTGACCCGCTTCGCCGAGGCCAACGATATAGAAGTCGGCGACTCAGTCGAGCTCATCATCCGCGGAGAACCCTTTTCGGTGGAGGTCTCCGCGCTGGTTGACAGCCCGGAATTTGTATACGCCATCGAGGACATCAAAAACCCCTATCCCGACGACACAAATTTTGGAGTGGCCTACATGGACCTGAACCTCCTGCAGGATTTGCTGGGGGTCCCCGGTCAGGTCAACGAGGCCACCTTCCTGACCGCACCGGGGGTAAGCTGGGATGAAGCGCGGGATGCAGTGCAGGAGCGCATGGAAGGACGCGGGCTTCGGAGCGTCATAACCCGGGATGACCAGCTCAGCCACTTTATGATTTCCATTGAGATGGATTTTCTGCAGCAGTTTTCCTTCGCCATACCGCTGGTGTTTTTGGCCATAGCAGCCGCCATCATATACATGCTGATATCGAGGCTGGTCAAATCCGACCGGGTGGTAATCGGTGTTCTGAAGGCCACGGGATACGACAACCGACAGGTACTGATGCACTACCTCAAGTACGCGCTGTTTTTGGGATTTGCTGGCGCAGCGCTGGGCATGGCTGCCGGACACGCCTTTGTCGGTCCTACCACCGAGCTGTACATGGAGTTTTTTGAGCTTCCCCTTATGCAGATGCGGTACGATTGGACGTTCATCGTTGTGGGGGTCGTCCTGACGCTGATTTTCTGCGGGGGCACGGGCGTCTGGGCGGCGCGCGATGTGCTGAAGATTTCGCCTGCTGATGCCATGCGCCCGCCTGCTCCTCCTCCCGGGCAGCGGAACCTCCTTGAGGTCTCATTCCCCCGACTGTGGGAGAGGATGTCCTTTTCCTGGAAGCTGGTGTGGCGGCACCTGCTGAGAAACAAAAAGAGATTTGCCCTCGCCGTCCTCGGGGTTGCCTTTACTTTCACCGTGGTATTCTTCCCCTTTTACGCCCTGGGGGTGATCGACATCATGTTCATACAACAGTTTGAGGAGTTTGAGGTGTACGATTATGCCGTTTCCTTCGAACAGCCGGTAGGCGGTGAAGGGATCTCCCACGTCGGTGAGCTGGTCCAGGCGGAGCTGATCGAACCCTTCGCCGAGTACCCCTTCAACGTAAGCCGGGGCTGGCGCGAACACAACGTGGTGGTGCGCGCCCTCAGCACCGACTCCACCCTGCAGAGATTTGAAGATGCGCGCGGCGGCATAATTGAGGTTCCGGCCTCCGGGCTGCTCATATCCCAATACCTGGCCGAGGAGCTGGGCGTGGGTCCGGGCGACAGGCTGACCCTGTCCTCGCACGTGACCGACGGGGAGGAACATACAGTCGAGGTGCAGGCAGTCATAAACCAGTATCTGGGTTCCGGTATATATATGTCCCGCGGACAGATGAACCGGCTGACCGGCCAGCATGATCACACCGGTGTTTTGATCCAGAGCAACGACGACGTCAAGGCGGCTTTGCAGAACGCCGCCAACGTGGCGAGCATCTACTCCACCGGTGACCTGATTGATGTTTTCGACGAATTCATGGGACTGGTTATAGTCGCCTACAGCACGCTGATACTCATAGGTGGCGTGCTGGGATTCGCCATCCTGTTCAACACCACGTCAGTAAGCATAGAGGAACGCGCGCGGGAGTTTTCCTCCATGCGGGTCCTGGGTTACAGCCAGGGAGAAGTGTATCAGGCGCTGGTGCGGGAAAACATTCTTGCCACCGCGGCGGGCGTTATTCTGGGCATTCCGCTGTCCAGAGCCAGCGTCCACCTGCTGGTGTCCATGATGCAGACTGAGATGTTTTACCTGCCGCCGGTTATCAATCCCGGCTCATATGCAATCGCAGGCATACTGGTGGGGATATTCACCGCCGTGGTGATGCTGGCGGTCAGGGTGCGGGTGCACAACCTCAACCTGCTTGAAGCGCTATCCAGCCGGCTTACGTAAGGCGATTTGGTTTCAGCCAGTTTTATCGCTCCCCGCCGGTTTTGGTCCACGGGTAGTATGACAAAAGGTTGCTTCCTTCGGGGTGCAGGAGGCCAAGCTGGCCCGCCTGCAGGTCGGGCTTCGCTGCATCACCATCGATACCAGGAGAAAGGCAATGATGGGGACCGTGCCGGAGGCTGCGGACGAATTTCTGCGGCCATACAGGAGAGCGGGCGCCTGCTTCGAATACCGATAAACGTCCCCGGGGTCGGCGGGCCCGGCCCTACTGGTAGTTCAAAACGGAAAGCTCCTCTACGCATTCCCCGTCGGACAGGTAAAGGCGGGGAACCCGGATGGACAGCTTCCCCAGAAGCTGACCGGTACTGATCCCTGCCCCCTGTCCCAGCTTTATGGGAGTTATTCGCCTGTCTCCCTGACAGCCCACCAGCACCACCTCGTCACCGGTTTGCACCTCCGACAGGTGGGATACATCCAGCATGGAGAAATCGGTACATACCCCCACCAGCGTGCACGGCTGTCCGCGCACCAGCAGGCGAGTGGAGCCGATGTGGAAGCTGGTGAGACCGTCGGTCCATCCCAGCGGAAGAAGCGCCACCCGCGTGGGCTCAGTTACCGGGTGCTGTTCGCCGTAACCTATGTTCCAGCCCGACGGCAGGGTCTTTACCTGCGCCACCGCGGTCTTGAGGCTCATGACCGCACGCAGCGGCACAGGCGAGGGTTTTATGTGCTCAAAACCATACAGCAGACCGCCGATCCTGACCATCTCATAGTGCATGCCCTCGAACCTGGCAGCAGCCTGCGATGCGGCCAGGTGACGGCGTATGTGGGGAAACCGCTTTTCAAATGGGGCGCAGAAGCGCTCAAATCGCCGCTGTTCGGTTCGGTTTTTCTCCTCGCTGCCCGAGGGATGACTCAAATGCGAGCCTATGCCCACCAGGTGCAGGTTTTCACGCAGCGTCTCGGCCTCCTCTGCCGCCTGCTTCCCTGCCCGGGGCATAAACCCCATCCTGCCCAGGCCAACGTCGACCTTGATGTGATAGGGCAGGCGCTTTTGGCTTTTTTGCGCCTGCTTGGCCCAGGCCTGCATACGCTGTAGGTCCGGCAGCACCGGGGTGATATCCTTTCTGGCCATGGCGCCGAACTGCACCGGCAGCGTGGCACCCATCATCAGGATATCTCCTTCGATCCCTGCTCTGCGCAGCTGGATGCCTTCGTCCACCGCCGCCACGGCAAAACTGCGGCAGCCGGACCCCGCCAGGGCCCTGGCCACCGGAACTGCCCCATGTCCGTACGCCTCACTTTTTACCACCGCGTAGAGCCTGGCGGGGCTCACGTACCGGCGGACAACCTCGTAGTTGTGAATCAGATTGTCCAGATCGACTGTCATGCGAGTGACTATCTCATCTGCATGCTTTCGCATATATCTTACCTCCCAGGGGCACCTCCGTCAGGTCTCCCCAATTCCTGCTGCTTCTGAGCCGCACGGCAAAGCTGCTGCACCGTGATGCCGGCGGCGACCGCTGCATCCTCTGTGTGCAGGTAGTGATTGGCGCTGCTGTCGAAGACGATGTTGGCCGAGGAAGGCATCTCATCATCACCCCTGTACAGACTCAGGGTGATGGGAAACCGGGGCATGAAGAAAAGTACAGCCGAGATATCCCCCAGCTTGGCCCAATCAGCGTCCAGCTGCCGCAGGGCGGCCCGCAGCGCATCCTGAGAATACTGGTCAATCAATCCAGAGAGGCGGCTGACCGTTCTGTCAGCGAAGGCGTGGGCATATGCCCGTCCCCCCTGCAGCTGGCGGAAGGCCACCAGCTCTCCTGTCGGCTTTGTACCATCAGCGCGGCTGAGGTAGTTGAGGGTGATCAGCCTCCACTGCCACACTGGGCGTCGCAGGTCATCTGTGAAGCGTACCTTCCCCTCGGGATGGTGAACCTGCAGCCCGCGCCCCAGGCTGACCAGCGTAATGGTGCTGCCGTCATCCTTCAGCCGGGCACCGGCGTTTTTTGCCATTTGGGCCGGGTCGCCGGCGGAGAACCGCCCGCGGCTGCGAGCGAAGGCCTCGGTGTAATGCTCAGGTGGATCATCGCCATTCATAAAGGCACACATTCCCATCACTCTCCCCCGCTTGAATTATCATCAAAGCTTTCTGCACCGGCGGGCGGTCCGCGAACCCCAGGCCAGAAGCTGGCCGGTCAGGGACTCAATGCACATCTCCCTGCACGCGCACATCCCCGCCGGCTTTCTTCAACTCGGAGACGAACCCCTCCCGGTCGGCAGGCGACACCAGAAGCGGAAGCACCCCTTCTGCGCTTATCTGCAGCCGCTGCATGGACAAAGCGGGGCCGGCCACCGGATTGCGGCAGCTGCGCACCCTGACAGTACCCTTCAGCGGAAAGCGGTGCTTGATCGGGCCGCAGCCGACAATCAGCTCATCGGAGGATATCCGGTAGCTGGTGCCTAACCACACCCAGCCGATGAACCCGGTATAAAGTACAGCTGCCGGACAGAACCGCCCCCAGCAGGGCATCTTTCTGGCTGACAAACTTCTTTTCTCTGTCACTGTTGTCTGTCACTGCTGTCCACCTCACCCCCCTGGCGATAGGCAGAGTAAAGGTCAAAGCCGATGAAAAACAGCATGCCAGCCAGGCTGAGCCATCCCACCCAGTCGCCCAGCCGGATGTACGGGCTGTCGGCGCTCCCCAGAGATACCGCTGCGGTCACAACGGCTGAAGCCCCCTCAACGGACACAAAGCGGTCCACAATGTTGCCGAAGGGGTCTATCACCGCGGAGTCGTAGGCGGTGTCGGCCTTGACCATGGCCATTCTGTTTTCCACCGCCCGGAACACCAGGTGCGTGTAGTGCTTGTGGGCGATTTCGGGCCAGTCCCAGGAGGGTACCCCCACCAGCTGGGCCCGCTTGGCCGCCACCCGGCGGGCTGTGTCGGTGAAGTCCAGATCATAGCAGATGATGGTTCCCACTCGTCCGATGTTTGTTTGATACACTGGGTTCGTCCCGCGGGTTATACTGGTCTCCCCTGCGAAGGTCACCGGATGGTCCTTGCCGGCGGTCCCCAGAAACTCCCCATCGGGAGACAGGACTGCTGCCTCGTTGCGCAGCCCTTCCGGGGTGCGCACGGCGTAGCCTATCACCAGATAAGCCCCCGTCTCCTCCGCCAGCTGGCGGAAAAACTCCGTCTCCTGATGCTGAGGGTCAAAGGGGAAAAATGCTTCAGGCCATACGACAAACCCCGCTCCCTCCCCGGCGGCAGACCGGGTATGGCGGGCCATCATCTGCAGTCCGCGGTCGATGCCCTCATCATCTGCCTGCGGTGAAATGTAGGCTGCCGGCTGCACTGCGGCCACCTGCAGGTCGGGCTCGGGGACCTGATACATGATCAGGCTCGCCGCCCCCCACACGACCAAAAGCAGACAGACGCCTGCCACCCACCGCACAGAGCCACTGCGGTCTACCCCGCAGAAATCCCCGGAAATGCTGCACCGACGGTCGAACTCGGATATCGCCAGTCGCGCGGCAGCGAAGTTAAAAAGCATGAGAAGCAGGCTCATCCCGTATGTTCCGAATATGCTGACCGGTTGAATGAGCTGCGGCATGCGGTAGAGGGTGTAGGCGGCGAAACCCCAGGTTCCCACCACCGGAATGAAACCCCGGATCATCTCTATCCCCACCCACAGAAAAGCCCCCTGCAGGACGAACCAGCGGTACCCGGTGCGCAGGTGAAAGGCTCTCTCGCGGTACCCGACCGCGGCGGCAGCGACGCCGATAAACACAGGCAGCCACTGCATTGCGGGATAACCTGCAAACATCCCTCCAAAATAACCCCAAAAGAAGCCGCCCACCCCCACGCCCAGGGCCAAACCGGCAAGCTTCTGCGGCATAACCCGGTGAAGCGACACCACCACCGGCACTATCCAGAAGAAAGCAAGCGGCCACAAATCATACGGAGGAAAGGCCAAAACGAACATGGCGGCTCCCGCAGCGGCCAAAGCCAGCCCAGCCAGGAATCTGCCCGCTGCCCGCACATCGGGTTGCCCCGTTGATCTGCAGCAGCTGCTTCGGTCATTCATCCTATCTCCCCCATCCCCTGTTGTGTTCTTCAATCCCCGCGTCAGTTCCTGTTTTATCAGCCCGGGCGAGGAAGAAAGCGAACGGGGGTGACAGTCAGGCCAGCTGGATCTTTCTGAGGCGGAGGGAGTTGAACACCACGGTTATGGAGCTTACGGTCATGGCCATCATGGCGATGACCGGATTGAGAAAACCCAGCGCGGCCACTGGAATGGCGATGGTATTGTAGATGTACGCCCAGAACAGGTTTTGGCGTATTATCCGGAATGTGGTGCGGCTGAGCCGGATTCCCGCCACCACAGCGCTGAGGTTGCCCCGGACCAGCGTCATGTCCGCGGCTTCTATGGCGATGTCGGTGCCGGTTCCTATGGCAATGCCGACGTCGGCCTGCTTCAGGGCCGGGGCGTCGTTTATGCCGTCGCCGACCATCGCCACCTTCTCTCCCGCCTGCTGCAGCGATACTATCTCCTCGGTCTTTTCGGCGGGCAGCACTCCCGCTATCACCCGCTCGATACCCACCATGTCTGCCACCGCCCGCGCGGTGGTTTCGTTGTCTCCGGTGAGCATTACCGGAACAAGTCCCATCTCCTTCATCTGGGCTATTGCTTCTTTTGAATCCTCCTTCAATGTATCAGCAACAGCCACGACTCCCACCAGCTCGCCGCCCCGCGCCACCAGCATGGCAGTCTTGGCCTCCTTCTCCAGTGCAGCCAGGGTCTGCTCGCCTCCGGCCAGCTTCACGCCCATTCCGGCAACGAAGTCAGCGTTGCCCACCAGCACCTCCTCACCTTCCACCTTTCCCTGTACTCCGCGGCCGGCAACAGCGCTGAACTGCTGTACATCCGGGATATCCACCCCCAGCTTCTGGGCACGGGAGACTATCGCCTGTCCCAGGGGGTGCTCGGAGCCGGATTCAACCGCAGCAGCGTACCTCAGCACCTCTCTGCCCGGCAGCTGTGCCGTCGACACCACGTCGGTGACCTCGGGCTGACCGCGGGTTATGGTTCCGGTCTTGTCCAGCACCACAGCGGTTAGCTCCCGCATGGTCTGCACTGCCGCTCCGTGACGTATTAGAACACCGTTTTCCGCCCCCCGGCCGATTCCAACCATGAGCGCCGTGGGCGTGGCCAGCCCCAGCGCACAGGGGCAGGCGATCACCAGCACGGCTATCGAGGCAAAGACGGCAGTGCTGACCGCCTCTATACCGCCGGTGAACATCCAGGCGGCAAAGGTCAAAAGGGCAATAGTTATTACCGCCGGAACGAAGTAACCGGTCACCCGGTCGGCGAAGTCCTGAATGGGTACTTTCGAGGCCTGCGCCTGCTGCACCATTCGGATAACCTGTGAGAGAAACGTATCCTTTCCAACCCTGGTGGCCCTGACTTTCAGCATTCCCTGGTTGTTTATGGTTGCCCCTATGACCTCATCCCCCGCGGCCTTTTCGCTGGGAATGGGTTCTCCGGTGGCCATGGACTCATCCACAGTGCTGCTTCCCTCTATCACTTCGCCGTCGGTGGGAATCTTCTCTCCGGGCCGCACCAGCATTACATCTCCGACGCCGACCTGCTCCAGCGGCACCTCTTTTTCTTCACCGTCCACCAGTATTGTGGCCCGGTCGGCCTCCAGCTGCAGAAGCTTGCGTATGGCCTCAGAAGCCCGGCCGCGCGCCCGTGCCTCAAGGTAGCGCCCCAGCAGGTGAAATGACATTATGCCGGCCGACAGACCGAAGAACGTGTGTACATCGAAAAACAGCGCCGACAGGCCGTATACGAAAGCCGCCAGGGTGCCCATGGCGATCAGCACATCCATATTGGCTCCCAGATGCCGCACCGCCCTGAAGGCCGACCGCAGCGTGCGGGAGCCGATAACAAAGACCACCGCGAAGGCCAGGGAAGCCTCTATGGCTATCTGCACCGTGCGGCCCACCGGCAGGTGAAAGCCGGCCATTCCTCCCAACATCATGGCCCACACCGGGAAGGTAAAGACAAATGCCCAGATCACCTTGCGGCGCGCAGCTTTCATCTCCCTTACCTCTGCACTTTCCTCCCGGCGGTCACCTTCCTCTTGCTTCTCTGCCACGGAATACCCGCTGCTTTGCACCAGCTTCACCAGACGGCGCCGGTCTGTCAGGTCGGGCAGGTACGTCACCCGGGCCTGTTCGGTGGCCAGATTGACGTCCGCCTGCATCACTCCTTCGCCCCGGAAAAGCTCCCGCTGCACCCGACTGGAGCAGGCTGCACATGTCATCCCCTCGATGCCGAGCTGAACCGTTTCGCTGCTGACCTGGTATCCGGAGCGCCGCACGACCTCGATCAGCTCCCCGGGGGTCACCTCATCTGGGTGGTAGCTGACAGACGCCTGCTCACTGCTCAGCGCCACCGCCGCTTCCCGTACACCATCGGTGTTCGCCAGAGCGCGTTCCACCCTGTTAGAGCAGGCAGCGCAGGTCATCCCGTCGATGGAAAGCGTAATGCTTTCAAGTACCTTCTGTTCGCGTCGAACCATATGACAACCCTCCACTTCAACATTCCGCCTGGGTCAATCCAACCGTCAAGGCAGCATCAATAGTGTGCACAAATCAATCCTGGCGACTCCCCCCGGGCAGCCGGGCAGGCCCAGCCTATACCCCATACCCCTATGGTGTATGCTACTTGAACCATAGCATCTACAGCAGCAGTTATCAAGACACAACCCAAAATCCTCTGACACCAGGATCATGAGCGCAAATCCCGCGGTATCAGACACCTTTTGATTTCTCCATCTGCTGCAGTGTCCTGCTACCTCAAGCCGGTATGTCTTTGGTGACATTTCATTCGCACAGCCGGTCTCTGTACATCATCAAAAAAGCAACCACCTCATTTGACACGACCGGCGCTCCCGAAACAGCATATGATGAACTCAGAGGGGGTCATAATGTCTGACCGCAGCAGTACATCGGCAGGAGGCCGCAAAGAAGAACCCGGACCGACACAAGCAAAGCCAGATGGCGCAGGCGGTTACGCCCATAAATGGCTGAAAGGGAAAAGAGCTGCCAACAAAAGACCTGCCACAGCCGGTGCAGCAAACGGTGAATCACCGCAGTGCTTCTTCGCCGATCACTACCCCCCTGAGGTCGTAACGAGTCCGTCTGAACGCAGCCTGCTGCAGCTGGTCTGCAGCGAGCGCACAGACCGCTGCCTGCACCCGCTGCAGGACAACATAAACCTGCGCCACCTCGCGAGGGCCAAGGCATGGGATATTGTGCGAAACGGGTACTTCAGCCACGAATCTCCCACCTACGGCTCCATATACGACATGATACGCAGGGCCAATATCCCCTTTCATTACGCGGGCGAGAACCTGGGGAAGGCCGGCAGCTATCATGTGGTGCACCGGCGCCTCATGGGCAGCTCAGGTCACCGGCGCAACATACTGAATCCGCGTTTTGACCAGGTAGGAATTGGGGTGATAAAAGGTCAGTTTTCCGGTGTTGTTGTGGTCCAGGCATTCACAGGTCTCATCGACGGTCCAGGATACCTGTCCGCCCGGACGAAAAGGGTCAGGGGGCGTCTGCTGTAGCCGCGGCTCGCGGGCGCAGGAAAGATGGCACAGCGCCTGCTGTCGAGCCGGCTTTCGTTGGTCTATCGGCTTCACCCTACCCCGCTAGGGAAGGAAGATGTCGGTGAGTTCATCGACCAGGGCACCGCTTTCTGTCTCAACGGTATCCGGCGCCAGCAGCATCTGAGTGGTAAGACCCTGTATGGCTCCAAAAAGCGCCAGCCCGCGCACCGTCGGGTCCTTCCCGTCAGCAGCTCCCTGAGAAAGCAGCCGTCCCAGCAGTCTGGGCATCTCGGAGGCAAACCTGCGCATGGGCAAAAATTCCGTGCGGTCGCTGAAGCGAAACTCCTGCAGCAAAAGCCTGGCTATTTCCGGTTCACTGCGGACGCGGTCCAGGTGAGCTGTCAGAAAACGCCGGAGGCGCTCCCGGGGAGGGTCTGATTCATCCTCCAGCAAGCTGTGCAGGTGATTTACGCGCCGTTGACATTCCACTTCAAAGATGTATCCGAGGATCTCTTCCTTGCTGCGGAAGTAGTTGTATATCGTCCCCACCGACACACCAGCTGCCCCGGCTATGATGCTGGTGGTTGCTTCGTGAAATCCCCTCTCAGATATCACCTTTACTGCTCCCTGCCTTATCTGCTCGCGGCGGTCCACTACGCTCACCTCCTGACTGACTGCTCAATCACTCCCATATTATCCCCGGCTTCACCAGGTGTCAACAAGAGCATGCGTTGAGTAACCAGATGGGGTCGATAAGCGCACAAATGTCAACTCACGGTCCAGTCTGCACATTCATCAATCTCCAGTCGGTTATCTGCTGAAAGACCTCATTTACCCTCTGCACACTGATGCCAAACTCTTCGGCGATCTTCTCATCAACGGCGTGATGGTCAACCCGCTCTCCATCCTCAGTCACCAGGTGTTCGGGTACATCCTCGCCTTTCTCCAGCGCTTCCTTTACTTCATCGTGAACCTCATACCAGGCAACGTATATCGAGACGGTCTGCGACGAAGGCTGCCGCGACCAGTCTTTATGCATCAGCTGCCACTCGAAGTCCATGTTCCGGTAATCCCCGGCTTCGATGTCGACCGCCCGGTCGATGTCGCCATCTTTGGTAAATCGCACCCGTCCGAGGGTGAAGGCTCCTCTGGTGAACTCCTTCCGGTCATAAAGGTGCAGAGTTATGGCGTTGAACTTATCCTCGCCGGCGATAGCCTCATTTACAACCGCCTTGGAGGTCTCCCGCATTTGCTCGACGGAGGCTTCCTCTTCAATGACTACCTGATATACCAGTTTGTGAGCACCATTTATTTCCTCTTCGGAAGTGCTCGCTACCGAATACTCCACTACCTCGTCGCGGTCAGTCAGGAGCCGGAACTCCCCGTTGCAACCGGAAATCAACCCTGCCGCGGCGAAAAGCACCAGTATCAGCAAAGCGGCCAGCGGAACGCTAATGTGAAGACGCTGCACGGTCTCACCTCCCCCTTTTGCACCTGTGCATAAGGCAGATTCGATTGGTCGTTGTGGGCCAAGTGCCAAACAGCTTTGGCTTTGCTGCTGCTTGACTGAGAATCATCTCTGAACTGGCTGCTATGTAGTAAGGTCAGCGGACGGATCAACGAAGCGACGTCAGAGGAAAGCACAGACTTCAGGTTCATTTTAGCCGCCATCCCCAGCTGAATCAAGCAGCGCCTCCGGCCCTCCACCCCGTGCCCCGCAATATCAGCCGCCGCGAGGGCGAAAACGCTCAGTTGGAGCCGTGGTCAGCTCCCCTATATCCCATCCCCGGTCAAGGAGCCGCTGCACCAGCCGCGCCCCCATAAAATAACCGGCTTTCGCCGGCATTTCGCCCTCTTGGCCTTCTGTCAGGCTACCGCTGGCGAAAAACCTGAGCATGAGATTCTCAGATAGCGGTTCACCCCAGACATTGTGAATTTCCCGCCGTATCTGTTGTTCACTTTCCAGGCATAACTCAACTGCACCTTCATCCATGAACCCAGCCTCAGATACGGCGTAACGGGTGACTTTCTCTCCCCGCAGACACAGAGGAAAAGCCACCGCCAGTCCCTCCATAACTGTCAGGTCGCCAACGGTCAGGCCGGCAAACAGACCGGCGTCTTCGTCAACCTGTCCCGGGGCCACCTCCCGGCAGCTGAGGCGGACCACGTGATTGTACTCGTGGGCCACCAGATCGGGCAGGTGGTCCCCACCGGGATAGGTATCAACTCCCAAAAACAGTGCAGGCCCCTCACCGGTGAACACAACGCACCCATCGGTACGGCCCAGCCCCAAAAGTACAAAGGCACCGGCATTGTCCCCCGACGGACAGAATGACTCCGCTTCCCCTAGGGTGTCACAGATGATGCCGGCGGCCCCATCCTGGCGAAAACGGCGCAGCTGCTCTGCGCACTGCTGCAGGTTTAGCGAATCCACCATTGCACGCGCCTGTTCGCTGCCCGGTTTACACCAGCCGAAAGTGATAAACCAGGGCTCCCAGACGTGCCTGAAGGGACGGTACAGGTGCCTTGAGAACACCTCCCAGCGGTCTTCACCGCCGTCCTCAGCTGCACTTATGAACGCCTCTATTTGCTTCTCAGCGATACTGACCTGCACTGAAACCACTCCTCCGGAGCGAGCAAGGCCCCTGCTTCATCGACCGCGGCAGCGTACCGACCCTCTGCTTTGCACTACGTGCTTACCTTAATGATACCTCCTGACGGCCCGGCAGCGTAAGGGACCGACAGCACAAAGATGAGATCAAAAGCTAGTCCGATGCATAGACGGTCCGGCGGAGCCGCCCTGACAGCTGCTCCGTCAGGGCCAGTGCCCGTTTTGCCTGTGAGACCGTCCCGGCCCCCAGACCGCATGCGGGAGTGATGAGCGACCGGGAAGCCAGCTGCCGCAGTGTCATATCACCGCCACCTTCCAGGATGCGGCTGCTCAGCGCTTCCCACTTTTCAACCAGCGCCTGCAGCCGGGGTTCTGAATCAGTGGGGTCGGTGGGAACCAGCCCCCAGGCCAACATGCCGCCTGCTCGACAGAAATCCGCGACAGCCTCTGCATGTGCGACAAATTGCTCGCCGTACTGGTAGGCGTCAAAGGAGATTATGTCAAACCCAAGCTGCATGAGCATCGGCCAGTCGGCCGACCCGCAGCAGTGCACTGCGGTGAGCCCGCTCATCGCCCCGATTATCTCCCCCAGCCACCTTCTGGTCTTCTCTGCAGGGTAGGGGTAAAAGGCGGAACCAAGGCTGGCGAAGGCCGGTTCATCAACGAACATGATGGTCGGTTTTTCACAGGCGTTGCGCAGAAACTGCTCCTGCCAGGCAGCAGACACCGTCAGCAGGGCCACAATATACTGCATGATCTGATCAGAATACAAAGCAGGTCGGTTATTGCTGCGGTCTTTCACCGCCAGGCCGAGCGTTATTGGACCGGTGATCTGCCCCTTTACCACCTGTGCGTGCGACCAGTCACCGTCGGCAAAAGCGTGCAGTCCGGCTGCGTACTGCAAAGAGGGATTGGGCATGGGCTCTTTATCGATGTACCGACGCAGGATAGTCTCCGCCCGTTTCTGCAGGCATGAAGCGTCCACTGTCACGCTTCCATCGACCAGCTGCAGACCCGGCAGGGGTTGCAGAAACTGACGGTCCATCAGTTCTGCCGGGCAGCGGCGAGGCAGCTGAGGCCAAAACGGCACCTCCCGCAGGTGGCGCCTTATCAGCTGCAGCGCTTTTTCTGTGCGCTGGTGAGGAAGGCTGCCGATACCGGTGGCAGCGAGTCCAAAAAACAGATCATTCACGTTGCAACACCCCTTTCGAAGAAGTTCAACTCCGAGTTTACACAGGCCGTAAGTTAAAGGGCTGCGATGCCGTGCATCCTACACCCAGCGAAGGAAACGGGAGGCCAGATACTCGGCGGTCAGAACCGCTCCCTTCGCCGCTCCCAGCTTGGTGTTGTGCACCAGACACAGGTACCTCAATCCCTCGGCCCCGCCGGACCGCAGCCTACCCACGGTCACCGTCATGCCGCCCTCGCGGTCTCTATCCAGCCGGGGCTGGGGACCTGCCTCGTTTTCACACACCGTGATCGTCCGCTTCGGGCTGCTGGGGAGCCCCCGCGTCGGGGCGTCCCGGCCGAAGGACTCAAAGGCCCTCCGGGCTTCCCCTGGGCTGATCGGCCGCTCCGTGCGCACATAAACCGACATCAGATGCCCATCGAGCACCGGAACCCGCGTGCAGGTGGCATCTACCGAAAATGATGCCAGCTCTATGCGGCCGTCGTCCATTCTACCCAGTATCTTTCTGGGTTCACAGGCCACCTTCTGCTCCTCTCGGGGAATATACGGTATTATGTTGCCCAGCACATCGAATGCCCTCACGCCCGGCGACAGGCCGGCTCCAGAGACCGCCTGCATGGTGGTTACCACCGCGCTACGCAGACCAAAGGTGTCCCGCAGGGGAGCCAGCGTTGTGGCCAACCCTGCCACGGCGCAGTTGGGCTTGGGTGCCACAAAGCCCTTCCAGCAGCGGTTTCTCTGCTGAGTCTCCAAAAGCCCGGTGTGTTCAGTGTTCACACCACCCAGCAGTATCGGGGTGTCGGGCTCCATTCGAAAGGCAGAGGACGTGCTTACCACCGGCGTGCTGCGGGCGTACTGTGCTTCGAGTTTCTGCGCAGGCGCCGAAGGCAGGGCGGAGAAAAGGAGGTCCGCTGCAGCCGGGTCAAAATGGGCGGAATCCTCAACTACCATTCGGAACAACCGGTCCATCTGCGGCTGTGGCAGGCTCCGGCCCACATCTGTCCCGGCCAGAAACTCACCGTAGGGCCGGCCAGCCGACGCAGAAGACGAGCTGACGCCCACCACCTCAAACCAGCTGTGGCGGGCCAGAATGCTCGCCAGCCGCATACCCACCGCTCCCGTTGCTCCGGCAACAGCAACTCTAATCACCATGACGCACCATCCCTTCCCCGGTATAGACAGGCACCGCCTGGCCCTTTGACCGGCTCGGCTCAGACGAAGGAAACCGCAGTCTGTGAATGCCGCAGTATGCTAGCTGGTCTCCCAGGACGGCAAGTGCACTGTTGATCTCCGGCTGCGCAGCTGCCTTTTTGACCAGGGTCCGGAGTGCACCGGGCCCTTTGACCTGATTTGCCCACAGGGTGGCATATGCATCCGCCCGGGCGGCATCGCTGCACACGATACAGAAGGCATCAGCGCACCCGGCGCTGTACGCATGCCCCACCGTACCAGAGGATGTGCAGATGCCTAAAGGCCCGCTGTCACCTTCGATTTCCAGCGCCAGCCGGCTGGTCATCGGAGATGCTCCCGCGTGGATTCCCACGGCTATGGGGTCAGTAACGCTGACAAATACATCGCCTCCGTTTTCTACCACAACCTGCTGTGCCTGCAGCCTCTTGAGGGCAAACCGTCCCAGATGATCAGCAACTGCTCCCGCGACTGCCGCCATGGGGCCCACTCCGGCGGCCCGGGCGGCCCTCAGCATATCCCCTATTATCCGGGGATACTCGCCCCCTCCGGGCAGCGGCTGCATTGAGACTCCGAACTCGGGACAGCGCCTTATGTGCTCCTCGACCTGCCGGTAGAGTCCGGCCAGGTACCGCAGGCACTCCCACCGGGCCTCGCCGGAGAGGTCGGCCGACGGGTCGATCGCCATCCACACGTCGGCGTCTTTGTACCGGAGGGTGAAACTTCTGAACCGCAGACTATCGCACAGAATCCGGTAGGTCCTGGCTCTTTCGGTCATCACTGCCACCTCCCGCCGCCCTAAGAGAGTCCAGGGGGCAGTTTTCTGCACACTCCATACATCCGCTGCAAAGATCTGCATTGAAAGTCATCCCGGCTGTCCTTTCGTCCAGGCGCCGCGCCCCCGACGTACAGGGGGCAGTACAGGCGCCGCAGTGTACGCAATCTGAGCTGCTCCAGATGAGCGCCCCCTGCCTAACCCAACCCGCCGAGCCGCGCGGCAGGCAGGATGATTCCACCCCAGAGCCTGTGCGACTGCTGTGTGAAGGAAGGGGGTCCACGGGCGGCATCAGCGCAAACTCTCCCCGCAGGATCAGCTGCCGCAGCCCATCGGCCAGCTGTCTTGCCCGCCGCAGGCTGGACAAAGATGATGTTCTGATGCGCCTGGGGCCCATACGGATCCATCCGGAACGGAGATGCGCATAACTGGTGCGGGATACCGCGGGTCGACCCGGATTACCGTAGTCCACCACTTCCACATCAATGTCCTCATTTCTGATGCTCACCGCCCGGGCAATCTCCTCATCAAGAACCGGTATGGGTATGCCCAGCCCCACAAAGAGGGTAATTCCGTAATCGGGAAAACGGGCGGCGCGCAGCCAGCGGCGGTCCATCTGCCTCATGTCCCCGACTACCGCCAGGGTGGCCGCTCCCCGGATGGGGAGGCCCGAATCGTTGACTGCTACCTCGTCGGTTGACTGGGTACCGCTGCTTACCACGTACCCCCGCGCTCCGCAGAGAAACACCGGGGTGCCTATACCGATGGTTCTCAGTTTGGGAGAATTCAAAAGGGGGCTCAGCTCCCCTGCCGTTGAATAGGTGACATTTGCCATCCGGGGCAGCAGCCGGCCCATGTAAGTGGACAGCCGCCCCGCGGAGCTGTTGGTGGCAGCTGCGTAGTTCTGATAGCAGTTCCGCGGGTTGAAAAGCAGCATATCCGACATTGATTCCGACGTGACCGTCTGCTGCAGGTGGGTGCGCGGATAGCAGTCCGTTCCGGCAGAGTGTGCCTCCAGCCGGACCTCTTTTCCACTGACCAGGTCTTCTATGACGTGGGCGCCGCCGTACTCTGCAGCTGGCCCGGCGGCCGTGGCCCCCAGGTAGCAGTCCACCGCCGCCAGTCCGGCATGGGCAGAAACCCCGTTCAGAGATACCTGCTCCATGCGAATGGGGGGACTGCAGTGACCGAAATTCAAAACCGCCCCGCTGGAGCACATGGGGGCAAAGGTACCCGTGGTGACTACATCAACCTCCGCGGCGACCTCCTCCGGGCCGGCAGTCTCCGCCATGACGGCCACCTCTTCGGCGGTCATTACCACTGCCTCTCCCCGGCTGATGCGTTGGTTTATCTCCTCATATGTCCTTTTTGCCATCCAATTCAGCTCCCTTCCCAAAAAACTCCGCATGTAACTCCCGCTGCACTCTGAGGCGGTCGGGCTGGGGGACAAACAGGTACACCGCTGCCCGGCAGGCCCCTGCACAAACCGCGGCGATGTCAACACCGCAGCGCTGCGCAGCACTGACGGTGCGGCACAGTACGGCCGCACTGGTTCCAACCGATTCACCCACCACCGCCACCAGGGCAACCCGCTGTTGGGTATCAACGGCACTCACCTCAGGCGGTGCCAGCTGACTTATAGCTGCCGCGGCATCATCCAGGTCTTCGGAGCCCAGCACAAAGGATATGCACGTCTGCGAGGTCAGCACCGACCGTATATTGATCTTCCTTTCCTTCAAGCCCCGCGAAACGGTGCTGATGGTGCCCGGCTCAAACCCAACATCGGTACCGGACATGCGCAGCAGGGAGCATCCGTCAGTGGAGGCTATCCCCCTTATCTGAGGACCGGCTGCTGCGGCTTGAGGGCCAATTATGCTGTGCGGGCTCACTGTCCCGGCTGCCGGCGGACACTGAAAGATTCGGATCGGTATATCCTTTTTGCTGACCGGTTCCACGGCTGCCGGATGAAGGATATCCGCACCTGAGTAGCAAAGTTCGGCGGCCTCGGTGTATCCTAGCCGGGATACCGGCCGGGTGCCTGCGACCTCCCGCGGATCAGCGGTTCGAAACCCTGCCACCCCCTTGAAAAGATCCAGCGAATCCGCCGACAGAATGTGCGCCAGACAGGCGGCCGAGTAATCGCTGCCGCCTCTGCCGAGCAGCACCGCGGCGCCGTCCTGGCGTACTGCGTAGAAGCCGGCAACCAGGTGCACCACCGGCGACCTCAGCTTGACCTGCAGTTTCTCACCGGCCTCATGCAGGTAAATTCTCGCCCCCGACAGAGTTTCGGCGGCGGTCAACCCCAGATCTTCTGGCAGCAGCTCGCGGCATTCGATGCCCCGGTCCCGCAGTACCGCGGCTGCCAGACTGACAGCCAGCCTCTCCCCCCAGCTGAGCATCCTGGCTGAATCACCCGCTTGTCCTTTACCCGCGGGCGCCAGACGGCGGCCCAGTGCCGCAAGCTGCCTGGTGTGCCTCCGCAGCATGCCGGCAGCCTCCCGCCGGTTGCGCGGGTTGGCGACAAGCCGCTGAAACACCCTCCGGTGCATACCGTAAAGCCTGCGCTGAATCGGCCCCGGATCATCCCCTCTACGGACGCGCCCCAGCTGCGAAAACAGCATGTCGGTGACGCCGGACATCGCTGAAAGCACCACAACCACCGGCCTGCTGTACCTCTGCGCGACATCCGATACCAGTTGGAAATCGCCGGCAGAACGCAGCACCGAACCACCAACCTTCACCACCCGCAGATCCAAATGAACCACCTCTTTCACCCTGTGGCTCGCGGTATTGAAGCATTTCCATCGAGAAAAGCGCAGATAGACAGACTTGCAGGGAAGGGCATAACCCAAAGGTAATGCCCCTCCGAGAGATCCTGGAGGGGCACGGCAGATTGCGTATGAGCAAACCGGTGCCACTCTCATCTCCCGAATGACTCGGTCATCCGCAGGATTTAGCACCTTTCCCGGTTTGCTACCGGGCGGTTGCCGGGCTTCATCGGGCCAGTCCCTCAGCCTTCTCTCGATAAGAGTGGAGCCACAACAAATTTTCTTTTTGCCAGTTTATTCTGTCACCGCCTGTTGTGTCAACGACCTTTATCCGACACCAGCTCACTGTGAGGCCCGGTCTTCATATATCTGGTTTTCATGCAGAAACTGCAGGGCAAAAAGGGCCAAAAGTGCGGCCCCCCTGCCCAGCAGCTCTTCATCTACGTCAAATTTCGGGCTGTGGTGGGGATGAGAAGACCCATCCGCTTCAGCTGCATTACCAACAAGGGCAAAGGCGCCGGGTGTATCGCGCAGGTACTGCCCGAAATCCTCGCCTGACAGCACCGGCTCACCCCGGATGACGCCGCCTCCGAACAATTTTTCCGCCGCAGCGCGGGCCACCCCGGCCTCCCTGGCGGTGTTGACTGTGGGGGGAAATGCCCGGCAGCTGTCGATAGAAAACTGCAATCGCCTCATTTCAGCAAGCTGCTGACCTATCTCGGTGATTCTGCTCAGCGTGTTTCCCGCGGTGACCTCATCAAAGGTCCTCAACGTTCCCCTCATATCGGTGCTTTCGGGGACAACCCCCCAGTCCGCCTCTGCAACCACGGATTCGATGCTCAGAAGCGACGGCTGTCCAGTGAAGGATTCCTCCGCCTGCAGGTTGCTCAGGGCAGAGAAGATCTCGTTGGCAGCCAGAAGGGAATCTCTGGCTTCGTGCGGTGCGGAGCTGTGCCCTCCTCCACCGCTTACCCTCATCCAGATGTAATCAACCGCAGCCATCATGATGCCATCGTTTATCATTACGCTCCCCGAACCAAGCGAGGACCAAAGGTGCAGCCCAAAGACCGCATCGACATCCGCCAGACCCGCCCACCGGCGGATCAACCTGGCTCCGCAGCCCCTCTCCTCGTCGGGTTGGAAGAGAAACCAGACGGTACCGGGCACGCTTGCCTTCATGCCAGTCAGTATCTTTGCCGCTCCGAGCAGCATGGCCATGTGCGCATCGTGACCGCAGGCGTGCATGACTCCCGGATTCTCCGATCTGAACCCTTCGGCCGCGGGAATGTGTTGGGGGTCGCGGCTCTCTGTTACCCTGAGGGCATCCATATCCGCCCGAAGCATGACCGTCTTCCCCGGTCTCTCCCCCTTCAACTGTGCTGCGACGCCAGTCACGGCGTGCTCACTGGTGATATCCTCCCGCAGACGGCTCAGCTCCGCCCTTATGTCATCCCGGCAGTACAGTTCTGCGGTGGTTTTGAGTCCGAGTGCACGCAGTCTCTGCTTGACAAATTGACTCGTCTTGGTCTCCTGCAGTCCGAGCTCCGGATATCGATGCAGCCGCCTGCGGTCTGCGATGATCTCATCGGTCATCTCTTCTGCCTTGCTTATAATCTCAGAATGTGAGTAACTGCTCAACGCGCTCACCTCCCGGTGTGACCATCAGGCAGCGGACCGGTCTCCTCAACGCCCGGTCCCGATCCCAACAGTCAGTACTCAACTATTCTGTGTGCCGCGGCAGCTTCCTTTCTCCGGCAGGCAGCCAGTGGGCGAGGATCCCCCAAAAACCCTCCGCTGGCTGCCACCTTACCACCTCAAAATAAACTCAGGGGGGCAGTGCGCCAGACAAAGGAGCTGACCCGGGCGGCATCGAAAGATCAACCAGCAGAGACCCATCTCGAAGGGGTGATGTTATGTCAGAGTCAAACCGGAATCTGCTGGTGCAGGGCGGCATCATTGTCACCATGGACCCCGATCGGAGGGTGATAAAGGAAGGTCACGTGGTAATAGAGGACGGTGAAATTGCCGAAGTGGCCGAGGGGAAGGCAGAAGCTGAATGGTCCGACTACCCGAGGCTGGATGCGACCCGGGGGGTAGTGCTCCCCGGGCTGGTAAACGCCCACGCCCATCTGGATCAGGCTCTTTACCGGGGGCTTTTTGATGATATGGTGGCAGCAAAGAGGCGGGAACCTATGTTCCGGTTCGCCATGAACCAGACGCGCCAACGGGCCTATGCGGGAGCCAGGCAGTGCCTTTTGGAGCTGAGCAGGTCGGGTGTCACCACCACCACCGAAAGCTACTGGGTGCACAGCCATCCGGGGTCCTTCAACGGTATCTGTCAGGCAGTGAAGGAATCGCGCCTCCGGGGTATCCTCGCGCGGGCAATGCACGACAGGGAAGACGAAAGGGGCCATTTTGCAGAGGACTGGCAGGCGGTTGCCGACGAAATCCAACGGGCCAACCGTCGATGGGGTTCTGACCGGATCGAGATCATCCCCGAGGCGATAAGCACCCTGAGAACCCGGCGCGAAACTCTGGTCGCCATGGAAGATTTCGCCCGAAGGCATGATTCCCTGTGGGCAACTCACATATCCACCGGGGACATCGCCACCATGGTCAACCGGACAGGAAAAGGACTCACCTATTACCTCGAAGACATCGGGGTGCTGCAGGACAACCTGCTGGCCGCACACTGCAACGTCCTTTACCCCAAAGAAGCGCAGAGGCTCGCCGATGCCGGCGTCCGCCTGGCGCACGCCCCGGTAGCTCAGCTGTGGCAGGGCTCCCCGGTGGCGGATCTGATGTCCATTCTGGCCGCCGGCGGCCGGGTGGGGCTGGGCGTGGACGGCCCGTTGACCAACAACAGTCAGAGCATGTTTGAATCGATGAAATTCTGCATATACGCACAGCAGCAGAAATATCAACACCAGCTGGTTGCCGACGCCAACCTGGCTTTGGAGCTGGCCACAATCCGTTCCGCCGAAGCTCTTGATATGGCCGACCAGGTGGGTTCTCTCGAGTCAGGCAAGGCAGGCGATCTGATAGTGCTGAAAACTGACTACCCCGGACTCCGCCCGATCACCGCCCTGCCTGTCAACCTGGTTTATTCCACCAGCGATGAGGCGGTCAGAGACGTTGTGGTGGACGGCGAAATAATTATGAAAGACAGAAGGCATCAGATCTTTGACGAACGCGAGGTAATGCAGGCCTGTGAGGAAGCACAGAGAGCCATGCTTTCCGAGGCCGGTCTGGACAGCGAGATCGGGCACCAACGTCGCTGGATAATGCCGCAATGAGCCTCTATGGCTGATTCATCAGGCAGCAGGTGGGGCTCTTTCATGTAACGGAGACACCAAAGGCCCAATTCGTCCGTCAGGAGGCTCTATCTACATGTCTATCTCGGCGGCTGTGCGGCTTTACGCCAATGCAGCCCTGGTCTACCTCGCTTCTGGGTCGTCGTGCTCAAAGGCGGCGACTCCTCTGGCTGCTGCCGCTTCATAACCGCACATCTGCGGGTATTTTGAGGATTACTCCCTCTCGCAGTCAAGAGGTTTTTTCCCCACGTGTAGAAGGTGCTCACCCATGCACCACCCGGAGGGCTCGGCTCCCCAGCGGTAGGAGAAGTCGAGCCAGGCCTGCTGGACCTCAGGGGGAAGCTGGTAAATTTCGGGTTCAGCAGGGCCTATGAATGCATCGGGAGAAAACAGCCTCAGCGTCTTGAGACCCAGACCCTCCAGCCACGGTTTGACGGCCAGCGGATCGATGAAATAGGCTTCAGGGGAACCCTCGTTGGTTTCTGGCTTGCTGATCCCGGTCTCCAGAGTGTGCTGAAATCCCTCCGGTAGCTCTATCAGACCTTCTGGACCCCGCCGCAGCAGGTCTATGACAAAAGCAAAGCGGGTGATGAAAGCGGAGAACAGAAGGCCTCCGGGACGCAGGATACGCAAGGCCTCCCGCACCGCCTGCTTTCGATCCTGGCAGTCGATCAGGTGATAAAGCGGTCCCATAAGAAGCACCACATCGAACTTTTCGTCGGGTAAGGGAAGCTCGCGGGCGTCCGCCTGCCGGGCCAACTGCAGAGTAACGCCGCGCTGGCGGGCTTTCTGCTTTGCGACACTTATGCAGCTTTCCGATAGGTCCAGGAGCCACACACGGTGGCCCTGTCCGGCGAGGTGAATGCTGTAGCGGCCCGGGCCACCGCCGACGTCGACGATGTCGCTTTGGGGCTCTATATAATCGTCGAATGCCCGCACCGTGGACCAAAATTCAAATTTGTGCCGCCGCAGCCTGTCCCATTCGTCGTACTCATCGTAAAATTGCTGCACCATGCTAGGTCTTTCGTTTTCAGACATCTTGATGCCTCCTTCACTCGGCTTGCTACATCCGCGGTTTTTGCTTTCTGCCGGCTGGTAAGTGGTACACTGCGCCCACAACTCAGATAGCGGTGCGGGGAGCCATCACCAAAGCTGGCTGCACTCCCTTGGTGCTGAGCTCGCTGCGAGGCGAGCTTATCCCGGTCACCAGGAGTAGCCGCGCTGCGAGCCCAGTACCTTCGAGCAGTGGGGGCAGACCAGAATATGCGTCTCGTGGCCGCTTACATCTACTGCCTCTTCCTCGCTTCTCAGCGGCATGCTGATGACCTTTCCCAATCGCTTCTCGCAGTGCGGACATATGGGTTTGGGGTCGCCGTCAACCGTAAGATGCATGCTCTCACCCCCATCCTCTGCTTTCTACTCGCTGACAGCTTTGGGCTGCATTAGTCTTCTCTTGGTAGATGTCCCCGGGTTGGAATTCCAGTATTGCCCCAAGTTCATGCCACCTGAGTGAATGCACCGACCGGCGTCGATTGCTCTGTCGATGCGTTTCTGCCTCTGACAGGCCTGTTCTGCGGCTCTTACTGCCTACTCACTCACCCCCTCTTCAGCTTGCTTTCGCCTGCATCCATCCCGTTTGGGAACTGCCAGCGACCTTCACCGGTATCTGCTTCAGGCCGGTTCACCTGAGCTGCTCGATTTCCTGTTTGACCTGCAGAAATTCGTCCTCCACCGACTCGGGCACGGTGCCCAGCAGAGCCTGCCTCCCCGCATCGATGGTGAGGTAGGAAAGCTCAGCCTGCAGGCGGGCCAGCCTGGCCTCCTGCACCCCGACGGAGGCATCCAGCAGTTCGGTGACCGGGGCCAGCCCCTCCTGGTAACGCAGAAGGGCGGCCTCCTCTGCCCGCCGCAGCAGCTTGACCTGTTCATCCAGCGCCTCGACGCGGGCAGCTGCATCGTCCAGCTGCGAATGCAGCTGCCTTATCCGCACCTCAACCTCGCGGTGGGCCTGATGCAGTTTGTTTTCCGCCTCCTTCACCGCGCGGTACCGTTTTTGGTACGAGCGGCGGGCCGAAAAGGAACCGTGGTGCTGCACAAACAGGTCCAGCTCCTTTTGGGCCACCTGCAGTCCGGCCCGGATGCCGGCTATTTCCGCATCAGCAGCTAGCGCCCGCTGGATGTCCTCTTCTATGTCTGCCCTCACTGGGAGCTCACCGTATCCTGTCTCGGGGAGTATGACCCGCCGGTCCAGCTCGGCGCCGGTCAGCTGGTTGAGGCTCAGTACTGCCTGCTTCAGCCGCTGCTGCGCCGAACGAAGGGTAGCTTTTTGCTCGGTCAGCTGGGCTTCGGCCTGCAGGACATCCAGTTCGGCCACTTCCCCCTCCTCAAAGAGGGCCTCTGCCCGGTCCCGGTGCGCCTCGAATACCTCAAGCGAATCCTCCTGCAGCTGAACCTCCCTCTGGGCTGATACGGCATCGTAGTAGGCCTCGGCCGCTTCCGCCCGCAGGGCTGCCATCTGCTGCATGTAGGCCGCCCGGGCCGCTTCCCTGCTGACCTCCGCCTTCAGCGGCAGCAGCTTCTCCACCTGAGCCTTCTGCAGCCGGGAGGGCTCGCCCAGGGTAATGGTCGTGGTGGCCGGTTCCTCCTCACCGGTGGGCAGGGTGATGGAATGACCCCGCGGGGGACCCATCTCGTGCTCATGCTGCCAGTCGGCGGCCTCCAGCAGCGCCTCCTGCAGGCTGAGGCGGGCCTGCACCGCCGCGCTGCCTGAGTCAACTGCCTCCTGCAGGGCATCCTCCAGGGTCAGCACCTCGGCAGCCTGACCGTCCGCTGCATCTGCCGAAACTCCCCGCAGTCCCGAAGCGACAATGATGACAGCCAGCAGGGCTGCCAGCCACAATCCTTTTTTATGCATGATAATCCTCCCTCAACGCTGCCTTATTCTAGTTCCGTCTTCCAGCTGGGCGGGGGGATTCAGTACCACCTCATCGCCCGGCTGCAGACCATCGGTTACTATGACCAGGTCATCGCCGCGCAGACCCAGCTCAACCTCGGTAAGCTCCGCCCGCCCGGCGCGGACCAAAAAGACGCAGTCCCGCTCGTCGAGGGAAAACACCGCATCGCGGTCCACCGCCAGGGCTGTCTTTTGCCCCACGACGATCTCCACATCTGCCGGATAGCCCGGACGAACTCCCGCGGGGCGTTCATCGGGAGTGATTTCCGCCGGAACCCGCCTCTGCCTTACCCCAAGGTCCGAGACCATCTCCACGGCGTGGGGGTGAAGCCGGCGGACGGTTCCCCGGTATTCGGCATCGCCCACCGCTTCGCCGCTTATGATAACCGTCTGCCCCTCTTCGACCTCGCGTGCGTCCTGCGCCAGCAGATCCATCTCCAGGATGAACTGGTCGCTGTGAAGCAGACACAGGGGGGTACCCGCTGCCACCACGTCGCCAACCTCGACGTGCACATCAGCGACGGTCATATCTCCACCTGCGGTCAGCTGGTGCTGTTGGATCTTTCTCCGCAGGGCCTCGACGCGGTCGGAGATGATCTCCAGCTGCTTACGCTGAGCCACAAGCTGCGACTCTCGCCGGCGGACCTCCTGCAGCGCCGCCTCCGCCTCCTGCACCCTGGCCTCGGCGGCTTC
>PUMD01000140.1 GCA_003551215.1 Clostridia bacterium | reverse complement strand
CCGAGGGGGTGAGCGGAGAAAGAACCTCTAAGACTGCCAGAGGTTCGATTACCACTGTCTTATGGCCGTCCGTATCGTTTTGACCGTACTGTGCGGATATGTGATCGGCGCTATCCCCATGGGGTTTATTGCTGGCAGACTGCACGGAACTGATATCAGGCAGTTCGGCAGCGGCAATATTGGTGCGACTAACACGCTGCGCGTGCTTGGTCCCGCCTGGGGTGGTGCAGTATTCTTGCTGGATGCTGGCAAGGGAGTAGCCGCCTGTCATCTTGCTTCCGTGATAGCCGGCGGCCCTGATGCCACCCTGATAGCTCTGGGGGGGTTGATGGCCATTGCAGGACATAATTGGTCGGTTTTTCTGCGCTTTCAGGGGGGCAAGGGTGCCGCTACCACCGCCGGAGCCTTTGGGTACATGTCGCCTTTTGCCGTTGCCTGCGGCCTGGCTGCCGCCTTCGTGGCTGCTGCAGTCACCAAGTACATGTCGCTTGGGTCGCTGTTGGGCATGCTGGTCGGAGTTGTAGTTGGATGGTTGCTCGGCATAGCCTTCCCTTACCGCATTGCCATGGTTGTGGCATTGCTCTGGGGGCTTTGGCGTCACCGTGGAAACATCGGCAGACTGCTGCGGGGCGAGGAGAGAAAATTGGGGCAGGCGGAGAGTTCATCGGGAAAGGAGCCAGATGACAGATGAGCGCAGAACGCCTGGCTGTGTTGGGAGCGGGAAGCTGGGGAACGGCGCTGGCCTGTGTTGCTGCCTGGCGCGGCTGCGAAGTGACTCTGTGGGGTCGGAGGGATGAACAGATCCAGCAGATTTGTCAAACCGGCCGCAACCCCGATTATCTTGCCGAGCATCAATTACCTGATGCCATTACCGCAACCTCTGATATGTCAGAGGCGGTCGTAGATGCAGAGGTTATCCTTGGGGTTGTTGCCTCGCATGCGGTCAGAGAAGTGGCCAAGCGGCTGTCCTGTGTGTATGATTCGCAGATTGTCGTCAGTGCGACAAAGGGACTTGAACCTCAGAGCAGACTGCGCATGACCGAAGTCCTTCGCGATGAACTGCCCCCTGCCGCGGGAGACAGGCTGTGTGCCCTGTCGGGCCCCAATTTCGCCGCCGAGATAATTGAGGGCATGCCTGCGGGAACCGTTGTAGCCTGTTCCGATGAACCGCTGGCCGCCCGGGTTCAGAAGATGCTGAGCGGGCGGCAGCTGCGGGTTTACACCAGCGACGACCTGCTGGGTGTGGAGATGGGAGGAGCCCTGAAGAATGTCTATGCAATAGCAGTCGGTATGGTGGACAGCCTCGGACTGGGATATAATGCTCAGTCAACTGTCATAACCAGGGGGCTGGCCGAGCTGGTCCGGCTGGGTGTGGAGATGGGAGCACACCCGCTTACTTTCGCCGGGCTGTCCGGGTTGGGAGATATGGTTCTGACCTGCACTACTGACCTGAGCCGCAACAGACAGGCTGGAATGGCGGTGGGTCGGGGGGAGAATCTCACGCAGATCCAGAGCCGCGGAGAGACAGTTGAAGGAATTCGCGCGGCAAGGGCGGCGGTAGATCTTGCCGGGGAATATGAAGTGGAGATGCCCATAGTGGAGGAAGTCTGTCAGATTCTTTTCGACGGCAAAGAGCCTCTGCAGGCAGCAGAGGATCTCATGATGAGGTCGGCAAAAACAGAACGAGAGATCGACTTTGTGCAGGGTACCGCCAGAGACTGGCTGCAGCACCGCTGATGCGCATCTACCTTAGACAGAAAAGATTCGTTCCCGTCACCCAGATCATGTACGGTACCATGGTCGCAGGTACTTTGGCACGGCTGCGCTTCTCCGCAAACGCAAAAACCCCTCATCTTCCATCAACGCGGTTTGGCTGCCATCACAGGTGGGTTAACAGGTTTACCTGCACAGTACACCAGCAATCATCCGTGCATTCTGATTAGGCAAAACCACCCCAGATCATCTGGGCCGGTTCCCCCAGCCTTGCTGTTTGACTCGGCAGACAGCATCCGGTCACCAGCTATCATATTTCCCGAATGCATTCATATACTTTACTGTCCACCTTTGGACAAGTGATGAGGGTGTGTCTCGTAGATCAGCGGGACCGGTTGAGGAGGGAGCGTGGAGCACAGTGGAGGAAAACGGAACTGTGATCTTTCAGGATATAGCCGAAAGGACCGGCGGCGACATATACATCGGAGTGAGTGGGCCGGTTCGCACTGGCAAGTCTACCTTCATCAAAAAATTTATGGAGTTGCTGGTGCTTCCGAATATTCAGGATGATCACGACCTGGAGCGGGCGACGGATGCCCTGCCTCAGGCTGGTACCGGCAAGAGCGTGATGACTACGGAGCCGAAGTTCGTTCCGGACGAGGGTGTGGAAGTGGAGATCATGGAGAGCGTAACCTTCACCGTACGGATGGTTGACTCGGTGGGATTCCCGGTGGAGGGTGCGACCGGATACGAGGATGAAGAGGGGCCGAGGATGGTGATGACTCCCTGGTTCGAATACGAGATTCCCTTCGAGGAAGCGGCTGAAATAGGCACTCGAAAGGTCATGGCCGAGCACTCGACGCTGGGTCTGGTTGTCACCACCGATGGCAGCTTCGGCGATCTGGGACGGGACAACTTCGCACAGACCGAACAGCTGGTAATCGAGGAGTTAAAGGAGATCGGAAAGCCCTTTATAGTGCTGATGAACAGTGCTCATCCAGAGCGGGAGGACACACTGCGGTGGTGTGAGCAGCTGCAAAAGGAGCACGATGTAACGGTTGTTCCGGTAAACTGCGATGAGCTGGCGGCTGAAGATATAGAGATGATCATGGAACACCTGCTGTATGAGTTCCCGGTACAGGAGGTACAGGTGGATCTGCCCGACTGGGTGGAGGAACTGCAGGCAGAGCACTGGCTGAAGGTGGGTTTTGAGGAGTCCATCGAGGGGGCTGTAGCTCAGATTGAGCGTCTGCGCGACGTGGACGATGCCCTCTGTACGCTGAGACAGCCCGATTTTGCCGAGGAGGTCAATCTCACCAATCTGCAGCTCGGTACTGGAGTCGCCAGCATTGAAGTATCTGCCTCAGAGGATTATTTCTATCAGGTTCTGGGTGAGATGAGCGAGGCTGAACTGACCGATAAGGCCGATCTCCTCAGGCTTATGAAGGACCTGGTCATAGCCAAAGAAGAATATGACAAAGTGTCCGCAGGGCTGTATGATGTCAGGGAGACTGGCTACGGTGTGATTGCTCCAACCATGGATGAGGTGGAGTTTGATGAACCGGAATTGGTTCGTCAGGGCAGCCAGTTTGGTATCCGGCTTCAGGCCAGGGCGCCATCCCTTCACCTGATCCGGGCAGACATCTATACCGAAATAACTCCCATGGTGGGTACCGAGCGGCAGTCCGAACAGCTGGTTAATTACATCACAGACAAGATGGACCAGGATCCTTCAGCTATAGTGAACACTGATATATTCGGCAAACCGATAGCTGACCTGCTGCGCGAGGGAATTGAGGACAAACTACTGGAGATGCCCCAGGATGCGCAGGAGAAGCTGCGGGAGACGTTGATCCGCATCCTCAACGAACGAACTGCCGGATTGATATGCATAATAATCTAGCCGGAAAGTGATGGGCAAAGACATACCCTCAGAGGCCGGTTTCGCCCGGTTTAACAATCCAGGTTGCTGCTGCATCATCAACCGAAACTGCGGCCCACTGTGCAAGTGGGCCGGTTTCGGTGAAGTAAGCTAGAGATATCGGTGCGGTATCTCCGCCCGCACTGTCAAAAGCGGGTCGACGACCTGACTTATGTTGAGCGACCCCACGCAGCTCATCAGCATGTAGGCGTCGTTGAAGTCCATGCCGCGGGCATCCACCAGATAGCGCACCATCTGGCGTGTTGCTTCTTCATAGGCTTCGTCTGTGGTCTCGGCGCTTACTATAACCATGAGCCTGTCCTGATTGCTCAACCACGGCCACTGCAGGTCGCATCCACGGCGAACATCAACGCGCACTGTGGCACAAGCAGAGCATTCAACAGCGGTTCCGCATATTTCGCCGTCGCCCTGCAGAGCGTGAGCGTCTCCCATGGCCAGCAGGGCACCGGGGGCCCGAACTGGAAGATAAAGCGTTGCGCCAGCGGTTACCTCCTTTGTATCCATGTTACCCCCGTGTCTGCCGGGGGTGCCAGAAGGGATGCTCTTTTCAGCTGGGGCCACCCCGACTACTCCCATCATGGGTTTCTTGGGCAGACGGAGTCCGGGTTGAAACTCAATCCATCTATCTCTGATTTCGACGATCTTTGTTGTGGAAGAGGGAACCTCATCTCCCATAACTCCTGAGCCGGGAACGGACAGAACCACTCCCCGCGAGCCTGTCTCCATATGCAAAAAGTTGACCGCCAGCACATCCCCCGGCTGAGCCCCGCTTACGAAAAGCGGTCCAGTTGCCGGGTTGATAAAGTCGAAATTCACCTCATCCAGGGTATCTGCTTCGGAGCGCAGCTGTCCCCCGAAGGCATCTTCGGTATGGAAGGTGACTACATCGCCGGGGCTAGCCTGAGCCGCCGGCTCATTCTCAGCAGAAAAGGAGTAGACGTGATCGGTGCTTTGTATTATGTGCATCATTTCGGACATTCAACAGACCTCCTTGGGATAATAGTCTCGGCGTCAGGTCAATACGAGCAGCCACGTACACTGGTAAAATCAATAGGCCTGAAAAGCTGCACCGCCTTCCGATGGATGCAGGGTGGAGTCCACTGGGGGTCCCCCAGCTCAACCTCTGGTTTGCACGATTTTCCGTGGAAGTCGGAACCCACAGTCACTGCCAGACCCAGTCTGTCGGCCAGCCTGTTGTACTCCTGGGCTTCGTGGGGTTGATGCCAGGATGTATAGGCCTCGAGACCGAAGAGGCCGGCACGGCTGAGTTTGCGGATCAGCCCAGTCACCTGGCTTGAGTGGGTGAACCTGCAAAGGGCAGCGGGATGAGCAAGTACAGGGGCTGCCCCCAGTTGTCTGACTCTGTCTACCAGCTCGCAGGGTGAAAACCCCTCGAAACGGGCGTGGGCCGGCTGCCCGGGGGCCAGATAGTCGCGGTAAAAGGCCATCCAGTCGGGGGCATGCGGTGGACCGTAGGCCCTGAGACGGGGATCGTCGGGGTTTTTCTCCAACAGCATCTGAAGAAGCACAAGGGTTTTTGCCGGTTGTCCACCGGCAAGCTGCGACAGAAGCTGCGCGCAAACACTGAATCCTGCAGATTTGAGTTGCCCAAGCCTCGCGGATGTTTGCTGTCTGCGCTGTTGATCTATCAAAGCGAGAAGCTTCTGCAGCTGCGCGTCGGTAGGGTCAATTTCGTAAGCAAGAAGGTGGATTTCCACTTCGCCCCATGCTCCGGACAGCTCAACCGCAGGCACTACTGCTGCACTGTCACATGTACACCCGGCTAAGTTATCGTAGGCCTGTACGCTGTCGTGGTCGCAGAAGGCCAGTACATCGATGCCGGTTGATACGGCAGCATCAATTATGGCCTTCGGTGAGCAGTCACCATCATCGCTGTGACGAGTATGGATATGTAGGTCGGCTCTGACCATCGTGGCGTTCCCTTCACAGTGCGCGAGAACATCTTTGACATATACAGCTGTCTGGAAGTATAATACTAAAAATAATTGGAACAATGAATGTCAAAGCGATGAAGAAGACGCGCCTGCGGAATGCTGAGGTCCCAAGAGAGGAGATCCACCGGCTGCGAGATCTCCGGCTTCTTTCCGCAGAGCACCACTTCTGAGCGCCGGTGTTTAAAGTCCCAGGGGGGTTGAAGCCGGCCGGTTTCCCGCCGTTTTCGGGTTTGAGCAGGCCCGCTGTGAAGCGGGCAAAGAAGGTGGAATCGCGAGTAACCTCGTCCTTCCCGGGACGGGGTTTTTTATTCGGGAGGTGACTGATGTGGCAGAGAATGAGTCCATTAATCTCATACTACCTGACGGGTCGGTCAAGAAGGCCAACAAAGGCGCAACTGCTCACGAGGTCGCACTGAGTATAGGTCCAGGCCTGGCTCGCGATGCAGTCGTTGCCAAACTGGACGGGAGTTTTATCGACCTTACCGCAGAGCTTGACCGCGGAGGACACTTCAGCATCCTGACCTTTGATGACCCCGAAGGCCGCGAGGTATACCGGCACAGTGTCGCTCACGTCCTGGCGCAGGCGGTCAAAAGGCTATACTCGGACGTTCAACTGGGCATTGGTCCCGCAATCGATGATGGGTTTTACTACGATTTCGATATGCCGCATGCCCTTTCCGAGGGAGACCTCCAGGATATTGAGCAGGAAATGGAGAAGATCGTCGCCCAGGATCTACCCTTTGAGCAGGAGGAACTGTCCCGTCAGGAAGCCATCGACATGTTTGAGGAGATGGACGAGCCGTACAAGGTAGAGCTGATCTCTGAAATGCAGCAGGAGGCAGTATCGATTTACAGACTCGGTGAGTTTGTCGATCTCTGCAGCGGCCCACACCTTCCATCGACCGGTCGCATAGAGGCCTTCAAGCTCCTCAATGTCGCTGGGGCTTACTGGCTGGGGGACGAGAACCGCCCTCAGCTGCAGAGGATTTATGGAACTGCCTTTGACAGCGCTTCTGACCTTGCCGAACACATAGATAAGCTGCAGGAGGCCGAAAGACGCGATCACCGTCGTCTCGGCAAGAAGATGGACCTTTTCAGCCTTCATCCGCAGGCCGGACCGGGCCTCATCTACTGGCATCCTCAGGGTTATCGGGTGCGCGAGGTGATCGAAGGGTTCTGGAGAGATACCCACCGGGAAAGAGGTTACGAGATAGTATCTACGCCTCATATAGCCCGAGAGGACCTGTGGGAGACCTCTGGTCACCTGGAGACGTTCTCTGAAGACATGTTTGACCCCATGGACGTCGATGGCATCAAGTACTTGCTTAAACCGATGAACTGTCCATTTCATATAATGATCTATCAGTCGGAGATGCGCAGCTACCGGGAGCTCCCTCTGAGATGGGCAGAGATGGGCACCGTATACCGGTATGAGCGATCCGGAGTCCTTCACGGGCTCCTACGCGTACGCGGCTTCACGCAGGATGATGCTCACATTTTCTGCCGCCCCGGGCAGGTTGAGGAGGAGATCATCGGCGTGGTACGGCTGGCGCAGTACATGCTCAGTACCTTCGGTTACGACGACTACAGCGTGAAGCTGTCGGTGAGGAACCCGGAGAATCCCGAGGAGTATATAGGCGACGAGGAGACCTGGGATCAGGCTGAGGGAGCACTGGCGAGGGCGCTTGACAGGATAGGATTGGACTACACAGAAGAAGTGGGAGAAGCCAAGTTCTACGGTCCTGCTATCGACATAGAGATGCAGGATGCTCTCGGTCGCGGGTGGCAGGGACCGACAATTCAGCTGGATTTCAACCTGCCGCAGCGGTTCGATATGACCTATATAGGGTCGGATGGAGATGAACACCGACCGGTTATGATCCACCGTACGGTGCTGGGTTCGATGGAGAGGTTCTTCGGCGGATTGATTGAGCACTACGCCGGGGCGTTCCCTCCCTGGCTGGCATCCATCCAGGTGCAGATCATACCAGTCAGCGAGGACCATCTCGACTATGCTGCCGAAATACAGTCAGATCTTTCGGCTCACGGGGTCAGAGCTGAGGTTGATGATCGAAACGAGAAAGTCGGCTACAAGATCAGGTCGGCAGAAGTGCAAAAGATACCTTATATGCTGGTAGTCGGCGACAGGGAGATCGCCCAACAGACGGTTTCGCTGCGCACCCGAAATGAGGGTGACCTGGGTCCACGCGAGTACTCAGAGTTCCGCGAGAATCTTCTGCATGACATACAGAACCGCTACATGGAACCCAGCATGACAGATTGATGTAGATTCATGACTATAATGACTGCCCCCCGGTGCCGGTGCGGGGCCGGGGGGCCTGAAAGCAGCGGACGATTGAACAAAGGACCAGGACAGTTGCTCAGTTGCCTGGCTTTGACCGTCTGAGCAGACTCGTGATATACTCCACAAGGTAAACTCAATAGTGAGCTTAAACAAGCAGGAGTTATCCGCTCCTCGCCTGTCGGCGCGCAACTTTTGTGATGCGCTGCTAGCTGGCCTTCGATACCGATGACATTGCAGACTGGGCACCACCGGTGCCCGAGTAGCTGGGCTAAAGGGCGGATAGGTTTTTCGCCCGATTTTTATTTTGGGGGGTGAAGAGTTATAAGCGACCAGAATTTCCGCGTAAATGAGCAGGTTCGAGCCAGCAAGGTTCGACTCATCGACAACGATGGGAATCAGGTAGGTATAGTACCCATCTCGGAAGCTATCGATGCTGCTTATGGACAGGGTCTTGATCTGGTGGAAGTGGCAGCTTCTGCCGATCCTCCAGTATGCAAGATCATGGACTTCGGCAAGTTCAAGTATGAGCGGGAGAAGAAACGGAGAGAAGCCCGGAAACCCCAGAAGACGACCCAGCTAAAAGAGTTGAAAATGCGTCCTAACATCGAGGAGCATGACTTTCAGGTCAGGGTCCGGCAGGCAAAGCGTTTTCTGGAGGATGAGGACAAGGTCAAGGTAACCATTATGTTCCGGGGCAGGGAGATAGTCCACTCTGATATAGGGCGTGATCTGCTGCACAACATGCGGAGACAGCTGCAGGATATCTCCAAAGTGGAGAAAGCTCCAACTCTGGAAGGACGGAACATGATAATGGTTCTGGCTCCTGACGTGGACTGATCGGGTCTGGCCGAACAGAACAGCATCACCCTGCAATGGGGCCAACCGGTATGCTGCCCACTCCGGTTGTGTGTGTACCCCTGCTGTCTGTTTGTGTTGAAGTGCATAGGGAAATCAGAAAATGATTCTGCTGCAGAACTCAGCAGCTGTTGTTGGAGGTTAAATTGTCATGGCAAGAGTGAAAAGAGGCTCGAGGAAAAGAAACAGGCGTAAGAAGGTTTTAAAAAGCACCAAGGGATACCGGGGTGTGGGCAACAGGTTGTACCGGCTGGCTAATGAGCGTTTGCTCAAAGCCATGTGGTACGCCTATCGCGACCGCCGGCAGAGAAAGCGGGACTTCCGCCGGCTTTGGATCACCAGGATAAATGCTGCTGCCCGACAGCGCGGACTATCCTACAGCCGCTTCATGCACGGGTTGAAGGAGGCCGGCATCGAGATCAACCGCAAGATGCTGGCTGACCTGGCGGTCAATGATCCTGACACCTTTGGGCACCTGGTCGAACAAGCCCGGGCCAAGATTGAGGAGGCGGGATGACTGCGAGCGGCAGCTGGCGGTTTGATGGTCACCTAAGTAGCAGGCGCAACAGGCAGATTAAGGCAGCCCGCAAGCTGCAGAGCAAAAAGTACAGGCAGAGGCGGGATGCCACCCTGGTCGAGAGCGCCAAGACTATCAAAGCAGCGCTGCAGGCTGGTGTCGATTTCAAGGTGATATTTTGCACGGTGGATTTTCCCACCGATAATCACCAGCTGCTCTGTGATGTCAGGCACAGAAACACCCCGGTTTTCTCCGTTGAACCGGATGTTCTGGAGTCCATAAGCACCGTTGCCGCTCCGCAGGGAGTGGTGGGTGTGGTCCGCGCACCGAGTTGGACGCCAGAACAGCTGATCAGAAAAATTGAGGAATCTATAGAAAACCGGGGCCGGGCAGTTGTTCTGTGGCTGCAGGGGATTGCCGACCCAGGCAACCTTGGCACTATTGTCAGAAGCGCCCACGCCCTTGGGGTCACCGGGTATCTCTGCTCGCCGGGTACGGTCGGTGCCTTCAATCCGCGGGCCGTGCGCGCATCAGCCGGTTCGTGCTTCTTTCTGCCCGGCCTGAGGGGGGTACCCCTGGGAGAGGCGCGTCAGCTGCTATCGGGAGGAGAACTGTGCGTTGTGGCTACCTCGCCCCGGGCTGCGCTGGCGCTGCAGCATTTTACCCCACCTCAGAAGACGCTGGTGCTGTTGGGAGAAGAGTCGCAGGGGATTACGCGTTCTGGATTTCGCGATGCAGACGTGACGGTGACAATTCCCATGGTCGAGGAGGCGGAATCGCTCAACGTGGCTGCTGCCTGTGCGATCATGCTTTATCACCTCACTCCCCTGCAGGAGAGTGAAACTTTGACCTGAATTGCCATCAGTGATATAATTGCCGTCAATAGAGGGGCGTGAACATGATCTTGACGGCGACTTTTTTCTGGTCATTATTTGAAAGAACTGGTTCTATCGAGGCTTATTTGGCCTACAGATTGCTCACATCCAGGTAAGAGTGGTGAGCGATCTGACTATACTGTCTTGGGCTATGAACGGGTTCAGTAACTCCCCGCAGCCGGAAAACAGAGAGGGAGGTAGAAGCTGAGACGTCTCCCCCGGTCCGGGAGCGAAATTTCGCCCGGGAGCTGCCCGCTGAAGGAAGGATTCAGTAGGCGGAGCCGGCCGCGCACCGTTAACGCGAACGTCCACTGCCGAGCCGCTGAAAGGCGGGAAGCAGGGTGGTACCGCGTGAGTAGCTAGCTCTCGCCCCTGTGTGGGTCGAGGGTTTTTTTTTGCTCCGGTAAGCAGTCCGGATAATCGTTACAGGAGGTGTTTGATTTGCAGCCAGTAGAGCGTCTGAAATCGCTTAGAGAATCAGCACTGCAGCAACTGCAGCAAGCTGATGATCCCGAGACGCTGGAGTCTCTGCGAGTGCAGTACCTCGGTCGGGAAGGGTCGATAATTTCCATTCTCAGGGGCATAGGCGATCTCCCCGAACATCAACGAGCTGATGTGGGACGGGTGGGTAATGAGGTAAAGGCAGAAGTT
>PUMD01000101.1 GCA_003551215.1 Clostridia bacterium | reverse complement strand
TTCTGCGCTATCGAGCTTCTAAGGCAGTGGCCGGATATCCGGGTATTGATGCTGGAGCGAGGGCGAGCCCTGAAGCACCGACGCTGCCCTCTGTCAGATTCGGCTTCAGACAAGTGCCTGAATTGCGAGCCCTGCCATAACATCAATGGCTGGGGTGGAGCAGGGGCCTTCAGTGACGGTAAGATCACTTTAACCACAAAATTTGGTGGAGAGCTGGGAGATTACATTGGCGAGCAGAGTCTTGCGCGTCTGATTGATTACGTAGACGAATGGTATGTTCGTTTTGGTGCTCCCTCGCGTGTTTACGGTGGAGATGAAGCGGAAGTGCGTCAGCTCCGCAGGCGCGCCGCAGCTGCTGATCTGATCTTTATACCAGGGCGAATACGCCATCTAGGAACCGACCGCTGCGTTGAGGTCATCGAAAACGCTTATGAGCATCTGCGTGATCAGGTCGATATAAAGACCGGTGCCGAAGTGAAAACCCTGGTAGTCAAAGACGGAGTGTGTCGGGGTGTGGTGTGCGCTGACGGCACAGAGTACCGGTCAGAACGCGTGGTTGCTGCCCCCGGTCGTTCCGGGTCGGGATGGCTGGAGAAACAGGCGGCTGATCTGGGCATAAAAGTCAGGACCAGCCCGGTGGATATAGGGGTGCGAGTTGAGGTTCCTTCTCTGGTCACCGAGGAGATAACTGACAAAGTCTACGAGTCAAAGCTTCTTTATTACTCTCAGTCCTTTGATGACCGCGTGCGCACCTTCTGCATGTGCCCAGGCGGCGAGGTAACGCTGGAGAACGTCGACGGCTTGATAACTGTAAATGGGCACAGCTATGAGGATCAGAGGGGCGAGAACAGCAATTTCGCCCTCCTGGTCTCGAAGACTTTCACAGAGCCTTTTGATGAGCCTATCCAGTACGGGAGCAATATCGCCTCTCTTGCCAACATGCTGGGCGGGGGAGCTTTGGTTCAGCGGCTGGGGGATCTGCTGGCCGGCAGACGGTCCACCCCCCGTCGTATAGAACGGGGCGTGGTCAAACCCACGCTGCGGCAGGCTACACCCGGAGATTTGAGTCTGGTTTTGCCGTATCGGCACCTCCTAGGAATCCTGGAGATGATGGAAGCACTGGACGAGATGCTTCCAGGGGTCTATTCCCGCCATACGCTCCTTTATGGCGTGGAGGTCAAATTCTATTCAGCAACGCTCACAGTGGATGAAACCCTGCAGACAGCGGTCGATAATCTCTACGTAGCGGGAGACGGAGCCGGGATAACGCGTGGACTGGCGCAGTCCTCAGCATCGGGGGTGCACGTTGCCCGACAGATTGCCGGGCAGAAATGAACGGGGGAACTTGTGGTGGTATTAGTCGTTGTGGGGGCGCAGTGGGGTGACGAAGGCAAGGGGAAGATTACCGATTATCTCGCCAGTCAGGGCGACCTGGTAGTCAGATACCAGGGAGGAGCAAACGCGGGCCATACGGTAGTGATCGGCGATGATGAATACCGCCTGCATTTGATCCCCTCCGGAATCACTGCTGGTTGTCAGGTCCTCATCGGCAGCGGAGTGGTGGTCGACCCGGAGCTGCTGCTTCGGGAGATGCATAGGGTGAGCAGCAGTGGGCTGAGTCTGGAAGGCCTGCACATCGCCGAGACTGCTCATGTTGTTTTCCCGTATCACAAACTGCTGGATCAGCTGCAGGAGGATCTGCGATGTGATGACAGGGTTGGCACTACTCTTCGCGGGATTGGTCCCGCCTACACCGACAAGGTATCGCGCGAAGGCATTCGCATGATAGATTTGGTCTCTGGTGGTTCTTTTGCCCAACGATTGCACGCACGCCTGCAGCGACTTGAGGATCAGCTGAGCGTCATTCCGTTCAGCAAGGCGAGGCTGCTGCGGCAGTTCAGAACGTACGGCCAGCTGTTAGAACCCTACCTGTGTGATGCTTCCGATTTTGTGCTTCGGGCCCTCAACTGCGAAAAGAAGATACTTATGGAAGGTGCGCAGGGAACCATGCTGGATGTAGACCACGGTACTTATCCTTTCGTAACGTCCTCATCGCCCACTGCTGGAGGTGCCTGCACTGGGGTTGGCCTGGGACCCACCAGCATCAGCAATGTGCTGGGAGTGGTCAAGGCCTACACTTCTCGTGTGGGGGGTGGCCCGTTTCCCACCGAGCTTACCGGCAGCCTGGGAGATCAGCTCCGAACACAGGGACAGGAGTTTGGCACTACTACTGGTCGGCCGCGCCGGTGCGGATGGCTGGATGGAGTTGCCCTCCGGTACGCCACCCGCGTAAACGGTCTGGGTATGCTCTGCCTGAGCAATCTCGATGTTCTGAGCGGGTTTGACCAGGTCAAGATTGCGGTGTCTTATGAGTACCAGGGAGCGGTGATCAACAATCTTCCGCCCACTGCAGAGAAGCTCGCCGCGTGTCGGCCAGTATATGAGACCCTTTGTGGTTGGGACGCCGACATCTCCGAGTGCAGCTGCTTTTCCGAACTGCCCGAGGCTGCCCGTCGCTATATCGCCACAGTGGAGGAAATATCTCAGATACCTGTAGCCCTCATTTCGGTTGGTCCGCGCCGCAGCCAGACAATAAAGCGGCGTGAAGTCTGGTAGTGCCGGACCCTCTCGTTGCCAGCTAGCCCCACCCACCTCAGGTCCCTGCACTGGTCGCGGGGTCGCGAATAGTATGAAGTGTTCTCTTCTTGGCGATTCCCGTGGATCAGAGGTGATGGGCTTTTGCTCGGGGTTCAGGTGGTGTTATTGGCTCTGGCGGTAAGCGCAGACAGCTTTGCCGTGGGCGCCGCATACGGCTTTCGTAAGGTTCGCATGCCGGTGGGTATGATTGCCCTGGTTGCTGGCATATCGGCCTTTGCCAAGGCGGCGGCTATGCTGTTTGGCGGGATGATGGTTCTGTGGATCAATGCCCAGGTTGCGCAGCGGCTTGGAGCGATTATACTGCTGGCTTTAGCGGTTTGGCAGTTTCGCTGGGCTGCTGGCGGTGTTGAATCCCAGGGAGGTGATCAGACCCTCTCCGCATCAGAGAAGCAGGGGGTCGAGGATGCTTCAACTGATTCGTTGTTGACTTTGAGACTGAGGCCTTTGGGAATTATCGTAAACGTCTTGCGAGACCCGGAGGTTGTGGATATCGACAACTCCAAGAGCATCTCTGCAGTCGAAGCTGTACTTCTGGGTCTGGCGCTGGGCATGGATGCCATGGGAGCTGGTGTTGGCGCAGGCCTGCTGGGAATGCCTGTTTTTCTGACGATGGTTGCCGTTGGACTGGGTACGCTCGTAACTTTGCCTCTGGGCGTCTGGATTGGGTCTGCGGCTGGAGACAGATTGCCCCGCTGGCCAAGTCGGATTCTCCCCGGAACCACCCTGCTGATTTTGGCAATTTTGGTGTGGTTGACAGGCTGATAACTGCTAAATAGAATCATTAGCAGAGCTGATGAAGCGTGCAGTTTGTACGACCCGAATCCTGCGTTAGCTCTTGCGTCATGACCGATACAGATGATAAACTTTAGGTTGCTGACGAGGTAAATTCAAATAAGCGGAGGCGTAGTGTAGTGGTTTAACATGCCGGCCTGTCACGCCGGAGATCGCGGGTTCAAATCCCGTCGCCTCCGCCATTTTCATTTTTCCTTCCATGCGAGAGTAGTTCAGGGGTAGAACATCGGCTTCCCAAGCCGAGGGCCGCGGGTTCGAATCCCGTCTCTCGCTCAGGGAGCTGGGTGCTGGCGTAGCTCAGCTGGTAGAGCGGCCGCCTCGTAAGCGGCAGGTTCACGGGTTCGAATCCCGTCGCCAGCTCATTTTGGGGCCATCCGGAAACTGTGCGGGTGGCCCTTGATTTATGGTTTAGTGGCATTCAGTCGTGGTGCAGCGCCAATGCGGGAGGAATCGCAGGCTTATGCAATAGGGATGACAGAGTTTATGAAGGTTCGATTCTGGGGACATACGGGACATACGGCGATTGACAAAGAGGTTACGGTGAGTGTGGGAGAAGGAGATCGGGAGGTATGTGTACAATCTTAGTTAAGGACAGGCAAGGTTTGTCTTTGCGGGGCAGGTGGGAGGGAGAGATTTCGTTTGCCGGACAGACACCAGCAACTATTCGACAAATACCTTACATACGAGGAGCTACGCAGTTGGCTGCATGACATCTCAAAACAGCATTCAGACCTGATTGATCTGGAGTCCATAGGAAAAAGTTATGAGGAACGGGATGTATGGGCTGCTACTGTGACCAACAAGCAAACCGGCCCGCCTGAGCACAAGCCCGCAGTTTATGTGGATGGAAACATTCATGCTGGAGAAGTTACCGGGTCAATGACCTGCCTGTATTTGATACACTACCTCGCGAGCAATTACGGAGATAACGCGAAGGTTAACAAGCTGCTTGATGAGCGAGCATTTTACATCATTCCGCGGGCCAATCCTGATGGGGCGGAAAAATATCTGACCACGCCCCAGACACTGCGCAGCAGCGTGAGAGAATATCCAACTTACCGCAAGGATGAAGACCCTCCCGGCCTGCACCCAGAGGATGTGGATGGAGACGGGCGGATCCTGCTTATGCGGGTGCGTGACGATTCATGTGGAGCGTGGAAGGTGGATGACGAGGATTCCCGCCTGATGGTCGAGCGAACTCCTATGGACCTACAAGGCCCCTTTTATCACATTTTCAACGAAGGTACGATCCGCGATGAGGATGGGCAGCTGGTCGATGATCCACAGCTGCCCTATCGCTGTGTCCAGACCAAGTTTGGTCTTGATCTAAACAGGAATTTCCCTGCCGGCTTTGAGCCCAAAACCAAGGGCGCCGGTCCCTTCCCTCTGTCTGAGCCGGAGACTCGCAACCTGGTTCAGTTTATCAGCGAACACCGAAACATCGGAGCCGCCGTCATATTTCATACAACCGGCGGCGTTCTTTACCGACCGCACAGCACCATTCCCGATGAAGACTTTGAAAGAGAAGATATGTCTGCATACCGGGAGCTGGGTCAGTTTGGCACTGATGCCACTGGTTATCCTGTGGTGTGCTGCTACGGTGATATATGGTCGGGTGTGCTGGATGACTGGTGCTGGGAACACCGGGGTATTTATGCCTTCACGCCTGAGCTTTGGGACGCCATCGGCCGGGCGGCGCCGGATGTGCCGAAAGAGCCTGACAAACTGCGCAGGATGACCAGGCAGCAGAGACGCCAGATGGGCCTCGATCTGCTCAAGTGGAACGATACGCAGCTGGCGGGCGAAGGATTCGTACCATGGCACAGCTACGACCATCCGCAGCTGGGAAAGGTTGAGCTGGGCGGCTGGGTTAGCAAGGAGTTTTTGCAAAACCCCCCTATCAGCCACCTTACTGCTGAATGTCACAAAAACGCTCAATTTCCAATATCGCTCGGATTGGCTCTACCCGATGTACACATTGACGAGGTTGAAGTAACTCGTCTGAGCAAGACAGATTTTCTGCTCTCTGTACTGGTGAGCAACCATGGCTATCTTGATACCTGTATCAGCAAGCAGGCCCAGAAGCAGAAGGCGGTGCGGAAGGATGTCGTTCGTCTGCAGCTGCCGGAGGATGCTGTCGTGCTTTCGGGCAGGAAAGTGACCGAGATTGAGTGGCTGCAGGGATACGCCGCAGGACAGGACGGAAGCCTCTACCGCGGAGCTGAGCCAGCTGAGGCTTCGCGGCGTCTCAAATGGACAGTGAGAGCCGACTCCGAAACAAGTGAGTTGAACGTTATTATTGAATCACAAAGGGGAGGAAGAGACGAAAGGCGAATTCACCTCAGCTGAGGTGAAGAGCGAAGAGCTTTTTTGCGTTGCACCATAGCTGGTAGAATAACTGTGCTCGTATGCTATTTTTGATCTATGCGACAAATTGTGCGGTGAGCTGGAGTGGGGAATGAGGTGAACGGCTGCCGATGGTAGCAGACACTACGAGCAATAAATGGCGGGCAGGTTCTCAGCGTTTGTCTTTGGTCGGGTCGAAATTTGAAAACATATCTGGCTGTATTCTGCAGTGCTGGCGGCCCATCCTTTTGCTTATGGTTGTCGTTTTTGTCATGGCTGCTCCAATGGAGATAGCGGCTGCATCGTTGGACCCACCTCCTGCCTTTATCCCTCCCCCGCCAGAAGATGGCAACACCCCGCTAGCCCCGCCTCTTAACGCTCAGATTGCCGAATACGAAGTTCAGCAGGGGGATACCATCTGGGATATCGCAGACAAGTTTGAGACCGACCCCGATACCCTTGCGGTAATCAACGAAATGGGCAACTGGAATCGCATTTACCCCGGCGATACCATCAAGGTAGTGACCGTCAGGGGTCTGATTCACGAGGTCAAGCCCGGCGATAATATGAAAGACCTGGCAGAGGAACATAATGTTGACATCGAGGATCTGCTGGCTGCTAATGGTCTGAAGCCATCTCAGTCTCTCAAGGTGGGGCAGAAACTGATAGTCCCGGGTGCCAGGCCCTCGCAGGAGGCGGTAGCGGCAGCGCGAGGGGAAGCCTGGAACTGGCCGCTTCGCGGCTCGATCACTATCACCTCACATTTTGGATACAGGTGGGGAAGATTTCACCACGGAATTGACCTTGGTGCTCCGCAGGGCACTCCTGTTGTCGCCAGCAGGGCAGGCAGGGTCACCAGGGCTGGGTGGTCGGGAGGTTACGGGAATCTGATCATTATAGATCACGGAGACGGCAAGACTACTCGGTATGCTCATCTGTCCCGTATGGCAGTCAGCGTCGGACAACGGGTCGATAGAAATGAGATAATCGGCTATGTTGGCAGTACCGGCCGAAGTACAGGTCCTCACCTGCATTTTGAAATCCGGGTGCACGGAAGCGCCGTAAACCCACTGGAGTATTTGCCCTGAGAGCCCGAAACAGTGAGAGGGCCGGCGGAGGTGTGAAAATCGTGAGCAATTTCAGGCTAGATTACTCACGCTTGCTTTGGTTCCTTGCCGCTTTGGTGCTTCTCACTTCGCTTCTTTGGATGGTTGGAATATCAGCGTATAATGAGAATACATACTGGGCCGTTTATCTGGAAGGTGAACTGGTTGGGTTTACCGATAATCCACAGTGGATTGACAATGCCCTGCAGGAGTTTCAGCTGCAGCTGCAGGGCGATGACGAGATGCACGTGCGCATGCAGGAGGACCTGCAGGTCCAACAGAGGCGCAGTCTTACCCCGCCCAGCATGACAGCTGCAGAGCGTCTGTGGCGCCCCCTCCGCAGGAGGTCTACTTTTGTTGCCCATGCGGTGGCCATCGTTGTAGATGATGAAGAGGTGGCCCTTCTGCCCACTCCAGAAGCAGCCAACGAGGTTGTCCAACGCGCTAAGGCCAAGTACACGCAGCCCATGTCGGATGATCCTGACACCGAGATTCTGTCCACCGAGGTGCTGCAGGATGTAGAGATATTATTCCGCCCCGCAGACCCCGATGCGCTGGTGGACCAGCAGCAGGCCTTCGACATACTGGTCCACGGCACAGAAGAGGTAGTCTCCTACGAGGTGCAGCCCGGTGATACGGCCTGGGGCATTGCACAGGCAGCAGGGATGAGTGTAAGCCAGCTGCAGCAGGCAAACCCCGAGGAGGATAGCCTGTCTGCACTGCGCCCCGGCGATACACTCAAGGTGGTTGATGCCGAGCCCTACATAACCGTACGCACAGAAGAGAAGACGACATATAGCAGACGGATTCCCTTTGATGTTCAGACCCGGAGGGATGATTCTTACTGGCCCTGGCAGAGAATAATCAAGCAGGCGGGACGACCGGGAGAAATGAAGGTCACAGCCACCATCATCAGGGAAAACGGACAGGAGCTCTCCCGCGATATTGTCTCTGAAGAAAAAGTCCGTGAACCGGTCACGCAGGTGGTTGTTCAGGGGACCAAAACTGTCCCGCAACACGGCACTGGCCGTTTCATTCTGCCTGCGGAGGGAAAGCTGACTTCTGGCTTCGGACCCCGCCGGGGCGGTTTCCACACAGGCATAGACCTGGCGATGCCTGTCGGTACCCCCATAAAGGCGGCAGATTCAGGCATGGTAACGGCTGCCGGATGGGCAGGTGCTTACGGTCTGCGCATCAAAATAGATCACGGTGAAGGCGAGTACGTCACCCTCTATGCTCATCTTAGCCGAACAAAGGTGTCGGCGGGTGACGTGGTCAAGCAGGGTGATGTCATAGGGCATTCTGGCAACACCGGCAGGTCAACTGGGCCTCACCTCCACTTTGAAATCCGGGTCAACGGAACACCTCGGGATCCGCTTGATTTCTTTCCCGACTAAATCAGTAGATGAGAAAGGAGAAGATCTGCCCGATGCGCAGCCTCAGTACCCGGCACTTGCTGCTGCCTGCAGTCGCCCTTATGGGTATTGTCGTGGGACTAGCTGCGGCTATTTTGCTGACTCCAGGGCAGGCTGAGCAGGCGACGGCAGCCTACTATGATTCGCTTCCGGCGGTCGAATACATCTCCCCATCAGGTGATATCAACGGCGAAGATGGGGCCGTCAGGGTGCCGATTCCGGTAGGCTCCGAGGTAGTGATGCCGGTGAGTGTTGATCTGAACGATACACAGGCATTGTGGTACAGGGCCCTGCAGGTGGGTGCAGCAGTACAGTCCTCGGTGGGTTGTCGCGAGGCAAACTGGCCGGAAGTATCGGTGTTTTGGCGCGGGAAAGATATGATAGTACATGATGGTATGGAAAGTAATGTGCCCTGCGGTCACCTTTACGCTGCTGGACTGCTTGAGACTGTACAGCAGGTAAATGAGGTGGCTCAGCCGCGTATGGAGGAAATATCTTTTCGCCGCGGTCTGATGTCTCCAGCGACTGAGCCGGAGGACAGTTTTGTCACAGTGCAGACCGATGACCTGCATTTTGAGGCTGCTGAGAGGGCTCCTCAGCTGGCCGCTGACCCACCCTATGCGTACCTGGCCTTTGCCGCGGGTATGGGGGAAAAGCATCTGCTGTTTCTGAGCTATCGACCGGTTGATGTCGATATCGCGGGCTGTGAACCCGCGAAGGTGGCCGACCGATTGCTGCGGAAGATGATTCAGATGCCTCTGAGTCATAATGCCACCGGACCCGGTTGGCCGGTTCCGCCCGAGACAGAACTGGTGGAAGTCGGGGTTAACATAGACAGTGGGGTCATATCTGCGAAGTTCAGTAGGGCATGGTGGGACAAGGATGATGTCTGGACGGAGGCTGCCGTCGACTGCCTGCTTCTAACTCTCGGGCAGATACCCGGGCTTACCCACCTCAGGCTGGAGTCTGCTTCTGAAGGATGGCTGCAAAAACCCCGGCGGTCAGATGAACTTCCGCTGTTGCGGGCCAAAGATCCCCGCCTGCCGGGCAACGACAAGAGTGAAGTGGTCTTGAATCACATTTCCCGGGAAATAATGTCGCTGTTTGTCGATGATACAAAGATCAACATGAGCGCAGTTGGTGATGTGATGCTGGATCGCGGTGTCCGCCGGATGATTGAAAAAGAGGGCGAGGACTACCCGTTCGCGGAGGTATCCCACCTGTTTGGTGAAGATGATTTGACATTTATCAATCTCGAATGCCCCATCAGCCGGTCAGGTCAACCCATTGCTGGAAAGATGATATGGTTCCGCGGAGAACCGGAAAACGTACCCGCCATGCGCCGTGCTGGGGTTGACGTGATCAACCTTGCCAACAATCACATTCTGGATTACGGTAGGCCGGCGCTGGTTGAAACTGTACAACACCTTCGGGAGTGGGGTTATCTGCCCCTCGGGGTGGGTATGGACAAAAAAGAGGCTCACCTTCCCCTCTTTTGGGAAGGGCTGGACTCCAGGATCGCCTTCCTGGGCTATACCGATTTTGCCGACATTTTCTGGGACTGGGGGGAAAAAGAAACCTTTGCCGCCGGCACTGAGCTGCCCGGAGTGGCGGCGCTCGACCCTCGGCTTATGATACGAGATGTCCGTCAGGCCGCAGGGGAGGCGGATGCTGTCGTGGTTTCTGTGCACTGGGGAGAGGAGTACGTGCCTCATCCATCTGAGGAGCACGTTAATCTGGCCCACCATCTGGTGCAGCAGGGTGCTGACGCCATCATTGGACATCATCCCCACGTGCTGCAGAGTATTGATGTGTATGAGGAGAAACCTATTTTCTACAGCCTGGGCAACTTCATATTCGATCAGGAACCCCTACCGAGGCGCCAGACCGTCGTGGCGCAGATTGACTGGAGTCGGCATCAGGATCAGCTGATGGCTGATTCAGCGACTCTGATACCCTATCTGATCCGGGAGGGTCAGCCCACCCGGGCAGAAGGGGACGATGCAGAGGCGATTATCGAACGGCTCAAGAGGCTGTGCGGCGAACGGGGTACTGAGTTGATGCGTGAAGGTCTACGACTGCTTCTGCCTTTGGCTGACCGGTAGGTCCGGAGGGCTCGGTTGGCCAGCCCCCCGGACAGCCGGTGGAGCATTTGGATGATCAGGGCAGGTCTATCTGCTTCCAGTACTCAATCAGTTTGACCAGCTTATCCATGCGTCCGTCCATAATTTGCTTCGACTGTTCAGCATCAGCATCGCCTGGGTTGGTGAACCCGTACACTCCGGATTCGGTAAACTCGTGAGTATCGCCGATATAAGCCATGACCAGCTGTGCGCGAATCTCTGGATCGTCCCCCTCCGGGTCCCGCAGCTTCTCAACGTCAGGCGGAAATTCGGCAGTGGGAACGAAGTCCTCCACTCTGTGCATCTCCACCAGTTCAGGGAATAGATTCAGCGCCATACCGGTTTCACCTTTTCCGGCGTGCACGTCGACCTCTTGCAGCAGCTTGGCCGGGTCCGAACCTCCTGAACCGCCGGGCATAAGGACCTGGGCGCCGAAACGGCGTTTTGCGAGCCGCGCAGCCAGTGCGGCTATCTGAGCGTTGCCCCCGTGGGCATTGAGGAGAAGCACTTTCTTTATACCGTGGGTCACCAGGCTCTCTACTGTATCGACGATGATGTTCATCAGTGTCTCCCAGCGGAACGTTATGGTACCGGCAAACCCCATATGATGGGGAGAGAAACCGGGCCAGCAGGGCTGAACGACTATGCTGTTGGTGCGGCTCGCGGCCTGTTTGGCCAGCTTGAGTGCCACGTAGCTGTCGGTTCCCAGCGGTAGGTGAGGCCCGTGCTGTTCAATTGAGCCCAGCGGCACAATTGCAACCGGGTTGTCCTCTGATTCGAGATACTCTTCGAACGCTGGTCTGGTGAATTCCTGCAGCAGCACCTTATCGGACATGGTCATTGCACCTCCTTTGGGGTTGTTGCCTTGTTTCGACGACGTTCTGTGTAATCCTGCTCGTGGCCCTCGACCCGCCGTCCCTCTGGCTAGTCTGGGTGTTTTTCGATATAATGGGTTGTACGTTTGTGTCGAAGCTGGACAACAGTACTTCTGGCTGCGGTTGTCGATGTTCAGGATATCTCTTGGCTTGTCTTCTCTGTCTTCCGTACACGCCCCGCGACGGTGAGAACAGACTCTCCAATAAATGGACTGTTCGGGGTAGAAGGGTTTTCTGCCCTTGAGTTGAAGTAATTCAGCAGGTGGGGTTTGAACCAGGGGGAGGAGCTGATACATAGTGCCGGATAAGATCCTCGTAGTAGATGATGAAGAACCCATCGCGGAAATTCTAGAGTATAATTTGCGTAAGGCCGGTTATGAGACTGAAGCCGCATACGACGGCGAGCAGGCTCTGCAGCTTTTTCACAAAAGCGAGCCGGATCTTGTGCTTTTGGATATAATGCTGCCGGGACGAAATGGTATAGACGTCTGTGAACAGATTCGCAAGCACAGTTCGGTTCCGGTGCTTATGCTCACAGCGAAGGATGCTGAGGATGACGTGGTTGAGGGTTTAAACGCGGGGGCAGATGATTACATAACCAAACCATTCAGCCCGCGGGAAGTGCTGGCCCGGATCCGGGCTCAGCTGAGGCGGTTCAAGGGTGTTCTGACTGATGAGGAGCATGCAGATGACGGTGTGCTTTCATTCGGACAGCTGCGCATTGACCTGAATCGCTTTCAGACTTTCGTAGACGGAGAGGATGCCGGTCTGACCCGCCGGGAGTTTGAGCTTTTGTCATATCTTGCACGCCACGCCAACAAAGTGATTACGCGAGAGCAATTGCTGGGGGATGTGTGGGGGTATCAGTATTACGGTGATGTACGAACGGTGGATGTTACTGTACGCAGATTGCGTGAAAAAATTGAGGAAGACCCCTCCAAGCCCCGTTACGTGCTTACCCGTCGGGGGGTAGGTTACATTTTCACCGATGGACAGGAAGCTGACTGATTCTGACCGGGCGGTTTTCCGGGAGGGAATAGCGGGATGAAGAGTCTCCGGGCGCGCGTCGTGATAATGTTTCTTCTGCTGATACTTCTCGCCATGCAGCTTATCAGCTGGTATGTTGAGCGCTCCCTGGAGGCCTATTATCTGGGGAACCACGCGAAAAACATCCAGCGGCAGGCCCGCCTGATGGCTTCCTTTGTGGAAAGGTACCTCGACGAAGACGCTCCCATCGAATACATCTCCAGTTACATCCGCGATTATGGACGTGAATCCGGGCTGGATCTTTTGCTGTTGGACCGCGACGCCCAGGTGATTGCTGCGTCGGCAGAGATGGACAACCTGGTTGGTCGCCGCATTGTGCTTCCGGAAATCGATCAGGCTCTCTCTCAGATGACTGCCTCTCAGCAGGTGCGGGAGACGGCGCAGGAACGCAATCCGGTGCTGTCGTTGGCTGTCCCGGTGCATGGTGCGGGAGAGGCTGCAGGTGTGCTTTACCTGAATGCGTCGCTCAGTGGTGTCTACCAGACTCTTCACGACGTCAGGACCATACTCATGTGGGCGACCCTCTTGGCCCTGGCGGTCACCGGCGTGGTAGGATTTGTGCTTGCCGGTACTATAACCGCTCCCGTGGTGCAGATCACCCAGCGGGCAGCTGAGATGGCAGCCGGTGATTTTGATCAGAGGATTGACGTGCGCTCTGACGACGAAATTGGCCAGCTCAGTTCCATGTTCAACCACATGACAAAACGGTTGGGCCAGACTGTCTCGCAGATGTCGGAAGAAAAACGCCGACTGGAAGTGGTCATGGCCAATATGGCTGATGGAGTAATTGCTTTTGATGCCGATGCAGAGGTCATGCTGGTGAATCCTCGCGCGGCCGAGATATTGGCCGAAGACGTCGATGACCTGGTTGCAAAGCACATGAATGAAGTCTTCTCCGATCTACCCCTACGGGATGCAGCCGATGAGGTGATAAAAACTGGTGACGACCTGACTTTGCGGTTTGAGCTTAATGACCCGCATCGGGTGATGCGTGCCCATCTGGCGGGCATCCCGGCAGACGGTGAGGATAGAAACACCAGAGGCATGGTAGTCGTGTTGCACGATATCACCGAGCAGGAGCAGGCAGAGCAGCGGCGCAAGGAATTTGTGGCCGATGTTTCCCATGAGCTGAAAACCCCGCTGACCACGGTAAAAAGCTATGCGGAAACGCTTCTTCACGGGGCCAGACATGACGGCGAAGTGCGGGAGGACTTTTTGCAGGTGGTGGTTGATGAAGCGGACCGCATGAGCCGCATGGTCAGAGATCTGCTGGATCTATCGCTTATCGATTCGGGGAGAGTCGAGTGGGAAGAGGATTATTTCTCACTGGTGACGCTCATTGACGAAGCCTGCGGCAAGCTGGCTCCCAGCGCCGACTCCAAGGGCATATCTTTGGGATACCGTGGAGATGAGAACGTGCCCGCCATCTACGGCGACAGCGACCGGATACAGCAGGTGCTGGTTAACCTGCTGACCAACGCAGTCGAGTACACCCCGGAAGGCGGACAGGTCAGGGTTAGCTGGCAAAAACAGGGCGACTGGGTTCAGGTGACAGTGTCCGACAACGGCATGGGAATACCAAAAGAAGAGCTGCCCTGGGTCTTTGAGCGCTTCTACCGCGTTGACAAGGCCAGATCAAGATCCAGTGGAGGGACCGGACTAGGGCTTGCCATCGCCAAGGAGATTGTGGAGTCACACGGGGGCACAATAACCGCTGATAGCGAAGAAGGAGTAGGTACGGCGGTGACTTTCCGTCTGCCCATCGGCGGAGATGAAGAGAACCTGGGTGAAAACCAATGCGCAGGCTGATGGATGATCCCGAAAGATGGGAACGGATCAAGACCATTGTGCTGGTCTTTCTTGTCGTATTGTCGTTGGTACTGAGCGGCTATTTGTGGCTTCCGGACAGCCCAGTGTCTTCACTGCCGTCGGAGCTTACACCTCAGGAGGGAGGCGCCAAGTCCGAAGAAGTGGACCTGGGCCACCTTTTCCGTCCGACGCAGGTGATTTTTCACTCCGGGGACGGAGAACACCGGGAGGCAACCCCTGCAGTGGCGCAGGAGATAATCGAATCAGCTCATTCACTGCTTTCCTCCCTTCAACCTGAGGACCTCAACGAAGTCAAGGAAAGTGACGGTCTGGCTGACGACTTCTTGCGGTGGCAGTTCAATCGGAAAGGGGTCAGCCTTCTTCTGCCGGGAAGACTGCCTCTCGATTTGTGGATGTGGGCACTGGACGCTGGTGGGAAGTTCCCCAGCACGCCCGTGGATCGGGTTTTGTTTTTCGTGAGTCCTGAGGACCCCGACATGCTGCGGTTGTATATAGGCGGTGTAAACGGATGGGTGCACACAGAATGGAGCATAGTAGACGATTTTGAATTGGAAGAGGGCAGTGAAGATGAAGCGATGCTTCCCATATTCGACCAGGAGGACGTAGCCGGAGCTGTTGCCCTGCTCGCAGAGACCATCAGCCAACAGCGCGACTTCTCTGATGGCCCAGAGATGAAGATGCTGACCGGTTGGAGAGATATAGGCGCCCGTTCGCTTCTGGGGATTCCCAAGTGGGACCCGGAGGTCGAAACGGCAGTGGCAGAAGTGGTTACTCTGGACGAGGAGCAGGCTGTTCGTTCCTTTTTTGCAGATTTTTCCGGCGTCCATCGACGGGAGGATCGCGACGGCTCTGAGGTTTACACAGATGAGTACAGCAGCGTCCGTCTTCCGGTTGAGGGAGGGGTGCAGTACGCAATGGTGACCCCGCGGGACAGCGAAGAGGAAGCGGAAGCACCGAGCAAGCAGGAGGCCTTGCTGCAGGCCTATCGATTCCTGCAAAGGACCACCGGGAGCGAGGCAGAGAACCTGCGTCTGGTCGAAATCACCAGAGAGATTCAACGCGGAACCCTCGATTGGGATACGGGTCGTCCCAAGATTTCCGGGTACACGTTTCATTTTGCTCAGCAGATGGCCGAAAGGTTCCTTATGACCAGAGAAGGCCCCGTATCAGTTACTGTCGGCAGCGATGGAGTAAGATGGGCAGATATCCGGATCATGAAATCGGCCAGCCGCGTTCAGGGCTTCGAGCCCATAACACCGATAAGCGCCCTGCAGCGCTGTTATGAGCTGCTGCGGGACGCAGGGTGGTCGGAGGATGAGGTAGTAGTTGAGCGGCTGGAGATGGTGTGCTACCCTGCGGAAACGGTTGAGGCCGAAACCGAACGTGTGCTGCGTCCAGCCTGGTCGGTTGATCTTGGGCCAGCGGGAAGATTTTTGGTCGATGCCGTAAATGGTGATGTCGTGTTCCGCTACACTGGCGGACAGTGATAGGCGCTGGGCGATAGATGGTGATTATATGGAGTGGACCAGAGCAAAGTCTGTTCTCATAATATGCTTTTTGCTGGGCAACTTAATCCTGGGTTATCAGCTGTTGTCGCATCCCGGCGCCAATGCCACCGGAGGAGAAGTTCTCTGGGCACAGGAGGCCGGTACGGCAGAGACCCTGCGGGCGAATCTTGCGGAGATGAATGTTGATGTGCAGGCCGACATTCCGGATAGTGCCCCCAGGATGTATGCGGTGAGTGTTTCGCACGACAAACCTGAAATCGAGTCGCTAAAAGGGGCCTTGTTTCATGACGATGAAGTTCTGGACCCGGTGCTGGTGGGGGGTCGCGTTGGAGGTTACCGCAGTGAAAGGGCAGCCATGGTGGTAGGCGGCACAGGTTCGCTGCGGTTTCAGATCACTGAAGATGTACCGGAGAGGGATATGGACAGGTCTGAAGCCCTTTCGGTTGCGAAATCCTTTTTGGATGACGCCCGCTTACGGCCTGCGGGAATGCAGTTTGATTATGTTCAACGCAGCGCAAAGGGAAAGTATACCGTATTCTATTGTCAGCACTATCAGGATACTCCCGTTTTTGGTGGAGGCATTGCTCTGCGCGTGGAGGGGGGTGAGGTGCGCGAGTACCAGCGTCTTTGGTACCGTATTCATGGCTACGCAGGGCGCCTGAGGCCGGTGATGACCGCGGTGCAGGCCATGTCAGAGAACGTAAACCGGATCGGCATGATCGCTGATACAGCCGATGCTTCAGCGATAGTGGACATCCAGCTTGGCTATTATGCGGGGATGCAGCAGGAGGGCAGCTGGAACGCTGAGCCGGCGTGGCGAATCCGGCTGGATGACGGCACCGCCATCTTCATCAATGCTTTCAGTGGTGCCATGGTCTGGCCCCTGTAGCAAAACCAGCCATAAATACCTCAAATTATGCAGATTATCTGGCAGGGAATTGCAGCATCGGCAGGGAAGATATATTTCGTTAGCTGCTCGTAAAGTGTATCATGTTTCATGAGGAGCATGTGATCTGAAATCATCGATGATTCCGAGGCGAATCAGGTGGGGAGCGAATATTTTTGGGCGAACTACTCATACGTGGAGATAATCCTTTATCCGGTGAAGTGAAGATAGGGGGACGCAAAAACTCGGCTGTTGCAGTGCTACCGGCGGTGTTGCTCGCTGAGGGAACCAGCAGACTTGAGAATATTCCCGCCATACGTGACGTGGCCACTTACAGCAGGATAATCAGTACGCTGGGTGCTGATGTAGGCGAACTGCGGGGAGGAGTCCTCAAGATCGATGCGTCAAGATTGAATCCCGATGTGCCTCCCCTGGAACTGGTCAAACAGATCAGGGCTTCATATTATCTTGTCGGCGCCCTGCTGGGGCGCTTTGGCTATGCGCGTGTGGGTCTGCCGGGTGGCTGCGAAATTGGACAGCGTCCCATAGATCAGCACCTCAAAGGTTTCAAGTCGCTGGGGGCAGAGGTTTCACTGGAACACGGTGAGGTCATTGCTGAGGCCGACAAGCTGGTCGGAAGCCATATTTACCTTGATGTGGCCAGCGTGGGCGCGACCATCAACATCATGATGGCTGCCGTACTGGCCGAGGGTACCACCATCATAGAAAATTGCGCCAGGGAACCGCACATTGTTGACGTCGCCAGCTGCCTGAACTCCATGGGGGCCAGAGTTGTTGGTGCAGGCACGGATACAATAAAAATTCACGGTGTAGAAAAACTCAAGCCCGGTGAACATGCCATTATCCCTGACGAAATTGAGGCGGCTACCTACGCCATAGCCTCAGCCGCGACCGGCGGTGATGTCACGCTGCAGAATGTTGTACCCAAACACCTTGAGTCGGTCATAGCCAAGCTGCGAGAGGCCGGAATCGAGATTGAAGACAACGGGGATTGGATAAGGGTTATAAGCAGGGACCGTCCGCAGGCAGTCAGGGTCAAGACGCTGCCTTATCCGGGTTTTCCCACCGATGCCATGCCGCCCATGATGGTGCTTTTGTCTGTAGCAGAGGGGACCAGCGTGGTCAGCGAGGGTGTTTACGAAAGCCGGTTCAACCATGTAGATGAGCTGCAGCGGATGGGAACTGACATAGAAGTCCAGGGTCGCACAGCGGTGATCGAGGGCGTCGAAAACCTGTACGGGTCTTCGGTTAAAGCCAGCAACCTGCGCGCCGGAGCAGCGCTGGTGATAGCGGGGCTTGTGGCCCAAGGAGAAACAGAGGTCGGCGACATAGAACACGTTGACCGTGGCTACGAATTCCTGCCTGAGAAAATTCGGGCTATGGGAGGCGACGTACGTCGCAGACAGCAATCAGAAGAGACTGCGGCTGAGGAGGGAGAGGAGTGCGCCCGGGTTGTTAACCTGGGACAGATGCAATCGGCGCACGGTAACGGCTAGCGTTGTTAGTATGTAGTCATCAAACTTGCTCCTCATCTCCCTGGTTTTCGCCTCTCAGGGCTTTTTTGTGCCGAAAATGAGTCAGAAGATGCTCAGCCTTTGTCTGTTTTATGTGTCCTGCGGTATGGTCGCAAGGAAGACCGTCAGCCGGGAGGTGTGGCATTGTGGACCGGGACAATTCGCACCACCGTTTCCCTAACACAAACACAACGCATCGATATTTTGTGGTGGCTTTGCTGGGAGCGGTAGTAGGAGTATTGCTGGGTATTGCTGTGGCCCCTACTGTGCTTCCAGAGGTTTATCCTCACCTGGCCGAGCCGGAGGATCCCCACATCCCTCCTCCTCAGCAGGAGGAGCCTGCTCCCGAGCCCGATGAGCTGCCGCCCATGATCAGTTCGGATTTCGAGGAGCTGCTCACCTCCGTTGTCAGCGAGGTTGGTTCATCAGTCGTTTCGGTGACAAACGTCCGCCGGGTGGTGGACCCCTGGGGAAGGAGTCATATAAGCGACAGCCAGGGCAGTGGAGTGGTGATAGATGACCGGGGCCATATTGTCACCAACTATCACGTGATAGAGGATGCAGATGAGATCATTGTGGAGGGCGTTGAGGAAAAGGAGTATACGGCAGAAGTAGTAGGGAAGGATCCCTCAACTGACCTGGCGGTGCTGCGGATCGATTCGGAGGCGCCTCTCGCTCCGGTCAAATACGGCGATTCAGATGCAGTGCGTCCCGGCCAGCTGGCAATAGCCATAGGAAATCCCCTGGGCCGCGAATTCGCCCGTTCGGTGACAGTGGGGGTGGTCTCTGGTATTCGCGCAAGCATGTACGGCCAGGACGCCCGGCAGCGGGTGTTTCAGCTCATTCAAACAGATGCCAGCATTAATCCTGGCAACAGCGGCGGAGCCCTGCTGAACTCAAGAGGTGAGCTGGTCGGCATAAACACGCTCAAATTCGCAAGCGCAGAAGTTGAGGGGATGGGCTTTGCCATTCCCAGCAACACGGTACAGAGGATAGTCGGGCAGCTGATAGAGCACGGTGCTGTGCAGCGGTCCTGGATGGGAGTCAGTGTGAGCTCGGTAGAAGATGCCCGTCAGCAGGGAGTGCAGCTTCAGGTTGATACTGGAGTTTTCCTGGCCCGTGTGGTCGACGATAGTCCCGCGCATCAGGCTGGCCTGCGGGAGGGTGATGTGATAACAGGCATCGAAGGCGAACCGGTCGAGGAAGTCGTGGAGCTATTAGAAGAGCTGGAAGAAAGGCAGCCTGGAGATGTTCTGCTGGTCGAGGTCAAACGCAATGGTGAGACCCTGACAGCCGAAATACAACTGGGGACCATGCCCCAATGATCCGACACACCCTGCTTAAAGTAGGTGATACTAAAAGCGGGTATTTGCGTGCGGGAGAAAATGATTACAAGCAGCGCCTTCGCAATTATGCTCGTGTATCCGTACAGAGCGTCCGCAAGATGAAGCTGCCGGGAGACTCCACCCAGAAGCGGCATGAGGTGAAAAGTCAAGAATGCCGCGCTCTTGTCCAGCGGGCTCCCCAGATGCCACCAGCTTACTGGATAGCTTTGGATGAGGGCGGACAGCTCACCACATCAGTGAACTTGTCAAAATTTCTCATGAAGAGATCCGCAAGGGGAAATTCTCATTTCGTCTGGTTCATCGGAGGACCCTGGGGTCTGACTGATGAGGTCACCGGAGAGTGTCGCCTGGTTTTGTCTCTGTCCAGAATGACTTTTCCCCATGAGATGGTACCTATGATCCTGCTGGAGCAGCTGTACCGTGCGCATAGGATAGCTCGGGGAGAGCCCTATCACATCTAAGGAAAGCGGGTGTTAGTTGAAATATGGAACCACTACTGCAGGGCAAGCGCGGCCTGATACTCGGAGTTAGCAATCGGCGCAGCCTCGGCTGGCAGGTGGCCTCTGTCGCAGCCGGGCAGGGGGCTACCTTGATGTTGACCTATCAAAATGAGCGATTCGCCAGGCGGGTTCAGGGACTGGTGCAGAAGTGCGAGAATATGAAAGAGGTCTATACTGCAGCATGCGATGCTACCTGCTATGATGAGGTGGATGCCCTTTTCTCCTCTGTCGCAGACAATCTTGGGGGGCTTGATTTTCTGGTGCACTGCTGGGCTTATGCACCGCCTGAGGCCCTGCAGGAAAGGTTTGCTGATATAACCTGGGAGGACTACCGACTCGCACAGCAGATCAGTTCTCATTCCCTTACGGAAGTGGCCAGACGCGCTCATCGGCTTATGGAGGACGGGGGATCTATCCTGACCCTCACGTACTACGGTTCTCAAAAGGTCATGCCCGGTTACAATGCCATGGGAGTGGCCAAGGCATCCCTTGAGGCAACTGTCCGCTATCTCGCTTGCGATATGGGGCCAGATGGCATCAGGGTGAATGCCCTTTCTGCCGGGCCGGTCAACACCCTTTCGGCGCGGGGAGTGCCTGACTTTCTGAAGATGCTCAAAGAGCACAAAAAGGACAGCCCTCTGCGCCGGAATGTGGAGCCGGAAGAAATAGGTAAGGCGGCAGTTTTTCTGCTTTCTCCCTGGTCATCGGCGGTGACAGGAGAAGTCCTCTACGTTGATGCAGGATACAATATTATGGGCTGACTGCACATCGGCGGGTGACCTTCTGCATGTGACAATGTTATAAAGGAAGAGGAGGTCTGGGTAATCTGCAGCAGCAGACCACACGGCACAGTCGTTTCGAGGGGAGAGACGAATGGATGTAGACCTCACTGCACTCATTATCACCTTCTTCGGTGGGCTGGGCATGTTCCTGTTTGGCATACGGTTCATGAGCAGGAGTCTGCAGGAAGCTGCAGGACAGAAGCTGCGTAGCGTGCTTGGGCGCATCACAAGCAATCCGGTGCTGGCAGTTATAACGGGTGCCGTGGTAACGGCGGTGATTCAGTCCTCCAGCGCGACAACAGTGATGGTGGTCGGGCTGGTCAGTGCGGGGTTGATGACTCTACCGCAGGCCATCGGTGTCGTCATGGGAGCCAACATAGGTACTTCATTCACAGCCCAGCTGATTGCCTTCAATCTGGGGGATCTCAGCCTCCCAGCCATTTTTATCGGGTCTTTTGTGATTTTGTTTTCAGAACGTCGCTCCGCCCGCAACGTGGGGCAGGCCATCATGGGTTTTGGCCTTTTATTTTTGGGTTTATCAATCATGACTGATGCGGTGGCCCCCCTGCGCTATCAGCAGGGCTTTCAGAATCTCGTGCTCCGCATCGCGGACAAGCCCGTCTGGGGTGTGGTGGTGGGGGCGGGGATGACTGCCCTGCTGCAGTCTTCATCCGGTACCATAGGTATCCTGCAGGGGTTCGCCCAACAGGAGGTTATTACCCTGACGGCAGCGCTGCCGGTTTTGATTGGAGATAACCTGGGAACAACCATAACTGCCCTTCTGGCCAGCCTGGGAACATCGATTACTGCCCGGCGGGCAGCGCTGAGCCACCTGTTGTTCAACCTGGTCGGGGCGGTTTTGTTTGTGGCTATTATGCCCGCCTTCGCCGGCGTGATTGTCAGGACAGCTCCTCTTTCGCCCATGCGTCAGTTGGCCAATGCTCACACTTTCTTTAATGTGACGAATGCAGCGGTTCAGCTGCCCTTTATCTATCTGCTGGCGCGTGTGGTCACTTTCCTGGTGCCCGGTGAGGTAACTGAGCTTCAATACGGGCCGCAATTTATCTCAGACAACCTTCTCATAAGGGCTCCAGAAATGGCCCTGGAGCAGGTCCGCAGGGAACTGGTTCGCATGGGAGCGCTGGCCACCGAAATGCTCGAGGACGCCATGACAGCTTTCTTCGAGGAAGACAATCGCCGGCGGGAGGACGCTTTCCGGCGGGAAGAAGTCATCAATGACCTGGAAAAAGCTATCACCCGGTACCTTGTGCGGCTGTCTGAATCAGAACACGCACCAGCGTCATCCCGGGAGATAAACCTTCTTTTGAATATAACTAACGACATCGAACGAGTCGGTGACCATGCCGAAAACATTGCCGAGCTCTCGGAGGAGAAATTTGACAACCGGCTGCCCTTCTCCGATCAGGCAACGGCTGATGCTCAGCAGATGTACACGCGGGTAAAACAGGCCCTAGAACAGGCCTGCAGCCTGCTGCAGGCCGACGGTGATTACAGCAGTGATGTGCCAGAAAGCGTTCTGTGCATAGAAGAGGGAATTGACGAACTTGAAGAACAGCTGCGGGGCCGCCACATAGCGCGTCTCAACAGCGGCAAGTGTTACCCTGAATCCGGCGTGGTCTTTTTGGATTTGCTGTCCAATCTGGAGAGGGTGGCGGACCACACCGCCAGCATTGCTTACCTGGTTCAGGAGTTCGAAGAAAACAGGCAGTAGGGGCAGTTCCCCTCCTGCAGCCACCGGTGTGGCTGCTGTCCGAACATAAAGCAGTGGGAATGCGCAGTCTGCGCTTGATAAAAGGATAACCGGGCGCCGGAGCTGAAAACCAGCAGTCGGCGCCCATCGTGATTTTGGCCTGTCACTCGATTTCCAGCTGCCGTCCCTGCTGAGGAGATTCCTTCGGCAGAACAACAGTCAGCACCCCATTTTCGAAGGAGGCACTGGCAGCATCGGGGTTCACCGGCACAGGCAGCGGGATCGTCCGGCTGAAGCTGCCCTGCCGCCGTTCGCGACGAATGAAGTTTTCTTCCTCGATTTTTTCCTGATGTTCTGTCTGTCCCTGCAGCGTTACCGATCTTTCCGCCACATTGATGCTGAGGTTATCCTTTGTCATCCCCGGCACTTCGGCAACCAATCTGTACTGATCTCCCTGGTCCTGCAGATCCACTGCTGGGGTGGAATAATCCCAGGCAGATGCATCGAACATCTCATTCAGCATGTCCTCTACATTTTCCCGAAACCGCTCCATAGCGCGGAATGGTCTGCGGGGAACTGGATAACGCACCACAACTACCTCCTTTCTGTCTGTGTCTGTGCCTGCAGCAGTAGGTTTTACTTCTGTGTGTAATGCTTGGCCTGTACGGTGCTCTGGTGACCGGCCAGACGGGCAATCTCCTCGGGGCCTGCCCCTGAAAGAAACAGGTTCCGGCAAAAAGTGTGTCTCAATGTATGAGGTGTCAACCCAGAAATCCCTGCCCTCTCACCGCACCTCTTGACTGCACGGCGAATGCTGCGGGCAGCCAATGGGTTGTTGTGCCGACTCAGAAAAGGTGGCCGCGGTACGCGCTTTTGGGTACCCGTTCTCTGCTCGAAGTAATCCAGCAGACACTCTACCGCCTGCCGGTTGAGCGGTACGGTGCGCATCCTGCGGTTCTCCTGCGGCACCCGCACGCATCCTCTGTGTCCCTTGGGGTCAACATCGAGGTCGCCTGCCCGGATTCCGGCCACCTCGCTTACCCGAAGTCCCGTGCTGAGCATCAGCATTATCAGAGCACGGTCGCGCAAAGTTGCCTGCTCATGCAGCCAGTCTTTCAGCACCCGGGTTTCCCGGTCGCTCAACCACCGTAGATCCGTCGGTTCGGTGGCGAAATACTGCACGGCGCGGGCGGGGTTGGCATCGACCAGCTGTCGACGTCGCGCCCAGCGGAAAAATGATCGAAGGGAGTCAATCCGCCTGTTTACCGTGGACGGCTTGACCGGTGCCTTGTTGGCCCCGACCCCCCTGCGCAGCTGTTCGAGGTACCGTTGGATATTGTCCCTGCTGACTGCAGAGGGCTCGAAGCCTCCGACCTGCTTACGCATCCAGCGAGCGAAATCGGCCACGTCGGCTAAGTAGGCTTCAACAGTCCTTGATGCCAGGTTCTGTCGCCTCAGGTGCTTCCGCCAGCCGCGGAGCGATCGGATCAAGGCCGAACTCCCTCCCTTCAATCTTATCAGTCGTTGCATTATAAATTTTGTTATATCTTATCGGCCATTGTCAACCGCCTTCATTGCGAAATCCCCTGCAGAAAGGGATTGCTCCTCAGCTGGGCGGCCATCGTGGTCCGGGGTCCGTGGCCGGGATAGACAGTGAGATTCCCGGGCATTGCGGATATGCGTCGCAATGACCTGGTGAGTTCATCTGGTGAACCTCCCGGCAGGTCTGTGCGTCCTACTGAGCCCTCAAAGAGTGTATCTCCCGTAAAAAGGAGCTCCTCTCCCCTGAATACGACGCTGCCCGGGGTGTGGCCGGGCGTATGGTAGACGGTGAAGACTGCATCTCCCAGTGTTAGAGTATCGCCGTCGTTGAGGATGCAGCCCACCTCAGGCAGCCGCTCAGTAAATTCGCGAGAACCGCTGAGGCTGCGGGCAGGATCGCGGTAAAGATGCATTTCATCCTCGCAAAGACACACTGTCGCTTTGGTTTCTTTGTAAAGCTCGGCCAGCCCCCCGGTATGGTCGTAGTGCCCGTGGGTCAGCAGGATCTTCTCTATGTTGGCTTCGCCTAGCGCCTCTTTCAGCTGGGGCGAAAAACCACCTGGATCGACAACCCAGCTGGTGTCAGTCCTGGTATCAGTCAGCAGGTAGCAGTTGCAGGCTACAGGGCCAACCGTCAATCTGCGAACTTCAGTGCAGTTTCCGTCTGACATCATCCAACACCACCTCTTTTCATCAGCTATGAGAGTTCCCTGCATGCCCATTATAATACAATAAGGAAACGAACCTGCATTGGACGAGCAAGGTGGTTGCAGATCTTGCATACGTGGCTGAACACGCAGAAAGAGGTGAGAGGATTGGACTGTGGATGCACAAATTATCTGAGCAACCGATGGATGCGCCGCAGGATCGCTGAGATGGTCAGCGATGCGCTGTCTGCTTTGGCGCAGGCCGAAGATTTACCGCAAAAGGTGGCTGATGCTTGCTTTGTGGTGGAGAGACCGGGCGACCCCACCCACGGCGACGCGGCGACCAACGCAGCCCTCACACTGGCGCAGCAGGCGGGCATGCCCCCCAGACAGTTGGCTGAGCAAATCGTGGATGCCCTGCAGCAGTCGGTTGCAGGATCGGAATATCTAAGCGGCATAGATGTGGGGGGACCGGGTTTTATCAACTTCAAGATAAGCAACAGTTTCCGTTGGGATATGCTCCGGGATATAAGGCGCGCCGGTGAAGACTACGGCAAGACGGACACTGGTGCAGGGCGTAGGGTGCTTTTGGAGTTCGTTAGCGCAAATCCCACGGGTCCGCTGGTGGTAGTGCAGGCGCGGGCGGCAGCTCTGGGAGATGTGCTTTGCAATCTGCTGCGTAAGACTGGTTGGGCTGCGCACAGCGAGTACTACGTCAACGACAGCGGCGGTCAGATAGAGACTCTCGGTCTGTCGATGGAAATCAGGCTGCGGCAGTTGGACGGAGAAGATGCCGAAATCCCCGAAAACGCCTATCCTGGTGAATATGTGCGTCAACTGGCCGAGAGGTTCCGGTTGCGGCACCCGGCTGATGCCGGGCGGATATGGCAGCTTTCCGAGCGGCAGCGGCGGGAACTGCTGGGAAGATTCGCCGCCGATGAAATCGTCAAACAGCACAGGGCGCTGCTGGACCGTTACGGGGTGAGTTTTGACCGATGGTACCGAGAAAGTGAGATCCGCCAGCAGGGTGGTCCTCAGGCTGTGGTCAACCGGCTCAGGCGTCAGGGACTTGCCTACGAGCGAGAGGGAGCTGTCTGGTTGAGATCGACTGAGTTTGGTGATGAGCGGGACCGGGTCTTGGTCAAAAGCGACGGTTCATATACTTATTTGCTGCCGGACATAGCCTACCATGTGAGCAAATTCGAGCGCGGTTTCGACAGGCTGATCGACATACTGGGACCGGATCATCATGGCCATGTGCCGGGCCTGCACGCGGGAATTCAGGGAATGGGTATGGATCCGGATGCCCTGGAGGTTGTCATATCGCAGTGGGTTAGATTGCTGCGGGAAGGCGCAGAAGTAAGTATGTCCAAGCGTGCGGGGACTTTCGTAACCATGGAGCAGCTGCTAGACGAGGTGGGGCGCGATGCCGCCCGGTTCTTCTTCATAATGCGAGCGCCGAGCTCTCCTTTGGATTTTGACCTGGAGCTTGCCAAGTCCCAATCGGATGAAAACCCTGTGTACTACGTGAAGTACGCGCACGCCCGCCTGTGCAGCATTTTTGCTCAGGCAACCCAAAAAGGGGTCGATGTACGGTCAGAAGACCTCACCGGGGCGGACCTGTCAGTTCTGACTCATGAAGCCGAACACGGACTCATAAGGCGTCTGGGAGACTTCCCCGAGGTTATCGGACAGGCAGCGGGCAGTCTCGAGCCGCAGCGCCTGGCCAATTACCTGCTGGAGCTGGCGGCAGACTTTCACAATTTCTACACTCACTGCCGAGTACTGGGGGATGACTCAAAAACCACTGCGGCAAGGCTTTATCTCTGCTGCTGCTGCCGCGTGGTGATCGCAGAAGGACTCCGAATTCTCGGTGTTGAGGCGGTACAGAAGATGTAATCGCCCCAATTAAAATCCATCGGGCAGCTTTTCTGCGCTTCCGGGTGTATGCTATACTATCGATGCGCTGCCGCAATATTACGGTTTCATTACAGGATGCAGCGCTGCAAACACCGTCGGGGGAGTAGCATAGCTGTTTTACCTGCGCACCTAAAAAACCTATAGTGAAGTATACGCAGGGTACATCATGGAAATGTCACTCGAGAGGTGAGTCTATGCAACTGGGGAATAGGGAGTACGATTTTGGCGAGATGTCGTTTATGAGAGTCTTGGGGATTATGGGGGTTCTGCTGGCACTGGTGGCAATACTGTTGCTTCTGACTCCCGATATGCAGCCCGGGACTATGAGCTGGCGCGGCACAACCGATGAGTCTCCCGCTGCGATCTTATGCGTCGGCGCACCTGCACCTGCGGCGATACAGACCGACCCTATCACCACGATAGCACCTCTTTACGCCTCTCAACCGCTCTGATTTTGCAACAAGGTCTGCTGCGGATTCCCTTCTAATTCGCTGACAGGTGGTCACGCCCCCACCTTTTCTGTGCTCAATCGCCTTCGCACAGCAAAGCGGATGCAGGCTCTCGGTGCGGATGGTCCGGGATGCAACTGCATAATTCGCCCACCTTCATTGACTGAGATGGGGTATGACAAATAAAATGGGCGTGGGCATCAGTTCAGTTGTCTCCGAGCAGCTGAACTTTTTCATTTGATTATCGGTTGATGGTGTATCTCGGCGGTCGGGCGTCTGCAGATCCGATCTACCCCCTTCATACCATTCTGCTGACAGGAGGCACAAACAGGCTATGGCGAAATACATTTTTGTTACAGGTGGCGTTGTGTCCGGATTAGGTAAAGGGATTACTGCAGCCTCTTTGGGCCGATTGCTCAAAAGTCGTGGGTTAAAAATAGCCATTATGAAATTGGACCCGTACATAAACATCGATCCGGGCACCATGAGCCCGCTGCAGCACGGTGAGGTCTTCGTTACCGATGACGGGGCGGAGACCGACCTCGATCTTGGGCACTACGAGCGGTTCATAAACGAAAATCTGGGGCAAGACAATAACGTCACCACCGGCAGCATATACTCCAGTGTCATAGAACGGGAACGGCGGGGCGAGTTTCTCGGCGGAACAGTTCAGGTCATACCCCACATAACCAATGAGATAAAAGACCGCATAAGGATGGCAGGAGAAAAAGCTGATGCCGATGTTGTTATAGCCGAAATTGGTGGGACGGTTGGCGATATCGAAAGCCTGCCCTTTCTGGAAGCCATCCGTCAGATGAAAGGTGATCTCGGCAGGCGCGACGTCATGTATATTCATGTTACTTTAATTCCATATCTTAAGGCAGCCGGTGAGCAGAAGACCAAGCCCACGCAGCACTCGGTGGCATCGCTGCGCAATATCGGTATAGCTCCTGATGCGATCGTCTGCAGAAGTGACCGCCCGCTTACCTCAGAAGTTGTTGACAAGATAGCCCTGTTCTGTGACGTGCCCAGGGAGGCAGTCATTGAAAACTGCAATTTGGATACGATATACGAAGTTCCGCTGCTTCTGCAGCGGCAGGGGCTGCACAGTCTGGTGTTCGATCACTTCGGCCTTTCACCTCGCTCGCGTGATCTGAAGCAGTGGCGGGAGATAGTGCAGCGGTACAAAAACCCGCAGGGGCGGGTAAAGGTTGCTATTGTGGGCAAGTACGTTGACCTGCACGATGCGTACATGTCTGTTGTAGAAGCTCTGGTTCACGCCGGAATTGCCCACCGTGTGCGGGTGGACATCAAATGGGTTTATTCCGAAGACCTGGAGGCTGAGCAGGAGAAAGACCGGCTCAAGCGGCTTCTTCATCAGCATTTTGCCGGTGTGGATGCTATCATAGTTCCGGGTGGTTTTGACAACCGGGGCGTAGAGGGAATGGTCAACGCCGCGGCCTACGCCAGGGAAAATGGGACACCCTTTTTGGGCATTTGCCTGGGACTGCAGTGTGCGGTGGTAGAGGTGGCGCGAAGCCTACTGGACTTAAAAGAGGCCCACAGCACCGAGTTCGCCCCCGACACACCCCATCCGGTTATTGATATTATGCCCGAGCAAAAGGATGTGGAGGAGATGGGCGGGACCATGAGGCTCGGTTCGTATCCGTGCCATCTGCAGCGGGAGAGCGTGACTGCCCGGGCGTACGGAAGCCAGAAGATAAACGAAAGACACCGCCACCGCTTTGAGATCAACAACGAGTACGTCGGTGAGCTGGCCGAAGCCGGTCTGAAGCCCGTGGGTTGCTGGCCGGAGGGAGATCTGGTGGAAGTGATGGAGCTGCGGGGGCATCCCTGGTTTGTGGGCGTGCAGTTTCATCCGGAGTTCAAGTCGCGCCCCAACCGGCCACATCCGCTTTTCGTCGGGCTGCTGCAGGCGGCTATCGGTTGACGAACAATTTGTTAGAACAAGCGTTTCAGGGTCAGCCTGAGCAGGTCAGTGGGGAGCAGTGGAGCATAAAATGTCCGATTGACATCTTGACGCCCCAGATGCGTTTTGGTATCGTTAAATACTTATTGACCTCATATCATCGATGTGCTATAATTCTTCTGTGCAGCGCACAAGACATTTAATAAGGGGTGTATAAATGAGCCGGGACCGAGATCCAATTACTCTGGATGAAATACGGATCGATCTCGAACAGCATCTAGGTGAATCGGTCAAGATTCGCGCAAACCGCGGGCGTCGCCGCATAGTCGAGCGGGAAGGTACCCTTGAGAAGACCTACCCCGATGTTTTTCTAGTGCGTCTCGGTGAGAAGCAGCACAACCGAAGCGTCTCTTACACCTATGCAGATGTTCTCACTTCCGATGTGGAAGTAACCGTCTGCAACGAAGAGGGGTCAACAAAACTGGAGTTCACCGCCAGTTCGTAAGGCAGCGGTTGCGCTCGTGCAAAGATCATGAGGTGGGGCTGTGAGCGGTCCCGCCTCTTTTTTATTCCCCCTCCCCCTGTTCAAATCTACACTTCGGCCCCCCAACAGCGGCCTCTTTCTGTGCATCCTTCAGGTCAACATAACGTGCAGTTGCATAAACTGTAGCAGATTTGCTGCGGTCCGCCGTAGAAAGAAGCAAGGTAGAAAGGGGCGATTCCGTTGGAATCTCTGCTGCAGGCGAAGGAGAAATACTGCGAGTCCCTTATGGAAAAACGTAATGTAGTCGGAGTTGGACTGGGGTGCAAAATGCGCAGCCAGCAGGCAACAGACCGCGATGCAGTGGTGGTGCTGGTCAGAGAAAAGCTCCCCTTAGACCAGCTGCACCAGATGGATGTGGTACCCACCGAGCTGGGTGCCGGTATACGGACAGACGTCATCGAAGCTGGAGACATACGCGCGCTTTATCTGAACGACGACGAAGTTGCCTTCCGGCACGGCCGTCAGCGCCCCGCCCCAGGCGGGGTGAGTGTGGGGCACTACCAGGTGACGGCCGGAACGCTTGGGGCCTGGGTATCCGACTGCGCGACCGGAGAACCGCTTGTGCTGTCAAACAATCACGTTCTGGCCAATATCTCAAATGGAAGTGATGGCCGGGCAGAGGCGGGAGACCCGGTTTTGCAGCCGGGTGCGTACGACGGAGGAAACCGCAGAAGCGACGCATTAGCACAGCTTGAGCGATTTGTTCCAATTTATCTGCAAGTTTCAGAACCCACCTGCCCGCAGGCGCGCGGGGTGGAGAAAGGATTCAACTCCCTGATGCGGGTGTTTGCGCCAGGTTATGAGGTGAAATTCCACCGCCTCAGCGGTCGAACCAACCTTGTCGATGCGGCGGTAGCCAGAGCCACAGATCCCGATTACGTATCCGATGAAATCGCTCAGCTGGGAAGTCTGCAGGGTGTAGGCGAGCCCCGGGTGGGGATGAAGGTGAAAAAAAGTGGTCGTTCAAGCGGCGTCAGTTCGGGCGAGATCACGGTGATCGATGCGACAATCAGGGTGGATATGGGCGACGTGGGTGAAGCCGTCTTTGATGAGCAGATAGTAACTGAGGCCATGGCCCAGCCGGGAGATAGCGGTTCAGTTTTGTTGGACGAGCAAAATCGGGCTGTCGGGTTGCTGAGCGCTGGCTCGAGCAAATCCAGCATATCCGGACGCATGGACCATGTATTTGACCTTCTGGATATAAAGGTGTAGTGTGCCTCCCCGGAAGGATCATCTGCATATATTATCACCCGGAAGTACACACTACGAGGTGATTCCTTCCAACGAGGGGGACGCAGATGTGAAGATAGTTGGCATGCGTGCTTTTCCGCGACGGAATGTTCACAGCCATCACCCGGTTGTGGAGATAGAAGTGGATCTGGAGGGGCAAAACGACAGGTTGACCTCAGAAATAGATGGTTTTTACTCGCGCCTTTTGAGCGCATTTCCCGGGTTAAAAGAACATTACTGTTCACGAGGACATCCGGGAGGTTTTGTGGAGCGGCTCTACGAGGGAACCTTGCTGGGGCACGTGCTGGAGCATATGATCTTGCAGCTGCAGAGCGCGGCGGGTTGCGATGTGATTTACGGCAAGACCCGCCGCCTGCGGGATTCGAGGTATATGATCGTTGTGGAGTATCAATGCGAGGAAGTGGTGCGGGTCGCTGCCGATCAGGCTCTGTCCGTCCTGCGGGCTTTGCTAAGGGGTGAGGACGTATGCGGGGATGGTGCCCGCCAGAAGGTGGTGCAGGCCCGTCACGAGTTTGGGCTGGGACCCAGCACTACCGCTATCGTGGAGGCCGCGGAGCGCCGCGGCATTCCCGTCATGCGGCTGGACGAACGCAGCCTCTTGCAGATGGGATACGGCAGCGAACAGAAAAAGATTCAGGCGACAATAACCGGAGAGACTTGCTGTGTGGGAGTAGACACGGTCTGTGACAAGGCTCTGTGCAAGGATCTGCTGGCCGAAAGCGGCATAAAGGTTCCGGAAGGTGCGCTGGTGCAAAAGTGGTCAGAGGCTCTCGGGGTCATCCGGCGGCTGCGAGGGCCGGTAGTGATAAAGCCCAACAGTGGCAGTCAGGGGGAGGGGGTGAGTCTCAACCTTTCGGATGAAGACATGTGTCGCCAGGCCTTTGAACTGGCCCGTGACGTAGATGAACAGGTGCTGATCGAGCGTTATATCCCTGGCAGGCAGTACCGGGTGCTGGTGGTAGGTGATGAAGTTGTCGCCGCCAGCGAAAAGATTCCTCCCCGGGTTACCGGCGATGGTAAAGCAACGATAAAACAACTGGTTGAGAAGGTAAACAGTGACCCTTCCCGGGGAAAAGACCATGAGGCTCCTCTGACCAGGATTCCCCTCGATGAGGCTACGATTATGACCCTGCGGCGTCAGGGGCTCGCCCCCGACAGCGTTGCGGAGTGCGGCCAGCAGGTAAGGCTGCGTGACGGCGCCAACCTAAGCACCGGCGGAACGGCAGTTGACGTGACAGATGAGATTCATCCCTCATTGCGGCGCCTGTGCCGGCGGGCTGTCAGAGTTGTCGATCTTGACGTAGCCGGTGTGGACCTGGTGGGAGATGATCTGTCGCGCCCTGTGCCGGCCGACGGCGAAGGGGGCCCGACTGTAGTGGAGATTAACGCAGCTCCCGGACTGCGCATGCATCAGTGGCCCTCGGAAGGCAAAAGCAGGGATGCGGCTCAGGCCATCGTGGACCACCTCTTCCCATCCAGCAGATCGGCCGGGAGAATTCCCATAGTGGCCATCACCGGCAGCAACGGTAAGACAACCACGGCCAGACTGATAGCCCACGTTCTGAACACGGCTGGCTATGCGGTGGGCCTGACCACCACCGACGGCATATTCATCGATGAACAGCTGGTGGTTGAGGGGGATACAACCGGTCCGTGGAGCTCCCGGTTGGTACTGAGAGATCCCAGCGTTGAAGCAGCCGTCCTTGAGGTGGCCCGGGGAGGAATCATCCACGGGGGCCTGGCCTTCGACTACTGCGACGTCGGACTGGTTACCAACATAACCGGCGATCACCTCGGTCAGGACGGCATAGAAACTACAGACGATCTGGTCCGGGTCAAATCTCTTGTCGTCGAGAGCGTGCCTCGCTGGGGGAAGGCGGTGCTTAACGCCGACGACCCACAGGTCATAAAGATGCAGTCGGGTTGCCTGGGGGAGACAGTTCTTTTCAGCGTGGAAGAAAGCAACCTGTCGCTGCTGAAGCACCTCAATGCTGGTCATTCTGGCGTGTACGCCAGCGACGGCCGTCTGCAGTGGGCCCGCGGTAGAAAGGTGACTCCGCTGATCAGACTGGATGATGTTCCGCTGACAATGGGAGGCACCCTGCAGCATAACATCGAAAATCTTGCCGCCGCCGTCGCCTCAGCCCTTGCTTTGGGCATATCGACTACTGCGATAAGCAAGGCCGTGCACAGTTTTCGCCCGGAAGTCCACAATCCGGGGCGCTTCGAGGTGTTCTCTCTGGAGGACCGAAAGGTAGTGGTGGACTACGGCCACAATCAGGCGGGATTCGCCGCCGCCCTGAAAGCAGTTGACCGGATGAATGCGCAGCAGGTGGTTGGCGTGATAGGTATGCCCGGGGACCGGCGGGACAGCGACTTAAAGATGGCCGGTCGCACAGCCGCCGGACTGCTTGACCGGATCATCATCAAGGAGGATGCCCATCTGCGTGGACGGAAAAAAGGAGAGGCTGCGGGGCTGCTGCTTGAAGGGGTACTGCAGGCCTTTGAGCTGGCAGAGAACGTTGACGTGGTTCTGGACGAGGGCGAAGCTGTGCGGTGCGGTCTGGATCTGCTGAAGCCGGGTGGAATCCTGGTCATTTTCTACGAAGACTATCGCCGCACAACAAAGCAGCTTGAGGAGTGGTCAGAGAAGCGGGGGATCGATTTGCAGAGAATCCCCGACGAGGGATCCAGACGCGATGACACTTCATCTGCCGCCGGCGGATAAGTCAGCCCGTGGTTGATGTTGTCAAACTCACCTGTACGGTCTATATTCCAAGATGACACCTCAACCGATGGTAGAGAGGGGGCCGCGGCTTGCTGCAGACCCTTTGTGGATCCGCCGTACGCGTTCGAGCATACGCCAAGATAAACCTGGGTCTCAGTATTATCGGCCGGCGCACCGACGGCATGCACTGCATCCGCTCGGTTATGCAGACGGTCGGTCTGCACGATGATCTGCTGTTTTGGTTTGATGCAGAAAGGAAACCCAGGGTCATCTGCAGCCACCCACAGGTCCCTCACGGGCATTCATCCGGTAGAAACACGGTTCTGCAGGCGGGTAGGGCTTTCGGCGGTGCCGCTGGCATGAGGGTCTATCTGCGCAAGAGAATTCCGGTAGGCGGAGGCCTCGGCGGCGGCAGCAGCAACGCAGCTGCCGCCGCGGCAGTCGTCTCCCGGCGCACGTTCGAATGCTTGCCCCATGAAGTAACAGACTGGCGCGGAAAGGCAGCTGAAGTGGGTGCGGACGTTCCTTTCTTTGTTCACGGCGGTACGCAGCTGGCCGAAGGCGCTGGTGAGCGGCTGCGGAGGTTACCGGACCTACCGGCTTTCTGGGTGCTTCTTTTTGTGCCGCCGGTCAGCTGTGATACGGCCGATGTCTACCGCAGCTGGGCTGAGGTCAACCGGGTCCCGACCGGTGGGGAGATGGGGACAGCGGACGCCGAAAGACCGCTGCGGGCACTGACCGGCGGCGGGGACCTGCGCAGGCTGCTCCCGCGTCTGCGAAACGACCTCGAGTCAGCCGCCTTGTATCGATATCCCTCTTTGGTAAGCTGGAAAGAAGCGCTGCAGGCGGCAGTTGAAAGACCGGTGCTCATGAGCGGCAGCGGGTCAACCTTTTTCACTCTTTACCGCAGCCTTATCGCGGCACAGACGGCCCGGAGGAGGCTGCTTGAGAGGGTCGGCAGCGGTTCGGGTGCCCGGATGATCCTGACCCGTTTTCGCTCCGGCTGCGGCTGGCAGATGGTGAGGGGCTGCACAGGAGAGGAGACGAAAAATGAGGCCGTGCGTACATAATGCGTCTGGTTTTACCGTGCGGGCGGTGGTTTTGGCCGGTGCGAAGAACGACGGAGCTTTGGCGCAGGTATCTGATGTGCGGTACGAGGCGCAGATACCGCTTGGGGACAGGAGTTTGCTTCAGCACGTGCTTGCCGCCTGTCGGGAAGCGGAGCACATCGACGAGATAACCGTGGTGGGTTTCGCTGCTTTTGAGCAGTATCTGGCGGGCTGTCAGGAGAAGATAGTACCAGCGGGCAACAGTTTTATTGAGAGTCTGCAAAGCGGACTTGATGGCAGTCAAGAGGCCGATTTTCTGCTGTTTTGCACCGCCGATGCCCCACTGGTCAGCGGTCCCGCACTGGACGACTTCATTGAGAGGTGTCTGCAGCAGCCTGCAGAATTCTTCGCATGCGTTGTAAAGCGGCAGACGGTACAGGAGCAGTTCGGCCAGGTGCAGCGCACCTGGGTGCGCCTCCGCGAGGGATACATAACCTTGGGCAGCTGTTTTTTTGGTTCTGTGGGAGCAATAAGAAAGGTTATACCCGCCTTCCGCAGGCTCTACAGGGTGCGCAAGAATATAATGCGTATGGCAGTTATCCTGGGGCCAGTTTTTATATTAAAGTTGTTGGTAGGGAGGGCCAGCCTGCAGGACATCGAAGGAGTCTTAGGCAGGATGCTGCAGGTCGAAGGGAGGGCTGTCTTGAGTCCTTACGCTGAGATGGCGCAGGATATAGATAAGCCCGAGGATCTGGAATCTGTCAGCCGCTGGATGGACGAGTAGGCGTGGCAGAGGCAGTTATGGGTAAATTTGTGTTTAATGGAAGGACTTTACATACGTGCCGCGAATAAGTACGGTGATGCATGAGCTGGAATCGGCACAGGAAGGGAGAAGGCTCGTGAATATCACCGAAGTGCGCATGCGGCGGGTCGAAACAGACAATACGACCAAAGCAGTTGCGTCGCTGACCTTCGATGATTCGTTTGTGGTGCATGAGGTTGAGCTCAAGCAGCGCCGCGGTGAGCTTTTCATCTCAATGCCCAGTCGGCGTCTGCCCGGGGGAGATTATCTGGACATAGCTCATCCGGTTAACTCAAGCACACGCGAGTACATCAAAGAAGAGCTGGTCAGCGTCTATGAACAGGCGGTTGCCGAGGGTAGAAGGCAGTACCGCATCACTCTGGAGCCGACGGCTGATTGAGGTTGCCGGCGGGAGGGATATCCCTCCCGCCTAACACCGGTGACCACTGCTGGGGGACGCAAGATGATGAATATGCCTTTTGTGAGAGGTGGTGCATTCAGCGTGTTCGATCGATTCGGAGGATTGATCCTGGCTGCCGGGCAGGGAACCCGGATGAAATCTAATCTGCTGAAAGTCCTTCACCCGATTATGG
>PUMD01000149.1 GCA_003551215.1 Clostridia bacterium | reverse complement strand
AGGATATGGTCTTCGCCGGCTCGCCTGACCCGGTAAACATCGCATATGTGACCATCGGAGATCTCGGTCACCTCCGCGGATTCGGCTGCTTCGTGACACATAGACATAATTTGCTTCATGTAGCCTCTGCCTTTCTGCGACAACATCACCCTCCCTTGCTCCCGGTCAGCTTCCGGACCATCGCCAGACATCACCCTCCGGTTGACTTGCCCGACATACCCCATGCAGCTCAAGGAACGATGGTTGAAAGATCATTCATCTGGTTCTCGCATGCTGCCCTCAAATCAATAGCGTGTAAGGTTTTCTCCCCACAGCCCCCAGTAATCCAACAAAACAATCGGGAGCCCAAATAGGACTACCAGAAAAGATACAGCGGGGCCGATAACACCGGCAAGTGCGGCCCCCAAGTATAACAACGCCAGCTTCTGACCCATGTCGCTGTGCTCAGCCAAGGCTTCCATTTTTGTTTGAGCATCCATAGATACTCGATACAGCCTTACGTACTGATTCAGCAGATAGCCACCCATCAACAGTACCAGGGCGTAGAAGGCGATGATGACAGAAGCAGGCACAATACCCGGCACATTGTACGTCGAGCGAACTCCAAGCACCAGCACAGAGCCCAGGATGCTGATCGCTCCGGACCCGGCAGCCCCCCACGTGTAGCGCTGCTTTTTCCGCATGTAGTACATTTTCTCGTCCCACGACAGCTGATCCCAGGCGGTGTGGCCGGGAGCATCTCCGGCTGTCGTCCAGCTGCTGGCATCAGTTTCCACCTTCTCCCCCTCATCCGACCGCATAATCTGCATCTGCAGCTCAGTCTGGGCGGCCAGTATTCCCAGATAAAAGCAGGCAACCAGAAGAAGCATCGCCACCACGTCCGATGTGTGCAGCACGACAAGACCAAACTGTCCCATTACCGCTCCCCCCCAAGATTTAAGAATCCCAACCTCAAACAAAGGACACTCCCTATAAAACACCATTCATCAGACAGTCAGCCCTTCAACCGTATATGGACTTAGTATCAGTTATCAGGAGGATCCCCTCCGGCTGGGCGGAACCGAACCATGCCGCCCCCGATCCTCCTTCCCCAGCAAGCCCCGGGTGAGAATGTGCCATCGAACACAGCTGCCTGCGACGTTCGAACCGCTGAACCGCCCCTGGTCAAGCTGCCCCCGACATAAGACGGCCGCATGCGCCAAGCCTTTCAGCCCTCCCCACCGAAGAAAACCCCGGTAGAGCATATTGCCGCTTTGCAGCAATCGCGCTGGTCTCCGCAGCATGGTCCCCTTTTTGAATCAGGTCTCTCAACCGTTCGAAGATAATCTCCCACCGGCCTTCTTCGGATACTTTCGGCTCAATTCAGCATAGCCGGAGCATCCCATTGAAGGCCCACTTTGTGTCTTGGCCTCTGCTTCACTATATACGTCTGAGCTGTGCAATCGGGATTGGATTCAAGTGGGCGCATCTTCTCGATGCTGTCTGCCCGGTGCAGCCATTTTGTGACGCTCTCATATTCACCCTGCTGTGACCGACTGCATATCCCCTCGCTCAGCTGCGCCTGGGCAAGATTGCTCTGCAGGCGGCACTTTCTGATCAGTTCACCTATTTTGGTCATTCCCAACATCCCCCTGAGACAGGCTAACAGTCTCGATGGTCAATCTATATTTCTAGATTATGCCTACAATACCCTTGTTCCTGACGGAAACAACCTGTCATCGCTGGCCGGCTGCCTTGCGGCAGCGGACCACACGAAGTTGAGTATGGAGTCTTGAGTCAGTTGGCACAAATCACTGCACCGAACCGGAGGAGAGCGGGGAAAGATGACAGCAAAGTTTTGCAGCAGACGTCCGACAATGTATCGATCATCGTGCGGTGAGCCCCCTTTTGGCCAGACAATTTCCCCGGTCTCCTCCGGCTTCATTCCACAAACAGATCAACCACCCTGGTGAAGAAAAACGTACGGCATCCGATAACGGCGGGGGTAAAGATTATGAACGTCAGCCTCGCCTGTTGACGACTGAGCTGACCGCAAGCAACTCGGAGCGCCGGACCATTACCAGACAGGAACTCGCCTCGTGGGGGTTGAAGATAGTGGAGTAGCTCTGGACTGACTGGTCATGCTCAGCAGATCCTGAGTCGGAATACAGGTAAATGACGGATACTGGGCCGGCACAGACCACAAAATCGTCGCCTTCTTCAGTAGGGAGGAAGATCTATGCTGGATATTCTGGTGATTAACGGGCTCATCGCGGATGGAACGGGGAATCCGCCATACGAAGGATACCTGGGTATAAAGGAAGAACGCATAGCCACCATGGGTCGCGGACAGAAGGAGCTGTCAGCAAAGCAGATCATAGACGCAAATGGTATGGTGATCGCCCCCGGTTTCATAGACCTGCACACTCATTCTGATGCCACACTGTCGGTTCACAATGAAGGAGAAAGCACACTCAAAGCCGGAGTAACCACCGAATGTGTCGGTCAGTGCGGCTCTTCTGTTTATCCCACCGGCGGGGACACCGAGCAGGTACAGAACCGGATCGCGCGCTCAGCTGGCGTAAAACCCCAAGACGTAGAGGTTGACTGGAACGACCTGGACGGCTGGCTTGGGCACCTGCAGCGCAAAGGAGTTGGCTGCAACGTCGTTCCTTTTGTCGGACACGGCGTTATCCGCACCCTCGCCATGGGAGCCGAAGGCTCGGGCGGGGAGCGCGTTGAACCCAGCCATGACGAGCTGCGGTCTATGAAGAGGCTGCTGTCGGACGCAATGCAGCAGGGGGCCTTTGCTCTGTCAACCGGTCTGGAGTACGCGCCCGGACGCAATGCAGCTACCGAGGAGCTTATCACCCTCTGCAAACTGGTAGACTCCTACAACGGTGCCCACATATCACACATGCGGAGCGAGGATGAAAAGACGATATCGGCAGCCGAGGAAATAATCGAAATAGCTGAAAAATCCGGCATCTCCTCCTCGATTACCCACCACAAGGCGGTGGGTAAAGACAACTGGGGCAATGTTAACCACACCATCCGCTTGGTGCAGCAGGCGCGCGACCGCGGCGTAGATATAATGGTTGACCTGTACCCTTGGCGCTATTTCGCACAATCGAACCTGGGTTCTCTGTTCTTCGCCGACAGGTCAAAGATGCCGCCGGACCGCGAGGCTATGCTTCAGATGCTTAAGTCAACCGATCAGTGGAGTAAGATGAAGGCCGAACTGCAGTCTCAGATGAAAAAGATGCGGCGGGAGTACCAGCGCCGCAAACGCGCCCTGGCGGGCCTGGGCATTCAGGCCGGTCCCTACGATCCCTTTGACCCGGAAGTGCGTTACATCACCCATTGTCCCAGCCATCCCGAGTTCGAAGAACTGTCGGTGGGTGAGGTGCAGCGCCGCATGGGCTACCGGGACATAGACAAGGTGCACGAGGCCCTGCGCGAGCTGTATCTTGCAGATGAAGGGGCCACGCTGGCAGCGGGCGGGGTAATGAGCGAAGAGGACATAATCACTCTCCTTGAGTATCCGCATTCGGCAATCTGCACCGATGGAGCCACATTCACGGGCAAACGTCAACTGGACCACCCGGCAACCGGGGTTCATCCGCGCAACTACGGAACCTTCGCCAAGGTCCTCGGCTACTTCGTACGTGAGAAGGGCATTTTGTCCCTCGAGGAGGCGGTGCGGAAGATGACATCCCTGCCCGCTCACCTGCTCAACCTGACCGACCGCGGTCTGCTGAGAGAAGGCCTCTACGCCGATATAACCATCTTTGATGCCGACCGGATAGCCAACCGCGCCACTTACGGGAATCCGCAGGTCTCACCTGTCGGGATCAAACACGTTCTGGTCAACGGCAAGCCCGCGGTGCAGGACGGTCAGCTGACAGAGAATCTGGCAGGAAAACCACTGCGGTTCTGCTGACACGGACATTCTTTGCTAAATGAGCGAGCAAGAGCACCTTAAAACTCACTGATTCACACTGCTTGAGCAGAATCGCGCAGCAGGGTGCTGCTTTACAAACCCGTCACCAGGGGATCCCCGATGTCCTCCTTTTGGCCGGAGACGAGCAGAATTCAGCTTATTGGTGCGAACTTCCGGCGGGTGAATTGTGAGCCCGCTTATCTCGCCAGCCCGGGGCTGCCCCGAAATCCAGCAGCCCCGGCAGCTGACTCTCCCCGTGGGAGAGAACCTGACGGCGACAGCGGCCCGCAAGCATTGCTGCAGCCATATGATACCCCTTGCGTGCTGTTCTCTGGCGCACCTTCAGCGGAAGGATTGACCCACATAGTCAGAGAATATGTCTCGTAGATTAGGCTGACAGCTGTGGGACAGGTAGCACCATGGGCAGCCAGATAGTAAGAAAAGAGGACTACAGTGGAGAAACAGGGCATCCATAAGGCAGTTTCCCGTTATCTTCGCAAACACTGGCCCGATGGAGGAAATACAACGGTATGCGGATGGAGAAAGCTCGCCGCAGGCTGGGAATGCGACCTGTTTGCCTTCGACGTGTTTGCGGAAGGCAAATCCCCGCGGCAACACCGTCTCGTTGTTCGCCTCTATCCACGGCATACCGGCGAGTCGATCCGGGGTGAGGTGCACCGCCGCGAATACCGGATAATGCAGCACCTGCATGCCTCGGGATATCCGGTGCCACGGGTGTACCTTGAGGGCCGCCTCCCGGAGGGGGGACAGCCCTTCGTCATCATGCAGCGGATAGATAATGCCCGGGAGACAGGGACTGCTTACGAAGACGCCGACCCATCAGAAAAGGAGCAGATCTTTTGCGATTTTTGCAAACTTCTGGTCAGGCTGCATGAGCTCAAATTACCCGCAGAACTCGCCGGTGAAGCCAGGACATCCCGCGAACAGCTGGGAAAGATGGACAAGTTCCGCCAGGCAGCCGACCTGCAGCATCTGCAAGCTGCGTTAAAATGGCTTGACCGCCGGGCAGACCGCATCGGTTCCGGCACCGAGTCTGTCGTTCACTGGGATTACCACCCCGAAAACGTCCTCCTCACCCCGGATGGACAGAAGTACGTCATCGACTGGAGCTCAGCGGAAGTGACCGACCCCCGCTGTGATGTCGGGTCCACCTGGGTGTTTTTGCCGCCGGAGCTTGCACAGCAATTTCTTCTGACGTATCAGCAGATCTCAGGAAGAACTCTGGACAGCATAGAATTCTTCCTGGCGGCCGCCTGTCTGCGGCGTTTGCTGATCATAGGTTCGATACTCGCATGCGGCCCGAAGAAGCTGGGGCTGCGTCCGGAAGTCTCAGACTTGGTGCCAGACGCCGTGCTGCCGCACATCGACGACGTGTCAAGCCGCTTCAAGGAAATCACCGGAGTCACCGCTGCCCTGGCGCTTTGAGAAGCGAAACTGAAATCGAAAGGAAGTCCATCATGGCCAGATGCGTTCCCCAGCACCTCATAAAAGACAGGATAGACAGCGCGCGCGAAAGGTTGCAAAAATGTGAGATCGACGGTCTGATAGTCCTTTCCCCGACGAACAAGGGTTACCTTTCCGGGTTCACCACCGGGACCAACATCGCCCCCGGGGGAGTGCTGCTCATCACCGCAGGTGAGGAGTCGCCACACTACATCACGTCAACCGTCGATTTCCAGGAATGCCGCGAAAGGCTGCAGCCGCGCGGGTTTGAGGTGCTTCGTTACGACTATCGAAAGGGGCAAAACGCCCTGTCTATCACCGTCGACGCAGCACGCCGGCTAGGCCTGCGAAAGGTGGGCGTGCCCCAAAGCAGCATTACGGCGGGCCAGCTTCGCAGCTACGAACAAGAGTTTGATCAGGCAGAGATTTTGCCGATAGAGGATTTCATCGCCGTCCTGCGCGAGGTGAAGGACGAGTGGGAGATAAAGCAGATCCGGGCGGCCAACCGGGTAAGTAGCAATGCTTTTGAGCGAATAATCCGGCAGGTAAAACCGGGTATGACCGAATGGCAGCTGGCCGCGGAACTGGAATATCGGCTGCGGCTCGGCGGAGAGGGCTCACCCCGCCTGGCCTTCTCTTCGGTGGTGGTATCCGGTCCGCGCACCTGCATGCCGCACGGTTCAGTTACCCGCCGGAAACTGCAGAGAGGAGATCTGGTGACAGTGGATTTCGGAGCCACCTGCAACGGCTACTGCGCGGACATCACCAGGACCTTCGTTGTGGGCAGCCCTACCGACCGCCAGCGGAAAATCTACTCGGCAGTACTGCAGGCCCAGCTCACTGCGATAAAGCAGGTGGGACCGGGGAACAAACGGGCCAAGGCGGCCCAACGGGGAATGGATGTACTTGGCGAAAAGGGTCTGGCCGAATACGCGGTTCACGGTGCCGGCGGCCACGGCATAGGACTGCAGGTTCACGAGGGCCCCACCACCGGTGAATGCGGCTTATGGGAACCGGGAAACGTAGTTACCATCGAACCGGGCGTCTATATACCGGGCTGGGGCGGAGTGCGGATTGAAGATGATGTTCTGGTGACAGAAACCGGCTATGAGGTCCTCACCCCTATCAAAAAGGACCTGCTGCAGGTGAAAAGCTGACAGCCGACCCCTACCCGGAGGCCCTCAGCGGCCACCGACGCATCCCTGTCGGTGTCTCGCTGAAGGCCCTGACCTCAATAAGCGGGCTATCAGGCCGTCTCACCTGTTCCAAACTGCCGACTGTAAAGCTCAGCATAATGACCATCTGCATTTATCAGCTCTTCATGAGCTCCTCTTTCGACAATCCGTCCCTCATGCAGCACCACTATCTGGTCGGCATCGCGTATAGTAGACAGGCGGTGTGCGATTATAAAGGAAGTTCTGTTCCGCAGCAGCACCCCGAGAGCCTCCTGAATCAGCAGCTCGGTATAGGCATCCACACTGGAGGTCGCCTCATCCAGAATGAGAATCCGCGGGTCGCGCAAAAGCGCGCGGGCGAAGGACACTAGCTGCCGTTGACCGATAGAAAGATTGCTCGCCCTCTCCTGCAGCTGAGTGTCGTAGCCCTGCGGGAGCGCTTGTATGAACTGATGCGCGTTCACAGCCCGTGCTGCCTCCACTACCTCCTCATCAGAAACATCCATCCTGCCGTAGGCTATATTCTCCCGCACCGTGCCCCGAAAGAGGAACGTATCCTGCAGCACGATCCCCATCTGGCGGCGCAAAGACCGGGAAGTGACATTCCGCAAATCATAACCGTCCACCGTAATGCTGCCAGATAGCGGGTCGTAAAAGCGGCAAAGAAGGTTGATCATGGTCGTTTTACCTGCCCCCGTATGGCCGACGAAGGCAATGCGCTGTCCCGGCTGGACGACAAGGTTTATGTCCTGAAGCACATATTCGTCCTTCTCGTAAGCAAAGTTGACGTTCTCATAACGGATCTTTCCTTCAATTGCGGGGATGTCTACCGCATCGGGACTGTCTTTTATCTCCGGGTCGGTATCCATAATGTCAAATACCTTCTCACAGGCGGCCATGGCCGACTGCATCTGAGCATATATATTGCTCAGCTCCTGCAGAGGGTGATTGAAACGCTGCACATAGGCCAAAAAAGCTACCAGCGTACCGGGACCCAAAGTTCCCTGCTGCAGTCCGGAGAGAGTCTCCCGCATTATAATGGTCCCGCCGTACCACAGGACGACGGCCGTGCCCATTGCTCCGATCGCCATAAGCGTTGGTCCGAAAATGGAGCTCAGGCGTTCTGCCTCCACAGTCGCCTCGAAGTTGCTGTGGTTCCGGTCGTCAAACTCCTCGAAGTTCTCCTCCTCACGGGTAAAGGACTGGGTCACGCGGACACCCGAGATGCTCTCCTGAAGGTTGGCGTTTATCTCGGCCACTTTCTGCCTCACCGCACGGTGTGCGCGGAGAATCTTCGGTCTGAATATGAATGTCACCAGTGCCAACGGCGGTATGGTGATGAAGGCTGCCAGAGCCAGCCGCGTGTTCATCGACACCATGATGGTCACTATAATTCCAATGCGAGCTATGTCACCCACCACCGTCACCAGTCCGGAGGAGAGCAAATCGTTAAGGGTCTGAATATCGTTGGTCACCCGCGACATTATTCTTCCGTCAGGGCGTTCATCAAACCATCTCAAACTCAGCATCTGCAGGTGCTCGTAAAGCTGCTGCCTGAGCTGAAATATGGCGTTCTGCCCCGCCCAGCTCATCGCGTAGGTCTGAACATACCCCGCACCCCAGGCTACCAGCAGCGATGCGACGAAAATCATGGTATAGATGTTCAGGCCAGCGAGCCGGTTTAACATATCCATCTCGACAGCCGCTCCGTGAGGGTCGATGAACTCATCTATGGCCCGCCCCAACACGTAAGGTCCCACCTGGGCGGCCAGAGAGGATATCACCAGAGCACCCACCGCCAGCAGTATCCACCACTTGTACGGGGCCAGATATTTGACCAGACGGACGAAGGTCTCGCTATCGAAGGGCTTCATCTCGCCAGTAGGTACATGATGATGCATTTTAAAAACCCCCAACCCTCTGGTTGACACTCGACCTGGCACGCTTTCGCGCCCGCAGAAAGACTTCTTCCGGAATCTCGTCCTGCCCCTTGTGCTGAAGTTCATATATCTCTCGATATATGCCCTGCTGCGACGACAGCTTCTCGTGGCTGCCGCGCTGGACCACCCTGCCGCCTTCCAAAACCAGGATCTGATCAGCGTGGCGGATGGAGGAAAGGCGCTGAGTAATTATGAAACTGGTTCGCCCATGCATCAGCTGCTCGAGGGCCAGCTGAATGAGGTGCTCGGTCTCGGCGTCCACGCTTGAGGTGGAGTCATCGAGGATCAGGATTGGCGGATTCAAAAGCAGCGCCCGCGCAATAGCTACCCTCTGCTTCTGTCCACCGGACAAGCCCACGCCCCGTTCCCCCACCACCGTGTCGTACCCTTCCGGCAGAGTCTGAATAAAATCGTGAATTTGTGCCGCCCGGGCCGCCGCCTCCACTTCCTCGCTGGAGGCATCAGGCCTGCCGTAGGCGATATTCTCCCGTATGGGAGCTGAAAAGAGGAACGGCTCCTGCATTACCATTCCGATGTTTCTGCGCACTGACTCCAGCGTCAGGTCCCTGACGTCATGCCCGTCTATGAGGACCCGGCCGCGCTGTGCATCGTAAAACCGCGGAATGAGGTTTATCAGCGTGCTTTTTCCTGATCCTGTGGCTCCGAGCAGGGCTACCCGCTCGCCAGGCTCAGCCCTCAGGGCTACCCCCTGCAGCACCCAGTTTTCCGAATCGGCATAGCGGAACCACAGGTCTTTCATCTCGACCTGTCCCCGCAGCACTGGAATATGAACCGCATCGGGCTTTTCCCGTATTTCAGATTCGGTATCCAGAATATCGAAAACCCTCCGGCCGGAGGCAATGGCCATCTCGGACATATTGACCAGCCACCCCAGCATGCGCAGCGGGCCGAGCAGCCTTCCCACATACTGGTTGTAAGCGACCAGCCAGCCCAGGGTCATGACCCCTGCTATCACCTCACGACCGCCATACCAGAGGATCAGGGCAGTTCCCATCTGCGGTATCATAAACATCATGGGAAAGAAAAATGCCCGCATGCGTACGGTAGCGATATTCTGATCCAGGTACGCCCGGTTGACCCCCGAGAATTTTTCGATCTCGTGCTCCTCCCGGGCAAAGGACCGCACCACGCGGATGCCCGCTACGTTCTCCTGCAGCACCGAAGTCAGATCAGCCAGCCGGCGCTGCATCTTTCGGTACATCGGCCGTACCTGGCGCGAAAAAACCCTGATCAGAATCATAAGGGGCGGTATGGTGATCAGTATCAGCAGGGTGAGGCGAAAGTTGATGTAAAAGAGAAAAAACAGCGTTCCCACAAACATCAGCACGCTCCGCAAAATGTTAACCACTCCGAAACCAAGAAACCGGCGCATCATCTCTACATCCTGAGTCACACGCGACATCAGCTCGCCTGTCTGAGCAGTATCGTAGAAGCTGAACGGAAGCCGGTGCAGGTGCCGGTAAAGCTGGTTTCGCAGGTCATAGATAACGCTCTGACCCAGGTACGCGCAGAAAAATCTCTGTCCGAACACAAACAGACCGTGAACTACAGAAGCCGCCACAACTCCTCCGGCCAGCGGCAATAGCAGGTGCCACTGCTGTTCAATGATAGCCACATCTATCACGTATCGAGTTATCCATGGGATGACAAAAGTCATCCCCACCATACCCAGCATGGAAAGCACTGCTAACGTGATCCATCTGGGGTACCGGGTCAGGTATTTCAACAGACGTTGAATGGTATCCAAAACCTTCACTCCCTATGTCAGTTTCGCCTTACTTATATTTAGTCTATAATAATCCACGATTATAATAAGTTTCGTGTATCGTAGTAATTATATAGAAACTGTCCCCTCGCCGTCAACGCATCAGATAGAAGCATTTTTCGGGCGGCTACGAACGAGAGGCAGATAGCCAAACGGGGAGGTCGATCACCGAGCGTTGAGCTGCAATCAACCATAAGCTGCAGGCTGCAAAGGTCTCAGGCCCAAACTGAAAGCAGGTGAAACCAGCCGGCAATCAACCCCCGTACAGCAAAACAAAAGGCCCGCCTGTAGGGAAAAGCAGGAGGGAGCCAAAAAAACACAAGGATTCATCAGCCCGTGCTGGGCGGCGGGGGCGCATTGGATGGGCCCCCGCAGCAGTTTTGGGTTGACATCCTCCCCGCCCGTTCACTTCGTTCACGAACGAGGATTCCACAGGAACTTACGAGGTTGTCTGCTGATTAAACGCCAGTCCATTTCTGGTAGGCGAGTGTGTCGCAGACTTAAGGCTGTGCCATCAGCCCTCCTGGGATACGGATATACCGACCCAGGCACCTGCACTGTTT
>PUMD01000154.1 GCA_003551215.1 Clostridia bacterium | reverse complement strand
GTTAGCGTAAAGTCTTGGTAGGTAGAGTGAGGTTAGACATAGAAGTAGGACCTCACCCGGCTGTCATAAAGACAGCTGAATCTCCAGAGAAGGGATGAGGTCCTGTGATAGATATTCGTGAGTTGGTAGGTGCGATCCTGCTTTTGGTGCAGGGCATATCGGAGTTGTTGAAGGGTAGCATGGATGGGATCGAGTTTGAGGAAGGGATCCGGCAGCTGGTGCACAGTGTGAGCGTGCAGGTGTATGAGTGGTCCCTGCAGCGGTTGGATGAGAAGTTGATGAAGGACAGGGACAGGCAGCGTTGGGAGGTAGTGGGGTTTCGCACCCGCCGGCTGGTGACGGTGATGGGTGAGGTCACGGTGCGCAGGCGCCTGTACCGCGATCGTGACACGGGCGATACTCGTTTCCTGCTGGATTACCACCTGGGCATTGAGAAGGGGAAGAGGTTGAGTCCGTTGATGCGCAAGTGGGGTGTGGAGTTTTCCGCCAAGATGTCCTTTCGTGAGGCAGCGGCGACCCTGGAGAAGTTGGCTCCCCACGTGAGTCCCATGACGGTATGGAACGAGGCTCAGGAGGCGGGAGAGTTGGCACGCAGGGATTCGGAGGTCAGGGTGGCGGCAACCTTTGATGAGGGTGAGGTCCCCCAGGGTGACAGGGTATCCGAGACGCTGTACGTGGAGGCTGATGGAGTACACATAAAGCAGCAGGGTGTGGACAAAAAGAGCGAGGAGGTCAAGTTGGCCGCCATATACGAGGGCAAGGAGAAGTTGCCTTCGGGCAAAAAGAAGCTGCAGCACCGTCAGGCGGTTGGTGGGGTTATGTCAGGAGCGCAGCTTTGGGAGCATGTATCGGAGCGTTCCGCCCGTGTTTGGGACCTGACCTCCGTGCAGCAGGTGAAGATAGGGGGAGATGGCGCCGACTGGATAAAGAAGGGCACAGAAGCCTTTCCCGGCTCTGATTATCACCTGGACGAGTATCATTTGCGCCGGGCCCTGACCAGGGCTTTGTCCTTTGATAGCGCTCATTACCACCGTGTCTCGGCAGCAATAGAAGAGCTGGACTTAGAGGAAGTCCAGCGGGGACTGGACGCTGCGATAAAGAGCAGCAGGGGCAAAAAGCGCCAAAAGATAGAGGGTCTGAAGCGATACGTTATGAACAACTGGGAGGGCATAGAGAACCTGTCTGAGGAGGCCAGGATGGGGGTTATAGAGGCACAGGTGCGTCACATCATATCCCGCCGCATGAAGCACATAGGCGGCCGCTGGAGCCCTTCTGGCACCGACAACATGGCCTACCTACTTGCGGCAGATGCCAACGATGAGCTGGGCGGCTACGTGGCCGTGCGCGCCTGGCACAGGGATAAACTCGATGAACTGCTGGAGGACGCCGAGCCAGTACGTGACATTGACACGGCAGATAGCCGCCGTCCCTCAGGGCCGGACCTGCAGGACTGGCTGCGGGCCAGCCTGCCCGCCCTGGAGGGACCGCACGCTGGACGAATGTGGATCAAACACGTTCTGAGAGAGATCGCCAAAGCCGCTCCCAAAACGGGAGCTGCCTAAAACAACCAGGGGATTTACCTACTATCGCTTGACGCAGACCCTGCCTTGGGTCTGATCGACGAACCAGAGAATTTATGTTATCATCATTGTTGGCTTGGCTTTTCACAGCGGTCAAAAATAGGAGAATCTGGAGGGGGATTTCTGTGAGTTATCTGAAGAATCGTTACTGGATTGCCGCTGTGGCGCTGCTGGTAGCATCAGTTATGGTTGTTGCTGCTGGATGCGCCCCACCTGAGGAGGAGGTCGAGGAACCAGAGGAACCAGAGGTCGAATACCGCGACGAGTTTACTGCCGCCATACCCAGCGAGATTCAGGGTACGGACCCGCAGCAGGTCACAACCATTTATGGACTGGTCGACGGAATGCTGACCACTGCGCCGATGAGCCTCGGACTCGACAACGATGAGATCCTGCCTTACGGTGTAGCTGATGTTGAAGTGGCGGAAGACGGCCTATCCATAGTCTTTACCTTCGATGAGGACAGGTATTTTAGCAATGATGTTCCGCTGACTCCCGAAGCTTACAAGCGTTCCGTGGAAAGATATCGCGAGCTCAGTCCCTACGCCTTTGATTTCGATCCGGTCGAAGATATGACGGTGGATGAAGAGGCCAATACCCTCACCATGCACCTGTCTGAGCCTGGCCCCGGCATGTTTGTGGTACTCGCCAGCGCATACGGTGCTCCCGTTGAGGTGGAGGCTGCCGCGGAGATGGGTGAGGATGAGTTCAACCGTGATACCATCGGATGCGGTCCCTTCACCATGCAGGAGTGGGTTGACGGTTCGCATGTCACCATGACGCGGAACGATGACTACACTGACAACCTTCCCTTTGTGGAAAACAACGAAGCCTTCCATTTCCAGGAGATGACCGTTCGTTTCATTCCCGAGGGCTTCACCCGGGTAAGCGAGCTGCGCGCGGGCAACGTTGACATGATCACTGGAGTGCCCAGCGAGTACCTCGAGACTCTGGAGGAGGACCCGGAAGTGGATGTGCACGCCTATCTCAACTCCAACGTCCGTCACATCCAGATGGACTACAAGATGGATCTTTTTGATGATCCCAAGGTCCGCGAGGCTATCGCCCTCGCCCTCGACCGGGAACACATCCAAAGAGGCGTTGATGAGGTCATAGAGCCGGTGTTCAGCATCGTGGGGCCCGCCATGCTGAGGCACAGCCCGGACACCGAAGAACAGCTGGCCGAGCAGTACGCCCACGATCTGGAGACAGCACAGGATCTGCTCGCCGAAGCTGGCTGGGAGCCGGGAGATGACGGCATACTGACCAAGGACGGTCAGCGTTTTGAGTTCGAGCTGGCAATCAACGGTGACAACCCGATAGATACGACCGCCGCACCGCTCTTTCAGTCTCAGCTGGAGGCCATAGGAATGGATGCCCAGATTCGCGAGCGGGACGGACGCTACCTGCGTGAAATGATAGAGGAAGATGACTTCGAGATGATCCTGCGTAACTGGTCCTGGCTGGATCCGGGAGGAGTCTGGCCCGCCGGTCTGCACAGCGAGGGCGCACTTGCTCCCTGGTCACATCCGGAAATTGACGAGCTGCTGGATGCAGTGGTTGTGGAGGCCGACGATGAGCTGGGTGCCCAAATATGGGGCGAAATCTCCGAGAAGGTGTGGGAGCACAACGTTATTATCCCCATGTGGAGCGACCGCCTCTTTGTGGCCACCCGGCACAATGTTGAGGGACTGCACATCAGCGTCAGCGGAGCGCTTTATCTCAATGACCTCAGGATACAGGAGACTGGAGATTGAGGTGCAATGACTGAGTCAGTCAGATCCGATCTAGATGCCATCCTGCGGCAGTCTATCGACTCTGATGGTCCGGGCATGGCCGCATTGGCAGGTTCTCGGGATGGTGTAATCCTGCAGAAAGGATACGGACTGGCTGATGTTCAGAAGCGGGTACCCATAACGCCGGGTACCCGCTTTTTGATCGCTTCGGTCTCCAAGCAGTTTACCGCTGCCGCAGTTGTCCTGCTGCAAGACCGTGGTCTGATAAGCTTCGATGATTATCTCGACGGCTGGTTTTCTGATCTTCCCGGGTGGAGTCAGCGCGTTACCATACGCCATCTGCTGACTCACACCTCCGGGATACCGGATTACCTTGATGAGGAGTTTTTCCGCAGGGCAAGCGAAACAGAACCCCGGATCGACGATGTTATGCAGATGATCTCTGAGTTCAACAGACTGGATTTCAGCCCCGGGGACAAATACAGTTATTCTAATTCTGGTTACGTGCTTTTGGGCAGGCTGGTTGAAAAGGCAGCCGGCGTGAGTTTTGCCCGGTTTGTCCACAGCAGCATATTCGAACCGCTTGCGATGGATAGCTCCCGGGTCGGATGCGAGGGGGAGCTCATCTGCAGCCAGGCAGTAGGTTATGTACAGGATGGTGAAGAGCATTCCGCGGTGGATTACAACCGGGCGGTGGAGGGTTGGGCGGATGGGAACATCATAACCACCGTGGGTGATCTGTTCAAATGGGACCGCGCCCTGTACACCGATAAGTTGCTTGCCCCGAGTCAGCGGCGAGAGGTTTTTGCGCCCTTTTTCCCGCCGGATTCCGGGCAGACCAGTTACGGATTTGGTTTCCTGCTGTGTGACCGCAGAGGAGTTCGTGAAGTGTGGCACGCCGGGGGGACGCGAGGATATTCGGCTCAGGTGGCCCGCTATCCGGATTCTGAGACCTTCATTGCTCTGCTTACCAATAGAAACGATCTTGACCTGACGGAACTGCGAGGTCGTCTCGTTCACCATTTGCTGGGGAACCGCATGACCCCGGTGCGCTACATTAAGAGCGAGGAAGTAAGTGAAGATACTTTGCGTTCGGTGCAGGGACATTACCTGCTGAGGGATGCCTCCGGACAGCTGCAAAAGGATAGTGCTGTGCACGTTAAGGCCTGCCCGAAACAATCCGTATTGAAGCTGGGGGGCAGCTGGCGGTCGGTCAAAGAGGGTAAAATAGCCCGTCCTTTAGGGGAGAACCTCTATCGTATTGACAACTTCTCGGACATTTACCTCAGATTTATGCCTGTTGCCGACCGCTTCTCGGATCATGCTCAGGACGCTATGCAGGTAATAATGGGAGGGGCCAGACACACTTTCTGTCGGGTATCGGACAGCACTTGATTGCGGACTTTCCAGAAGGGAGGGGGCCTGGGTGCTAGAGTACACTGTTAAAAGGATTGCCTGGGGAGTACTCACCGTCTTTACTGTTACTATTGTGCTTTTTGCCATAATGTATTCCATGCCGGGTGACCCGGTCAGGATGATTGCCGATCCCCGGACACCCGTCGAACGGCTTGAGGAGCTCAAGGTGCGCTGGGGCCTGCACCACCCGCCGCACATTCAGTATTTTGTGTGGCTTTCGCGGGTGGTACGCGGTGATCTTGGCACATCCATAATAACTCGTCAGCCGGTGACAGCCCTGATCGCCCGCAGGTTTCCCTATACAATAGCTCTCACCCTCAGCGCCCTGCTGCTGCGCTATCTGATCGGCGTTGCCGTGGGTCTGATTGTGGCGGTCAGAAGGGGTGGCTGGGCAGACAGGCTGATGGTGGTCACATCCACGGTGCTGCGGTCCATTCCGGGTTTCTGGCTGGGCATAATGCTGATATTGTTTTTCTCGGTGCGCTGGCGTCTTCTTCCCATATCCGGCTACGACGGACCGAGATCCATCATCCTGCCTATGTGCGCCCTGGCCCTGCCGCTGGTGGCTAATACCATGCGCCTTACCCGTTCGGAAGTGCTCGACGTAATGGGTGAGCAGTACGTGACCACTGCACATGCCAAGGGGGTGGCCTACAACAGGGTCATGCTCAAGCACGTACTGCGCAACGCGCTGATTCCCATAACCGTTGTATTCTTCCTTTCACTTCCCTGGCTGATCGGTGGTTCGGTAGTTATAGAGCAGGTATTTGCCTGGCCGGGCATGGGAAGGCTGCTGTGGCGTTCCATTGTGGGACAGGATCTTCCGGTGGTGCAGGGGGTCGTTTTAATTATCGCCGTATTGACTGTGGTATCCAACACGCTTGGTGATATTGTGACAGCAATGCTGGATCCCAGCATACGTGATGAGTATCTGGGTTGAGGCTGCAGAATATGCGGTCTGCAGGGCCTGATGCCTTCTCGGGCCAGAGAGGAGGAGCTCAGTCAGATGAAAACAGTTTTACCGGAGATAAGGCGTTTCATGAGGAACAGGTACTTTGCTGTGGGATTCATGATTTTTCTGGTTGTGGTCTTTGTGGCCATCTTTGCTGACTACCTGGCTCCCCGCTCTTACCGGGAACAGGATCAGCCCAACCGCCTGCGGGCACCGGACGGCGAATACCCCTTCGGTACGGACCGGTACGGCAGGTGCATATATTCCAGAGTAATCTACGGGTCGCGAATCGCCCTGCGGGTGGGGCTGATAATCGTGGTCATACAGACCTTTATCGGCCTGGTTATGGGTCTTTTGGCCGGCTTTTTCGGCGGATACATGGACAAGGTGATTTCATTTATCACCGATGTGACCTGGTCGATGCCGCCTCTGGTCTTCGCCCTGGCCATTGTGATGCTTCTGGGACCCAGCCTGGATAACGTCATTATTGCCATCGCCGTGGTTTCGTGGGCGCAGCTTGCCCGGGTGGTGAGGTCCAAGACGCAGGCGATAAAAAACAGACCGTATGTTGAAGCGGCACGGGCGCTGGGGAGCAGCAATCTAAGGCTGGTATTTCGGCACATTCTTCCGAATATCCTGTCGCCCATCATTGTTCTGACCACCCTGTCGCTGCCCAGTGCTATTTTGTCGACTACCGCATTGGGTTTTTTGGGCCTGGGGGCTCAGCCGCCGGCACCCGATTGGGGCGTGATGCTCAGTGATGCCCGCAACCTGATCGAGATAGCCCCGTGGATGTCAATTTTCCCCGGCCTGGCCATAGTGGTTACGGTGCTGGGGTTCAACCTGCTGGGCGTGGGGCTTCGCGATATTCTCGACCCCAAGCTCAATATATGAGACAGAAACATTGCTTCATAAAATAGGTGCCGGTGATAAGTCAGCAAAGACAAAAGGATGTTGACACGTATCGAATCAATACCATCGCTGGGGGTGCCCCGTACCGGGCTGAGAATCACCCTTGGAACCTGATCCGGGTTATACCGGCGTAGGGAAGCGTACCGCGGCGGGCCCCCGGGGCCCGCTTTCAGGTTGCCCGAGGTTCCCCCTGATGAAGGGATGAGTGTAAAGTGGAAGCTATACCAAGGACTTTGAGTATCGCTGGTTCCGACTCGGGCGGAGGAGCGGGGATTCAGGCCGACCTTAAGACCTTCTGCGCCTTTGACACCTACGGGATGTCGGCCATCACAGCTCTTACTGCGCAGAACACCATCGGGGTTCAAGATATTTACCCGGTGGACGCTGACTTTGTGCAAAAGCAGATCGACAGCGTGGTATCGGATATAGGGGTTGATGCAGCCAAGACGGGTATGCTGGCCGATGCAGAGATCGTCATGACGGTGGCCGATGCGGCCACACAGTGGAACATCTCACCTCTGGTGGTTGACCCGGTCATGGTTTCTCAAAGCGGCGACAGGCTGCTGCATTCCGATGCGGTGGAGGCGGTCCGGAGACACCTGCTGCCGGCGGCGACCGTAATCACACCCAACCTGCCGGAGGCGGAAGTCCTGCTGGATACCACCATCGGTGACGGGCAGATGGCGGAGGCGGCCGCTGAACTTCTGCAGATGGGACCCAGAGCAGTAATTGTCAAGGGAGGTCATTCTGCGAATGTTCCCGGTCAGCAGGTGATGGACATCTTGTGTGATGGCCGGGGTATCACGCGGCTGGTGGGGGATTACATAGATACGCAAAACACACATGGTACCGGGTGCACTTTTTCCGCGGCTTTGGCAGCCGCGCTGGCCCGCGGCATGGACCTTCGTTCTGCAGCGCGTGCAGCCAAGCACTTCGTGACCGAAGCTATCCGGCACAGCCTGCCGCTGGGTCAGGGTCATGGGCCGACAAACCACCTGGTTCGACCCGATCTGTCCTCCGGCGGTGAGTCTGATGAGCACGGTGGGTGAGGTATTCGGGCACACAGCCGCATGCCTGCGGCAGCAAACTCCGCTGGTTCATCACATCACCAGCGCTGTAGTTGCGCAGATGACAGCGGACGTCACACTGGCAGTAGGTGCATCTCCCATGATGGCTCAGGCCCCGCAGGATGTCGAGGAAGTGGTGAAAAAGGCAGATGCCGTGGTGCTGAACCTCGGTATGGTTACCGGCGGCAAGCTGTCGGTCATGAGGCGTGCTCGTGAGGTTGCAGCCGCCGAGAAAACTCCAGTCGTGTTCGATCCCGTCGGGGCAGGATTCACCTCATACCGCAGTCGCCTGGCCGAAGCCTTTGTGCAGCCGCCCGTTCCTGAGGTGATCCGGGGAAACTCAAGTGAGATCGCATCTGTCGCCGGTCTGAATCATGCGGGCCGGGGAGTGGATGGCACCGGTGATCACTGTGACCTCAGCATCTATCGCCAGCTGGCCCGCCGCCGGGGTACTGTGGTTGCTGCTACCGGCCCTGAGGATATCGTTACCGACGGCGACAGGACGTTCATAGTCAGACACGGAGATAAGATGATGACCGCGATAACCGGCAGCGGCTGTATGGTCACGTCCGTGCTTTCTGTCTTCGTGTCGCTGGCTGAAGAGCAAATACTCCTGGCTGCTGCAGCAGCTATGGCATTCTGCGGGCTGGCAGGAGAGCGCGCGGCGGAGGAGGCGCGCGGCCCGGGAGATTTCCGCACCCGGTGGATAAACCAGATGCGCGAGATCATTGAGTCTCCACAAGATGCAGTTGGGTGGAATGTGCAGGAGGTGGACATATCATGAGCAGGCATCGCCGGCTTCGGAATTCGCTGCGTCTGTACTGCCTTACAGATGAGCGGATGGGGGATGATGAACTGCTGAAGGTGGCTCGTGTGGCCCTTGAAAATGGAGTAACCTGCCTTCAGTACCGGGCAAAGAACATGACCGCGCGGCGGGCACTTCAGCAGGGTGAGAGGCTGAGGGAGCTGTGCGGTGAGCTAGGTGTTCCCTTGATAATCAATGACCGGGTGGACTGGGTGTTGGCCCTGGAGGCGGATGGAGTGCACCTGGGGGACGACGACATGCCCCTGCCCACCGCCCGCAGGCTGCTGGGTCAGGATGCCGTGATCGGGGTTTCGGCTTCCAACCCGGCTGCCGCCCAGAAGGCAGAGCAGCTGGGAGCAGATTACCTTGGGGCAGGTCCTGTGTTTCCCACAGAAACCAAATCAGACGCCGGGCGGCCACTGGGCCCAAAGGGGCTGGCAGCGGTGGTACAGTCAGTAGATATTCCCGTGGTGGGGATCGGAGGAATCAATGCGGAGCGGGTTCCCACAGTCATGTCTGCAGAACCTGCCGGAGTGGCCGTGGTGTCGGCAGTTATGGGAGCCGATGATCCTGCCCGGGCAGCCGCCGGGCTGCGGGCGGCGGTGGATAGCTGCTGCGAGGGGGTCAGGTAGATGACCGTCTGGCAATTCGCAGCATCCTTCGCTGCGGCTGCGACTGTGCTTTTGATTTACTGCGCCCGGCGCTGGTATCCAATGCAGATGAACACCAGAAACATCACAGCTGTGGGCCTCTTTGTTGCCGTGGGTACCGTCGCGGCTTCTTTTACCTGGATTCCAGTGGGTCCGGCGAAGGCCTATCCAGGTCAGCATGCGGTCAACGTGCTGGCGGCGGTACTTTTGGGGCCGGTCCCGGCCACCCTGGTAGCCCTGCTGGTGGGTATGTTGCGCATGCTTATGGGCATTGGGACAATTTTGGCCCTGCCGGGGGGCATGTTCGGCGCCTTTGTGGCCGGAGTGGCGTACCGTCTGTCTGACCGGTATGAGTGGGCGGTGGCAGGGGAGGTGCTGGGGACAGGAATCCCCGGAGCCCTGGCTGCAGTTGCAGTTGTGCGGCTCGTCCTGGGTCAGGAGGTTTTGGCCTTTGCCCTGGTTGGTCCTTTTTTGCTCAGTTCTGCTGTGGGGGCGTCTTTGGCTTACCTGATGCTCAGGTCGTTGGAGGGCCTCGAAGAGTGGCTGGGATGATGAGCCGCAGGAGCATACAGGCGGGAGAGGTGCAGCCAACGCCCCTCCCGCAGAGGATTCTAACGCTGCTGGGGGGTGTAAAGGCCGCATTCCTCCTCGACCCTCTCGGCATAAAGCTGGATCAGCTGGCGGGTCAGGGGTCCAGTTTCTCCGTCAGCTATTTTCTCCGAATCCACCTGTACGATGGGTATGATTTCGCTGACGCTGCCGGTTACGAAGGATTCATCGGCTTCTTTCAGCTGCTGGGAGGTAAAGGGCTTCTGCACAAAAGGTATGTTGGCCTCTGAGCAGATTTCCTTCAGGACAGACCTGGTGATTCCCGGCAGGATATTCACCAGCGGATAGGTGAAGACCGCACCGTCTCGCACCAGGTATGCGTTGGTGTTCGAACCTTCCGTCACCCATCGCCCGCGCATCAGAATTGCTTCAAAGGCGCCCTCTTGTCGGGCCTTCTGGCAGGCCAATACGTTGGGAAGCAGGGCGGTGGTCTTGGCGTCGCAGAATTCGTATCTCTGATCTGGGTGCAAAATGGCAGTCTTTCCGGCCAGTCGCTCTTCCCACGACATGGGCTCATGCGGTTTGACCATGACAAAGACGGTGGGATGGGATTCCTCCGGAAAGGGATGTGCGCGGGGAGCTCTGCCGCGGGATACCTGGATATATACGAAGGCCTCGGACAGATCATTTTCCGCCAACAGATTGTCCACTATACCAGCGAAATCGTCGGGGCTGTATCCGTAATCCAGGTGGATGGTACGTGCCCCCTGCTCCATCCGGGCAATATGACGGTCCAGAGTGAAGGGCACGCCGTTGTAGATGCGTGCCACCTCATACAGGGAGTCGGCAAAATTGAAGCCCCTGTCCTCTACATGTACGTAAGCATCCTCAAGCGACAGGTATTCACCCGAGAGATATACTGTCAGATCCATTCTGGCTCACTCCTTTTCGTATTCGGCGCAGCACTGAGGCGGCAGTGCGCTGGCAGTTGAGGCGCCCTGCCGAAGGGTGGACGCAGCGCCGCCCCTGCGGCATCTACTGCTGGTGCAAGGTGATCTTGACGTCCAGTGCGGCGACCCCCTTTTGATAAGCGAAGAAGGGGTTGATGTCCAGCTCGGCGATCTCGGAAAAGTCACAGGCCAGCTGGGCGATGCGGGCGATGGTGTCCTTTACCGCAGCGGTATCCTTGGCCGGTTCCCCGCGGTAGCCGG
>PUMD01000073.1 GCA_003551215.1 Clostridia bacterium | reverse complement strand
AGAAATGTGTACGGGCCGGAGGAAAACACAACGACCTGGAGAACGTGGGCAAGACTCCCCGGCATCAGACCTTCTTTGAGATGCTGGGCAACTTCTCCTTCGGCGATTACTTCAAGAAAAAAGCCATCGACTACTCTTGGGAGTTTTTGGTGGATGTGCTGGGGATAGACTCAGACAGGTTGTGGATCACTGTATTCAGGGAGGACGATGAAGCCGCCAGCCTCTGGCGGCAGGAAGTGGGTGTTGATTCTGACCGCATCGTCCGGCTCGATGAGGAGGACAACTTCTGGTCCATGGGTGACGTTGGACCCTGTGGTCCGTGTAGTGAAATCATCTATGACCGGGGGCAAAAACACAGCTGCGAATCGGACATCTGCGCCATAGGTGAGTGTGACTGTGACCGTTGGCTTGAGCTTTGGAACCTGGTCTTTATGCAGTACGAGCGGGATGAGACCGGCAGCATGACTCCACTTGAAAGCACCGGTATAGACACCGGTCTGGGACTCGAAAGGGTAGCTTCGGTGATCCAGGAGGTGCCCTCTAACTACGACACCGATCTTTTCACCCCGCTTTTTTCCCGTCTTGGGGAACTGGTGGGGAGGGACTACGAGGGTACCGATTCCGAACAAGATCTGGCCTTCCGGGTCATAGCCGATCACGTACGGGCATGCACCTTCCTTATCGGAGATGGAGTTTTTCCTTCCAACGAGGGACGCGGCTACGTTCTGCGCAGGATCCTCCGCAGGGCAGCTCGCTTTGGAGTGGATCTGGATTACAGCGGACCGCTTCTGTACAGGCTTGTTCCAACAGTAGTGCAGCAGATGGGCGATGCCTATCCCGAGCTGAGGGACAGAGAAGATTTTATCCGTCAGACGATAAAAGGAGAAGAAGAGCGCTTCGGGCGCACCCTGCAGCAGGGATTGGATATTCTGCTTGAGATGATCCATGAGGTGCGCAAGCAGCGGCAGGATGAGATACCAGCCCGACAGGTGTTCCAGCTTTATGACACCTACGGGTTCCCCGTAGACCTTTGTGAGGATGTGGCGGAGAAACACGGTCTGGCTGTGGACCGTGCAGGCTTTGAGAAGCTGATGCAGAAACAGAGGCAGCGAGCCAGGCAGGCGCAGAAGTCCGATGCTCAGGTGCGGACATCCGACGGTACGGATGTGTTGGAGGAGATAGAGCCAACGGAGTTTTTGGGCTACAGCCATAAGGAGGCATCCTGTCGGGTAGTTGCCCTGTTGGATGAAGATGGAGGCCCAATCGACAGCGCTTATAAGGGGCAAGAGGTAGCGCTGGTGCTCGACCGCAGCCCCTTTTACGCAGAGAGTGGAGGTCAGGTCGGTGACACCGGGCGCATATGGAACGAGGAATTTGCCGTGGAGGTTGAAGATGTCGTGCTGCTTGGTGATAGGCACCACCTCCACCGCGCTGAGGTGAAACAAGGTACAGTTCGACAAGGCGACGAGGCAGCCGCTGAGATAGATGCACAGCGGCGGCGGGCGATAGCGCGCAATCATACTGCAACTCATCTGCTTCACGCGGTGCTGCGGCAGGTGCTGGGTGAGCACGTGCGGCAGTCAGGCTCACTAGTAGCACCGGACAGGCTGCGTTTTGACTTCACTCATCACTCCCCGCTGACTCAGCAGGAGACAGAGAAAATTGAGAAGGGCGTGAATCAGGTAATACTTGCCGGGCGCGATGTATACTCTGAGATGACCGGTTACCAGGCGGCCATTGAGGGAGGAGCTATAGCCCTCTTTGGCGAAAGATATGTTTCTGACCAGGTGAGAGTAGTGCACATCGGCGAGTTCACCTCTGAGCTTTGTGGTGGTACTCACGTTGGCTCTACGTGCGAAATAGGCTCATTCAAACTCACCGGGGAGGGCAGTATAGGGTCGGGGATGCGGCGAGTGGAAGCAGTTACCGGCTGGGGTGTGGTTTCGTGGATGCAGAAGCACAAACGGCTGCTGGATGAATTGGCCGCTGATCTGGACTCTTCGGTAGAGCAGCTGCCCGACAAGATGCAAGAATTGCAGCAAAGGATCACCAGGTTGCGCCGGGAGAATCAGCAGCTTCAGGATAGAGCCCTTCAGATGCAGGTGGAAACACTGGTCGAAGCGGCGGAATATCACGACAACATCGCCCTGCTGGCGAAAACGGTGCGAGCAGAAGGCGCCGACCAGCTGCGGCAGATGGCAGATTCTATCCGCAGCAGATTGGACGAATCAGCCCTGCTTTTGGCCTGCACCTCAGGTGAGAATAGCGTGGTTGTGATCGGGGCTGCAACAGAAGAGGCAGTCGAGCGTGGAGCAAATATGGGCGAAGTAGTTTCTCATCTGGGCAGGATGCTGGGAGGCGGTGGGGGTGGACGTCCCGACATGGCGCAGGCAGGGGGAGACCGTCCCGACCGGCTCAAGTCAGCTCTGGATGAAGGAATTCGGAGGGTGAAGGCGAGTATTGTCTGACACGACGGGATGAGGGGTAACTGATGTCCGAAGGGGAAACATCATCCAGAAAGTGGTGCCGCAGCGATATCACCGCAGGCGAACCGCCAGCTGATGAGGTCTTGGCCAGGGTCAAGCATGCACTTCTGCAGAGAGGTTACGACCCTGTCAAGCAGATGGTGGGATACCTGCTGTCGGGAGACCCTACCTACATTACCGAGCATGAAGGGGCTCGTGCAGCTGTATCCGAAGTTGAAAGGGACAGACTGCTCGGTGAGCTGGTGAGCTTTTACCTGCGCGAGATAGAAGGCGAATCCGAATGAAGTCGGGACGGTGGAATTGGGGTTTTGGTCAACCTGAAATGTTTTGCCACCCGGCTCTTTACCATGCTTTCTATGTGCCGCATAATGGTAGTGGTTTGCAGCTGATATGCTAATAATGCGGTGGGGAGGCTGGCTGCGGTGATACCCATAAGCGACAATATGCCGTCGCGGGGCAGGCCCTGGATGACCTATCTGCTTTTGGCAGCTAACGCGGCGGTCTTCATCTATCAGATGCTGCTTCCAGTGCCGCAGCTGAATGCCCTGCTGAACACCTACGGAGTGATCCCGGCTCGCATCGGCAGTCCGCTGACTTTTGTCTTCCCCCAGCGGTGGCCGCAGCTTCTGCCTCTGCTGACAGCCATGTTTCTGCACGGAGGATGGCTGCATTTTGGGGGTAACATGCTTTATTTGTGGATATTCGGTGACAATGTTGAGGCGAGTATGGGTTCCGGGTCATTTTTGGTGTTTTACCTGTTGACAGGGGCATTGGGTAACGTATGCCATGTGGTATTCAACCTCAGAAGCATGATCCCGACCATAGGTGCCAGCGGTGCCATTGCGGGTATTCTCGGTGCCTATCTGGTGCTGTTTCCTCGTGCTCGGGTGCTTGCCCTTGTTCCGCTGGGGTTTTTCTTCACAGTGGCAGAAATCCCGGCCATGATCTTTCTTCTGTTTTGGTTCTTGCTGCAGGTGTTAAGTGGGATATTCGGTGCTGCCGGGCCACAGGCGGTTGCCTGGTGGGCCCATATAGGAGGTTTTGTGGCCGGTATAATCCTGGTCTTGTGGTTTGGCAGGAACGTACCTTCGGATTCACGCAGGCGCCGCGGCCTGGATGAATCACAGGAGGGGGAAGACCTTCTGTGAGCAGGATAATGGCGCTGGATGTGGGACACAGGAGGATAGGGGTGGCCGTCAGCGATCCCGCCCGCATATTGGCCCAGCCCCTGTGTGTCCTCGAGTGGGATGAGGAAGGTAGTGAAACCAGCCTACCCGGCCGCTGTGCGGTGATTGGACGAATCGAACAGCTTTGCCGGGACAATGATGTGGATACCCTGGTGGTGGGATTGCCCCGCAACATGAATGCTACCTTGGGGCCGCAGGCCCGGTACACGCTTGATTTTGCCCGCCAGCTGAGGCAGCGGCTGGATTGCCGGGTGGTGATGATGGATGAGAGGCTTACCAGCCAGAGCGCCACAAACCTGCTTATCGAGGGAGATATTAGCCGTCGGGGCCGTAAGGGGAAGGTGGACAAACTGGCTGCTGCCCTCATTCTCCGAACTTATCTTGATGCTCAGGCCTCAACAGGTGCAGACGTGGAAGGGAATACTGACAACTCAAGTGATGAACCATAAGGCTGACGGGAGGTGAATCCGATGAGCCAGGAATCTGAAGCGCAGGTGCTGCAGATCGTCGATCCAGAGGGAGAAGAGATCGAGATGGAGGTCCTGGAGTTTCTCAGTCTGGCCAGAGGTGACTACGTGGTCTGTGCCCCGGTTGAGGGACCGGCGGATGAGGCCTACGCTTTTCGCATTGTGGAAGGTGATGAGGAGACCTATCTCGAGGACGTCGTTGATGAAGATGAATGGCAGGAAGTAGTTGAGGCCTGGCAGGAACTAATTGAGGAAGCCACGTAGCCCGGGCTGAACTGCGGGAGAGGAGAGGCGCGGATTGCGTTACGTTGTGCTCGTTTTGGTGATGGTGCTGGCGGTGGGAGCCGTAGCAGCACGCAGCTGGGTCATGGAAGCCGTTGAGCCGGTGGACCCTGATTGCACGGAGTCTATTATGTTCGAAGTTCGCCCGGGGGCCAGCAGCAGGGAAGTTGCCGGTCAGCTGGCTGCTCGAGATCTGGTTTCTGAGCATTGGACCATCATCCTGCTTGGCAGATGGCGGGGGGTTGATGGCCAGATGCAGGCTGGCTGGTATGAGCTCAGCCGGGATATGAGCGCAGAGGACATCCTTAATCATCTGGTCAGCGGGCGAACTGCCAGCAGGCGTTTTACTTTGCCGGAAGGGATGACTACCGAACAGGTAGTGGATCACCTGGTCAGCCAGGAGCTGGGCGAACCGGAGGTTTTTAACCGAATTTTGACTGAATGGGAGGATTATCAGGAAGGATTTCTGGCGGCGGATTATGGTGAGGGGCAAGCGTGTGAGAAGTATCAGCTGCCTTTTTCTCCCCTGGAGGGATACCTTCTTCCCGGAACCTACGAGATATCGTGGGGGGCGGATGAAACCGACATAATCGAACGCCTTATCTCCGAGATGGAGTCGTTTTGGACCGAGAGGCGGCGTCAGCGGGCAGGCGAGCTTGGTCTCGATATTCACGAGGTGCTCACGCTGGCTTCCCTGGTAGAGCGTGAGGCTCGGATTGACTCAGAAAGACCGAAAGTGGCTTCGGTGTTTTTCAACCGCCTGGACATAGGTATGCGGCTGGAGGCCTGTTCAACGGTGGCTTATGCTCTGGGCGACATCGACAGGAACATTACGCGAAGCGAGACTGAGATTGATACTCCCTACAATACCTATCGCAACTCGGGCTTGCCGCCTGGGCCCATTGCCAATCCAGGAACCAGCAGTATCGATGCAGTTCTGTGGCCTGAAGAAACCTCCTATCTGTATTTTGTGTCCCGCGGGGATGGGACGCATGCCTTTTCGGAAACCTTCTCAGAGCATCTTCGAAATGTGAACAAATATCAGCCCTGATTCCGAACAGATACGCACCACTCATACCCCCTACGCATAAGCTGTTATTCGGTAAAGGATAAAGGACCGAATATCGCTGATGGCTGCGGAACATTCTGAAGGGGGTCCCTGTACATGGAAATAGGTCTCCTGGCGCTGCTCGGCCTGGTGCTGGCCGAGGGCCTTTCGCTGCTGAGCGGTTACATCTCCGGGCAAAAGAGCTTCCCCAAGCCCCTCAAACGAAGCGAGGAGAAGATATATCTTGAACGGATGGAGAAAGGAGATCCGCAGGCACGTGAAGAATTAATAGCTCATAACCTCCGTCTGGTGGCTCACGTGGTGAAGAAGTTTGATTGCACGGAAATCGATGATGAAGATCTGATTTCCATAGGTACCATCGGTCTTATTAAAGGAATTGATACTTTCGACCCCAGCAAGGGTGTCCGTCTGGCCACGTACGCCGCCAAATGCATAGAAAACGAGATTCTCATGGCCCTGCGCAAGCAGAAAGGGCCGCGGGAGACTTCACTGGAGGACCCTATTGGTACCGACCAGGAAGGCAACGAGATCAGTCTGATGGACATTCTCGACAACGATGATGAACCGGTTGTGGATTCAGTAAACAGGGAAATACTGCGCGAACACATGATCAGGAGTCTGGATGTGCTGACGTCCAGGGAACGCATGGTCATCGAGATGCGTTTCGGTCTCAACGGGCAGAGAAAGCGCACTCAGCGGGAAATTGCAGGAATGCTGGATATTTCCCGCTCCTATGTGTCCAGAATACAGAAGCGCAGTGTTGGGAAGCTCAGTGAGGCGATGAAGGCCTACGCCTCCGAAAGCGGAGTGACACTCTGACTGCACCGCCGGCCGACGGGAAGGAGACAGGCCTTTGAGCATGTTGATGCTCATGGTCCCCGATGAGTACGTGACCGATGTCACGCAGATCGAGCCGAAGGACCTGGAACATCGCGGGATTGACGCCGTCATATGTGATGTGGACAATACTCTGGTTCCCTATGGCTCAGAAGAGATACCCTCAGATACTCTCAGTTGGTTTGGCAGCCTGAGGGAGCAGGGTTTGAAGATAGCGCTGGTGTCAAACGCTCTTTCGCGGCGAGTTACCCGGGTGGCCTGCATGCTGGATGTACCGGCAGTACCTCAGGCCAACAAGCCGAGGCGCGGGGGATACCGCCGTGCTCTGGATATGCTGCAGGCCGAACCTGAACGTACGGCAGTTATAGGTGATCAGCTTTTTACTGATGTGATAGGGGGGAACCGCCTGGGTATGTACACCGTATTGGTGGTTCCCCTAACCGGAAACGATTTCGTCGGAACTCGCATCGTACGGTTTGTCGAGCGCCTGGTGCTCAGTTACCTCACCAGACGGGGCCTGACCAAAGCACCTTCAGGCCGGAAGCAGTAAGGAGGGAGACGATGAAGAAAAGAAGAACCGCCCTGTATGAAGTTATATCGCGGGTGACATCGTGGAATGCGCGGGAAGACGGCATCGAGGAACTGCTGGCCGTTATGGCCGAGGAGTGGAGGCTGGCGCGCAAGGAAGATGCCAGGCTGCGTGACTGCCGGCTGTGTGATGTGGGTATTGTACAGCATTCCGATTTCACCGAGCTGCGGTATTACTTCCTGTGCTGCTGACCGCATCAAGCCTTGAGGCCCTTTTGTGCCGCCTTGCAGGGCCCTGCATCTGTGCTTTCCGCCTCCAAGTAAATCGACAGCCCTTCTGATTTGCCATACATTCTACGATAGATCAAAATAGGGAAAGCAGTTCATTACCCTGGGAGGTGCAGATATTGCTTACAGACATTGATGATGTGCTGGGTCTGGCCGAAAAAAATGGAGCTTCTGACCTTCACCTCACGGTAGGGGTTCCGCCGGTCATTCGGATAGACGGAGAGCTTGAGGTTGTTGATGCTCCGGTGATGAGCCCACAGGATACCGAAAGGCTGGCAGAGCAGCTGCTCGGAGACCGTTACAAGGAGTTTGCACGTAAGGGAGAAGTAGACCTTTCTTATTCCGTTGCAGGTCAGGGCCGCTACAGGATCAACGTCTACAGGCAGCGGGATTCCGTCGCTTTGGCGGCGCGGATGATTCCTCACGAGATCCCGACAGTGGACTCGCTGGGTCTGCCCGACATCATCGCCCAGCTGGCCCGCCGCGAACAGGGACTGGTTGTGGTCACCGGGCCCACGGGCAGCGGAAAGTCGACTACCCTGGCCGCGATGATTCGTCTGATCAATGAGGAGCGTCGCTGTCACGTTATAACTCTCGAGGACCCCATAGAATATCTGCACAATCACCAGCGTAGCGTCGTGGATCAGAGGGAGGTGGGTAGTGATACCGCATCGTTTGCCGCTGGCCTGCGTTCCGCGCTGAGGCAGGATCCGGATGTGGTTCTCGTCGGTGAAATGCGTGACCAGGAAACCATGGACATCGGGTTGAGAGCCGCGGAAACCGGTCACCTGGTTCTGACAACTCTGCATACCAGGCGGGCGACGGCAGTGGTCAATAGGATCGTCAGTTCCTTTCCTCCCGGGCAGCAGTCTCAGATACGGATGCAGCTTGCCGGTACCCTGGAAGGAGCAGTGGCGCAGCGACTTCTGCCGCGCATCGGAGGGGGGCGCGTGGCAGTGATGGAAGTTATGGTGGGAACGTCGGCTGTGCGGAATCTGATCCGGGAAGGAAAGAGTCATCAGCTGGCCTCAACCATGCAGACAGGAGCACGACACGGGATGTTGACGCTGCAAAACCACCTGCAGCAGCTTATCGGCAACGGAATTGTCAGCAGGCAGGAGGCTGAAGAGCTTATCCAGGAAATGGACGTTGAGGGGTTCTGAGTCTGCGCGAGGGGCCAACTAACCCGTCATAGATACAGTACTGCAGCAACACTGCTGTATGAACCGAACCGGGCGATTGGGGGGCGGGGCTATGTCCGAGCAGAGATGCTGTCGTGGGCTTGTAGTTGAAGGAGTTCCCGCATCGGGTAAGACGACTCTGATCAGGCAGATGCGCAAAGGCCGCAGGTTGGCGCAGATGCCGCAGACGTCGATATTTATAATCGGCGAGCAGATCACTCAACGCGTTCTCGAGCCGGCCTACAATCGCGGCGAGCTGGATTGCACCGATCATATCCAGCATATGAAATCGATTATGCAGCCTATCGTCCAGTTTTCCTCCTTGCTGGCAGCCCGGGGTTGGCAGGATGCTTCCGAACACCACTGTATTTTTCTGCTGGAACGCTTCCATCTTACCCACGCAGTTTACTATCCTTACGTGAAGTGGGATGATGTAGCATCCATTGATGACTGCCTGCACCGCCTGGGTGCCCGGCTCGTTGTGTTGACCGCGGATGAGAAGGCCCTGCGCGACAGGTTGTTTGCCGGACGCAGTGCCGGCTGGCTCAAGTACATACGGAGGTACGGAAATTCCCGCAGCGAGATCGTTGAACACTACCTGCGCAGGCAGAGTCACCTGCTTGACGTAGCACGGTTGAGCCGCTTGGCGGTCAAAAAGCTCGATACCTCGTTTATTTCCCCGTCCAACCTGGCCGGTGAGGTGATGGATTTCTGGCTGGGCTGACCGCATCGATTTGAGGAGGCAGGATGCAACTTATCTGCCAGATGATATTATAAAGTTGTCGAAGTTGTGAGTTTGAGTGGTTCTTTCCTGTACTTGGCACGCCAGTTTCCGGTACAGTTTGGTGAATTTTTTGTTTTGCGGCATGAGTAAGTCCTTTGAGCAGGATAAGGTAGAGAGAGTGGCCCTTATCTTTCGGTCTGTGGTTTTGCTCGGGTGTAATCGGGAGGTCTCAGACATGCTGGATGTTTGCATACTCGGTGCAACAGTATATGACGGGACGTTGAATCCGCCGCGCGCACTGGACGTGGGTATTGCGGATGGGCAGATCTGCCTGCTAGGGGAGCTGGAGGATCAGTCGGCAGCAGATGTGATTGATGCAACGGGTCTGGCCGTATCCCCGGGCTTCATAGATATTCATTCCCATACCGACCACACGATTTTCGGCTGCCCCGATGCGGACAGCAAAATTCGCCAGGGAGTGACTGTTGAAGTTGTTGGACACAGCGGCTACTCGCCGGCTCCCAGGCCCCAGGAAGTCAGTTTTGGCGAGGAGGAATCAAAGCTGGAGCGCGATTTTTCCCGCCCATTCGAGAGGTTCGAGGAATACCTTGCCGGGCTTGATGCCCTGGAGCATATTGGGAACCTGGTCCCGCTGATCGGCCATGGCACTCTGCGCGAGACGGTCATGGGATATACGCAGGCACCTCCGACCCGTAAGGAGATGAACAAGATGCAGAGCATGCTGTCGGAGGCCCTTGTGAACGGAGCCTGGGGGATGTCCGCTGGTTTGGATTCTGCTCCGGGAGCGTATGCCGAGCTGGAAGAGATGGTGCAGCTGGCAAAGACAGTTGCGGCTCACAATGGGCTTTACGTGACCTGTGCATGGGGGCATGGAAATCAGTTTTTCTCTGCCGTGCGGCAGGCCATAGAGGTGGGGTCACAGTCGGGTGTGTCTGTCCAGATCTCACACCTCGCGGCAGCAGGTTCACAGGCGCGGAGGGATCTTCAGCATGCCATCGAGCTGATAGAGAGTGCGCGCAGCCGCGGTGTGGACATCATGTGGGATGTATACCCGAAATCTTCTGCCTGCACAACTTTGGCTTCTCTGCTACCGCCCTGGGTGGCGGCAGGTGGACGGGAGCATTTCCGCAAGAGGTTGGAGGACGATACGGTCAAGACGCTTATCCGCCGCCAGATGGAAGAAGGAATGGGTGACTGGTCATCAGGCTACCGCGGGGTAGGCTGGGACAAAATTGTCATCATAAGCCTTCCGGGCGGTAACTCACTTTGCGGAGATTCTATTCTGGAGGTTGCTGACGACAGGCAAAAGGACCCTTTTGATATCTTCTATGAGCTGCTTTTGGAGTATGAAGACAGCCTGCGGGTAATGCGACTGCACAGCCCGTCAACATGTTTCGGTGAGGTGCTCAAACACCCCCTGAGCATGATCAGTTCGGATGCAGAGGCAGTTAAATGTAATCCCCAGATGGTTGATTGGCCCAATCGAGGGAGCTTTTCTGCTTTTCCATCTGCTATCTCCCGTTATCTGGAGTTTCACGGCAGCTGCTGTCTTGCCGAGGCGATTCACAAAGCGACTATGGGACCCGCCCAGCGGCTGGGTATGGCTGACCGGGGACTGCTACGACCAGGAAAGATGGCAGATCTGGTAGTCTTCTCACCCGATGAGTTATCCGCCAAGCAGTCCTGTGACAGCTCCGATTGCACCCCTTTGGGAATCTACCACGTACTGGTTTCGGGGCAGCCGGTTTTGCGTGAAGGTAAGCTGACCGGGCTTACCCCGGGAAAGCGACTCGCCAGATAGCTTAACCCGGCCGATTGAGCCGACTCTGGCGGTCAGGGCCAAAGGGTGTTTGTCTATCGGATGCAGACTATCCAATCCATCCGCACATCACAGAAGCACCGCCTGTCGGGTAGGTGAGCTTCTGAGCAGGGAGCACTGTTCGGATAGCCGTTTTTGTGCGTGTGCCCCGGAAAGATAGAAAACTTTTGTGATTGACTTGGGGTTGCAGTTTGCAGGAGGGCGGAATTGTGCACCCGGAAAGGAGTGCTGATACGCAAATACACCAACAACTGCGTTGGCCCCTACAGTCATAGACAGATTGACTGGTTCGGGAGACCAGCTTCTGGCCCGGACAGTCATCTACGGAGAAGCCAGCTTCGCATTCTGTGGGAAACGGGAACCAGGCTGGGGCAGCGGAGCAGGCGGCATCTTGCGCGGGAAGAGATTCGAAACCGTCGTGCACCTTCATTCATGGCAGTCTATCAGCTGAATACGGCAGTCCGTTTTTGGCGAGGCGATACCCCAACTTCTGCATATTAAACTCATCAAGACAGCGGTCAAACTGTATACGCCCCTAACCGGTGGTGGGAGATATCCAACCGCAGGCTGCCAGATGATCCTGCAAAAAAGTATGTATTCCAACGGGATTCGACCAGTTATTCCGATTTCATTGGACCACTGATTCTAGTGTTTTCCAACCACCCAGCAGAGCCGTCCTGAGCGGTGGCCATTGTCACTCAGTGATTTTTGCATTAATTTTCATTTTGCGCATGGACTCCGCCTGAGAAGCGCTCACACTGTACATACAGGGCTCAATCAGCCCCCGGAGGGGCCGTTTTTCTGGCCGCCCCGGGGACGTTGACTACCTGCTCAAAATAGTCATCAATTCACTTTTGCCTATTGGTTCTCCCTCTTCATTTTTGGTGACCTGCAGGTTGAGGGTCTGGTGTTTTTCCGCCCTTTCGAATTCGGCCCGCACCTGTAGTTGAGATGTTCCTGCAGTGAAGCCCGACTGCGGTGCTGCCTGAACATCCAGGCTCCACTCGGCGGTATCACCTGACGTGCCGCGGTGAGTGGCAGGCACTTTGCTGCCGTCGGGAAGGGTGACCCAGACGCTGTGGGCGCCTCCCTGTGTATGGGCCATGACTGTTGCTGTGGCTCCCGATTCCACCTTCGATGGAGTGATCCAGGCATCAAGATTGTAATCTACCACCCACACCGGCGCAGGAATTGCTTCGAAGACCTGCGAGTGACGGTCCTGCAGATAACCTCCAACCATGTATTCCCCCGACTGCACTTCATCCCCCAGGCTGTCGTGCAGGTCCCAGCTTACCGGATGCGGATCACCACTTTGGGCACCACCGGATGGAATGTGAGCAATGGGGTTTCCCTGCATGTCGGATATGATGACCTGCCACAGCTTGTTGTTTTGATTGCGCAGACCGATGACATCTATTGGTAGCGAGTCAGGGTAGGGGGTACCGGAGGCGGAGACGTGGGTGTATTCCGGCACAACTCTCATCAGGCAGGAGCGGTACAGGATGGCCGATGCCTCGGCACGGGTGAGCGTATTGTCCATTCGCAGAGTGGAGTCCTCATATCCTATAAGAAGGCCCAGCCTGACAGCTGAGGCAACCAGCGGTCGGTAGCTGGTTGGTATCAGGTTGTGGTCTGAAAATTGCTGCAGGAGGCCGTCAACTTGCGCTGAGCTCAAGGTGGTGGGGTAATCATCCAGCCTCAGAGCCGACATGATGAAATCAGTGGTGCTCAGTCTGCATACCTGGTCGTATGGGTGCAGCTGGCTGCGGTCGGGGAACCATTCGTAGGCGGCCGCCGCCACGGTGCCGTAAGCTGGTTTGCCGTAAAGCGAAAATCCCGGGGGTAGATCTTCCCAGGGTGGCGGCAGTATGTGCTGTGGTTCGAACCCAAACAGCTTGCTCATCATATAGAGCAGCTGGCCACGTTTCATTGCCGTATCCGGTTCGAAGTTGTACCCGTAGGTCCAAAAGGAGTCGGGGTCGAATATGACAAAAGGATAACCATTTGTGACCCCCTCTCTCCACAGGGTCAGTACGTAGGTACGTGCCCAGTGTCCCTGTAGATCATAGTACCACGTGTCGCTGCCTACGCCAGGGTCGCCCGGCTCGACTCCTGCCTGTGCGGTGGATACAAAAAGAAGCAGCCAGACGAATGCCAAGCTAACAGATATCAGTTTTCTTTTTGTCCGTTGAGGCACCAGTGCACCTTTGGTGACCTGTGGGACTCCCGTATCATAATTCAGATTCATGATTTTTGGCGGTTGCTCATCACCTTCCTCCTTTCACGTCACTGCCCATATTAATACCATATTATTCTATCAACTGGCAAGACTTGACATCCCGCTCCGCGGATGCCATATTGTGGTATGGAGGTGATATGTAGTGTGGTTGGCACGTCGTTACCTGATATTTGCTGGGGTTGTGGGGCTGCTGGTCAGCCTTGGGTTTATGGTGTATATGGCTGCCATGTCTGAACAGCAGGCAGTAGTGGTTGCCGCAGAACCAATTTCTGCTTATCAAAAAATTACTAGCGATATGATATCGGTGGAGCAACAGCCAGCATCCGCGGTTTTGCCCACCAGCGAGTCTGATCCGGCAAAAGTAGTTGGTCATTACACCACCCGGCGGTGGTATCCTGGCGAGCAGATACTGAGGGATGAACTGATCTATCCCGGTACGCAGGCCGGAGGTATTGTCTGGCAGCTGACGGAAGACGAGAGGGCTATGGCTATACCCTGCGGTCCGGACACGGCCGTCGGCGGCGCCGTACTTCCTGGACATCTGGTGGATGTGTTTTACTTCCGCGAAAGCTCCGTACACGGGCCAGCTACTGCAAGACTGCTGCTGTCAGGCCTCAGGGTACTGGACATCCGTGATTCTTCCGGTGCGCCCTGGCAGGCAGAGGACCGTGAGCAGCTGTCTACTGCGGTGGTTGCTGTGACAACGCACCAGGCGGAGGCAATTTCTTATGCCATGTCGACCGGAGAGGTCTATCTTGCTGTGAGTCCGTATCATCCAGAAGCTGCACAGCAGGGAGAGGGCGTCACGGGGGGCAACCTCTTTAGCTATCCGTATGCTGTTGACCCACCGGGCGATGTCAAAGACGACGAAAAACGGAGGGACAGTGATGAGCATGAATCGTGGCAGCGGTGAGACAGTCACCGAATGTACAGTAATTTCTGAGGATTTTGGCTTGGTAAGCCGGCTGCAGCAAAACGAGCTGGTCTGCATATCCAGGGTACTGCCGAGGCTGCGCGATGACCTTGTTCCCGAATCTGAGGGGGAGATGCTCATAGTAGATGTCAAATGGGGAGAGGACCACCTGCTGCAGTGGATGAAGCAAAAGGAAGCACGTTTTTCACTGGTAGTTGTACTCTGTCGGGACGCCGAGCAGCTCAACAGGTGTCGCGAGCTGCTCCTTGGAGGACCCGATGCAGTAATGTGCGTCTGCCGCGATGATTGGCTGCAGAAGGAAAGCCTTAAGTCGGATGCCGTGCAGAGCAACCCCGGGTCTGGTGCCGAAGGAGCCGGGTCCTCCTCGCGACTCTCCCGGCAGACGGTGAGTGTCTTCAATCCCAAGGGGGGCGTGGGAAGGACGACGACAGCGGTGAATCTGGCCGTCCGTGCTCAGGCGGCCCTGGGCCTGAATACCTGCCTGATTGATCTGGACGTCGGGGCCGGAGATGTGGCAATGCATCTGGATCTGCTTGACAGGCCGACGGTGATAGACCTGCTTGCTTATGGTGATGACCTCAGTCCTCAGCTGGTCTCAGATCTATTGGCTGAGTATCGTCCTTCCGGACTGTCAGTTATCTCCGCACCGGGCAAAGCTGAACTGGTAGAAGTGGCTCCCTGGGAACGTTTGAGCACTGTGGTTGAAGTATGCAGTGACATGTTCGACCTGGTGGTGATGGATACGCCTGGTCATCCAGCATGCGAGATCAGCTATCGTTCTGCCGAGGCTGCCAGTTTTGTGTTGGCTCCAGTCACTCAGGATGTAGCTGCCCCCCGCAGACTGAAGGGAGCTTTGGGTGTGCTAAAAGAGCTGACCCCACGGGTGTCAGATAGAGTCAGGCTGCTTGTTAACCGTCAATATGACGGAGCGCTCGTTTCCACCAGCGAGATCGAAGAATTCCTCGACTGCATATGTGTAGGCGAAATTCCCGAGGCCGGAGGAGCCGCCGCCGAAGCTCTGAGCTCAGGCCGTCCCCTGGTCCTGTCAAAGGGCATGCCGGAAATCGTCGAAGCCTTTGACCGTGTGCTGCAGGAAATGTTTGACCTCTCTGTGTCACAAAAGAGGCACACCTGGTGGACGCGGCTTCTCCGCGGAATTGCTGGGGTGGGGCAGAAAGGGGGCAGGTTGAGGTGACAGAATTTCTCAGGCGTCTGGATGATCTGTATGAGGTAAAGCGCAGTCAGCATCAGATGCAGCTTTTCGAGTCTGACGCGTGGGGTGATGGGGATTTCCATATGGATTCCCCCGCAATGATAGAGGTAGTATCTGCCATTCAACAGAGGGTGGTGACTGCTCATCAGGCCCTGCTCGACGAAGCGCGAAAATCTCCCGACAGCAGGGAAAAGCTTTACCGACTAATAGGCACCATGCTGGCTGAAACTGAAACATCGCTTGCTCGTTCTGCGAGAGGCGAGCTGGCCCGCAAAATAGGGCAGAAGCTTTTGGGGTTTGGTCCGCTGACTGATCTGCTCAGTGATGACCAGGTGACTGAGATCATGGTCAACGGACCGTACGAGATCTGGGTGGAGAAGGACGGTGAGCTGGTCCTTACCGAGCTGCAGTTCGATGATCAGCAGCAGCTGCATGATGTTCTGGAGCGGATTTTTGCCCCGCTGGGCAGAAGGATTGATGTGGCCCATCCCTGGGCGGACGGCAGACTGCCGGACGGATCACGCGTCCACGCCATACTGCGGCCGGTTGGCGTGGAAGGTCCGTATCTGACTGTGAGGAAATTCAACCACCATATTTTCGCTCTTGAGGAGCTGGTGAAAAAGGGGGCTCTATCGGAGGAAATGGCTGAATTCCTGACCGATTCAGTGGCCCGGCGGCGCAATCTGCTGATCAGCGGCGCTGCCGGCACAGGCAAGACGACGCTGCTGAACGCTCTGTCGCGTGAGATTCCGGAAAGCGAACGCGTGGTCACCATCGAGGATGCTGCCGAGCTCAAACTGCAGCATCGGCACTGGTTGCATCTGGAGACAAGACTGCCCAACGCCGACGGTACGGGCGAAGTTACGATGCGAGATCTGGTTCGCAATGCTTTGAGAATGCGTCCTGACCGCCTGATTATTGGTGAGGTTCGGGGGAAGGAAGCCTTCGAGTTGCTGGTGGCCCTGACGACGGGTCATTCCGGAGCCATGGCCACCATACACGCATCCGGTCCGGAGCACGCACTGCGCCGCATGGCTCACCTGATCCAGATGGCCGACAGCGGACTGCCGCATGAGGTGATAGTCGAACAGGCAACCGATGTCGTTGACCTGGCGGTCCATTTGATGAGGACTCCTGATGGAAGTCGGCGGGTCGCGAGCATAGCCGAGATTACTGCTGGACAGGACCGGGTGCTGCCTGTTTTCGTCTACCAGTCCAATGAAGGGTTTGTGCCGCGATGAGGATTTTGACTGTTTGGGCAGTGACAGCGGGAGTCGCTGCGGGTGTGTCTGTTTGTTCATTTTTAGTTCTCATTCTTGGTTCAAGGAGGACACGGCTGACAGCGTGGGATCGGATGCGCAAAGCGGCGGCCGCAGGCAGTGGCCTTATGCGGCGCTTGCTTCGGCGTTGGGCCAGCAGGAGGCGTGCCCAGAAGTTGGGTGATCAGTTGGTCGATGCTCTGCCGATGTTGGTGCGTCAGGCGCGCAGCGGAAGAGTTCCGTTGGAAGTGGTGAAATGCGCGGCCACAAGGGCAGATGGTCCACTGCTTCGGAGAGTATTTTCGGACGCACTGGACCGCTTTGAAGTGGGAGTCAGCTTGGAAGATGCCCTCTGGGACTCCTACAAGGGGATCCAGCACCCCATATTTTACCGCTTCATATCAGCACTGCAGTTTTCGCGTCAGTCCGGTGGAGACCTTTCCCATTCGCTGGCTGCTTTGGAGGAGATAGCCCGGAGGCGCCGCCGGCTTGCTGCCGAAGCTGCTGAGGAAAGTGCAGAGGCCAGGTATTCAGCGCTGGTCGTCGCCTGTCTGCCGCTCGGCGTGGCAGGTTTTGCCCTTGTCACCCGACCCGAGATGCTTGAGCCTCTTTTGCATTCTGTGCCCGGGCGGGCAGCGCTCATATACGGCATATGTTCCTGGGTAGCAGGGCTGCTTTACATTTACTGGACTTTAACCTCGGTGAAAGGAGGCTGGTGAGGATGCTCCTCAGGTTGGCGGCCGGCTTGTCTGCCGGTATCGCAGCTGCGGCAGCTGCTTTGCTGCTGTGCCACCTGGTGTCAGGCCGGCTGAAGGGAACTGCTTTTCAACGGTTCCTGGGCCCCTCACAATCCGGTGATGAAGGCGTCTGGTGGCTGCGGCGCTGGATGCGCAGTAGAAAAGAGGAGCGCGTGCGGCAGGACTTAGACCGTGGGGTAGTGCGCTGGGTAGATCTGATCTACGTCGGTGTCGCCGGTGGTATGAACATGCATAAGGCCATCAACAGCACGGTGCGACTGGCTGACTCTCCAATAAGACAACTGCTGAGGGCAGCGAAATCGCAGGCGCGGGCCGGAGAGTCTTTCGTGGACGTGATGCTCGGCTCACTTGAAACTCAGGGGGGTAGCGCCTGCCGCCAGGTAGCACACCTGTTGCGCGACTGTATCCGTCGCGGTCTGCCGGCGCAGGCTGCGCTGGCAGACCTGCAGGATGATCTGATCGCAAAGCAGCGGCACGAGATGAGGGTCAGAGTGCGAACGCTGGGGCTCCGTCTCGCAGTAGGTACGGTGGTGTTTTTGTTCCCGCCGGTATTTGTGATCATTGTCCTTCCGAATGTATTGGCCTTCGTTGGATGGTGAGGCGACGACAGCCGGCCTGTGAGAGGAGGCATTTCCATGGATAAGCTGTCAGCCATCAGCATGCGGGGGGCGGCCTGGTTGTTCCATCTGCTGCCGAGGATCAAACGGCAGCAAAAGGGTGCCGCGACGGCTGAATACGCCCTGATTTTGGCCCTGGTGGTAGTTGCCCTGATCGGCGTACTGAGCACCCTAAGTGAAGAGCTCATAGCCCAAATAAACGATATAGTCGACCAGCTGAAGAACGTGGGGACATAGGACAACCTCGGCGCCCGCGGGCCACCTCCGCGGGCGCCACTCAGAATCGGTCTCTTGGGGAGGAATAGCTGTGCCTGGCGATTCTCAATGGAAAAAGGAAGATGGGGCTGTGGCAGCCGAATTTGCGCTGGTGGTCACCATATTGCTGCTTATGTGTATGCTGTGTTTCGAAATAGCAATGATCATGCACGCCCAGCTGGTCCTGAGTACCGCCTCGCGCGAGGGGGCGCGGCAGGCGGCTGTCCACGGAGGATATGCAACGGAGGTACAGCAGCGTATCGATTCGCTGCTGCAGATGGGAGGTCTGTGCCCTTCGGAGGCAGATCTGGCGGTGAAGCCGAATCAGGCGGCCTACGGCAGGCCGGTGGAGGTGGGCATCGAGTACAGCTACCAGCTGCGCACGCAGATGCTCAGGTCGGTGCTGCCGGATAGCATCCAGCTTTCCGCGCAGGTGGTGACCAGAAGTGAGCGGCTTGACGAGCGATGAACGCATGCGGGGGGCGGCACTGGTAACTCTCATCCTGTGGTTTCCGGTCCTGATTGCCGCAACCGCACTGGCGCTGGATGTGGGACAGGTCATGCTTCTGCGCATACGGCTGCAGGCGGCCGCCGATCTGGCTGCTCTTGCCGCGGTAGGTTCGGTTGATTGGGATGCGCTGGCGGAAGGTGAAGTGAGGCTGCATGTTCAAAAAGCGGAGGACTATGCCCGCAGCTACGCCAATGACAATATTGAATCGCTGGATGCAGGGGATGTGCACCGGGTTGAAGTCTGGGCGGTGAATGCCTCCCCTGATGATGTTCAGCTGCACCCGGTAACGGGCGATGAGCTGGATTACCCAACTGTTGTGGTCAGGTGTGACGTGCAGGTTCCCACCGGCTGGTTAGTTCTCTTGCCCGAAGGAATCCTGAGAGTAGAGGCGGATGCCTCAATTCGCCCTCGCACCGATTACTGATTTTTGCTATAGTATTGATGGCAAAGAAGGAATCTACAGAGTCGTGCAGAATAACTGTAATGAAGGTGTGTCCACGCCTGGGTACGGTGACGGATATGACAGATGCTGACAGCTGCATACGGTTCCCGGATGACAACTGCGGGAGAGCCAGGCATGCTTTGTGAGTATGCCTGCACCGAAGGGGTAAACTCTCAGGTTCAGTACCGCATTTTGACGGGTCTCTGGAGAGACTTGCCGGTGTTTTCCGGTGGGCACCGAAGGGGTAACTCGGGGAGGTTTCCGGGGAATCTCTCAGGTTTCAGGACAGAGGGGTCTCGCAAATGAGATCTTCTGTCCTTTTCCTTTGCAAAGGGGCTGGGCATCAGGAAATTCTGTGGTAAACTAGCTGATGGCGTGGTACGCACTACCACTGATGCAAAAGCGGAGGTGATTTGATGGTAAATGTAGATGGCCTGAAGAGGACGCCGTTTTTCGACAAACACCAGGAACATGAAGGCAAGATCGTCGATTTCAGTGGCTGGGCGCTTCCTGTCCAGTACTCCGGTATTATTGACGAGCATCAGGCAGTGCGGCAGAAGGCGGGTCTTTTCGACGTGACCCACATGGGTGAGCTGCGCCTGGTGGGCCCGGAGGCGGAGGAGGCGGTCAATTACCTCGTGACCAACGATGTCTCCAAATCCCCCATCGGCAGAGTCATATATTCGCCTATGTGCTACCCTCACGGAGGAACAGTTGATGATCTTCTCATCTACAAATTTGGTCAGCAGGATTTCCTGCTGGTAGTCAATGGCGCCAACAAGGAAAAGGACCTGCAATGGGTAGCGGAAAACACGGCAGACTTCGACGTTCAGCTGATTGACGAATCGGACGAGACTGGTCTGCTGGCGCTGCAGGGACCGAAGGCCGAGGAGATTCTATCGCCGCTGGTGGACACGGATTTGAGCCAGATGAAATACTACTGGTTCGAAGATGGAATCGAGCTGGCCGGTCACCAGGTTATGGTCTCCCGCACAGGGTATACCGGCGAAGCCGGGTTCGAAGTCTACTGCGAAACCAACGACGGAGCCGACATCTGGGATGCAATTATGCAAAAGGGCGAGGACTTCGGTCTGGTTCCGGCAGGTCTTGGTGCTCGCGATACCCTGCGCTTTGAAGCGGGCCTGTGTCTGTACGGGCAGGAGCTGGGCGAGGACATAAACCCGCTTGCGGCAGGACTCAGCTTTTTCGTCAAGCTGGGCAAGGAAGACTTCATCGGCAAGGAAGCCCTGCAGGAAGTCAAAAACCAGGGGCCGTCCAGGCGTCTCATAGGCTTTGAGATGCTTGACCGGGGCATTCCCCGCACTGGGTATCCCATATATGAGCCCGGTGGAGAAGACCAGGCAGGGGAAGTTACCAGTGGATCCTATGCTCCCACCCTGGAGAAAAACCTGGGTATGGGGTATGTTCCCCCACATCTGACTGAGCCTGGAACTGAGTTGCGAATCGAGGTACGTAACCGTAAACTTGAAGCGGTAGTAGTAGAGTTTCCATTTTACAAGCGGGAGGGATAGATCGATGTATCCAGAGGAACTTATGTACGCAGAAGATCACGAATGGCTTCGAGTGGAAAACGGCATTGCTACGGTAGGTATAACTCACTACGCCCAGGATCAGCTCGGCGACCTGGTGTTCGTCGAACTGCCGCATATCGGTGATGAGTTCGGCAAGGATGACCCCTTTGGCGTAATTGAGTCCGTCAAAGCAGTCTCCGACTTTTATATGCCGGTGGGCGGTACGATTACTGAGGTCAACGAGGAGCTTTTGGATGCTCCGGAAATCATCAACGAAGATCCTTATGGCGAAGGCTGGATCATCAAGTTCGAAATCACAGATGAGGCTGAGCTGGACGAGCTGATGGATGTCGACACATATACCGAATACCTCGAAGATCTCTAAACTGACAACTAGTTTAAGTGGGTGATGCTATGAAATATATTCCAAACACAGATGAAGACAGACGGGCCATGCTGGAATCCCTGGGAGTGGAGTCGATAGATGACCTCTTCGCCTCCATTCCCGAGGAGGTCCGTTTCCGCGGTGATATAGACATACCCGAGGGTATGTCCGAGATGGAGCTGGCGAAACACATAGAAGGCCTCGCCGGCAAAAACCTTACCACCGAAGAGTACTGCTGTTTCATGGGAGCGGGCGCCTATGATCACTTTCTACCAGCGGCAGTCGATCACATGGTCTCGCGCGAAGAATTTTACACCGCTTACACCCCCTATCAGCCGGAGGTGAGTCAGGGTACACTGCAGGTCATCTTTGAATTCCAGACCATGATAAGCGAACTGACCGGCATGGATGTGGCCAACGCTTCCATGTACGACGGCGGTACTGCCATGATGGAAGCAGCTCTGATGGCCGGTCGGCTGACCCGGCGGGGAGAGCGGATTGTTGTCTCCTCTTCGGTTCACCCTCAGTACCGGGAGATACTGAAAACGTATCTGCACGGGCGTGAATGGGATCTGGTAGAAGTACCGGTCTCCGATGGGGTCACCGATATGGACGCCCTGACAGAAGCGGTGAACGACGATACCATAGCAGTTCTGATGCAGAATCCCAATTTCTTCGGTCTACTGGAGCCGGTAGAGGAGTTTCAGCAGCTGACCGGGGAATTCCGCAATGCTCATCTGGTTGTTGCGTGTGACCCCATATCTCTGGGCGTCATTCGTCCGCCGGCAACCTATGGAGCCGATATAGTGGTTGGAGAAGGTCAGCCGCTGGGTAATCCTCTTAGTTTCGGAGGACCATACCTCGGTTTCTTCGCAGCAGGCAGCCGCGCGGTGAGGCGCATGCCCGCACGTATAATCGGCCAGACAGAGGATGTGGATGGAAGACGCGGCTTTGTTATGACCATGCAGACGCGTGAGCAGCACATCCGCAGAGAGAGAGCAACATCCAATATATGCACCAACGAGGGCCTCAACGCTCTTGCTGCCACAGTCTACCTCAGCCTGATGGGCAGGCAGGGGCTGCGGGAGGTCGCCGAGCAGTCGCTGCAGAAAGCCCACTACGCGGCGCAGCGGATCGATGAGCTGCCTGGTTACCGCCTCAAGTATGACCGGCCCTTTTTCAAGGAGTTTGTCGTCGAGTGCGACCGGCCGGCTGCTGAAGTGGTCTCTTCGCTGCTGGAACACAAGATTCTGGCAGGATTCGACCTGGGCAGGATGGTCGACGGCATGGACAACAGCCTGCTGGTGGCAGTGACGGAGAAGCGGACCAAAGAAGAGATCGATGAGCTGGTCGCGCGGCTGGAGGGATTGGCATGACCGAGCAGAACGAAATCAAGGATATCTCCGTAGTTGAACCCCTGATCTTTGAACTCAGCTCACCAGGGCGCCGCGGGTACTCGCTGCCGGAGCTGGATGTGCCCCAAGAAGAACTCGATGCGCTGCTGCCTGCGGATATGCTGCGGGAAGAGGACCCCCAGCTGCCAGAGGTCTCTGAGGTTGATGTCGTGCGGCATTTTGTGCGGCTGTCACAGCTCAACCACGGGGTGGATACCGGATTCTATCCGCTCGGTTCCTGTACCATGAAGTACAGCCCCAAGGTGAACGAGAACATGGCCCGACTGAGTGGATTTACCGCCCTTCATCCATATCAGCCGGAGAATATGACGCAGGGGGCGCTTCAGCTTCTGTATGAGACCGGAGAATACCTAAAGGAACTGGCAGGCCTGCCCGAGGTAACCATGCAGCCGGTGGCCGGAGCTCATGGAGAGATCACCGGCATGATGCTGGTGCGAGCCTACCATGAGAGCCTTGGAGAGGAGCGCACCAAGGTGATCATCCCTGATTCGGCCCACGGTACCAACCCGGCAACCGCCGTCATGGCAGGGTATTCAACGGTAGAGATTCCTTCGAACGAAAATGGAGACGTTGACCTCGACGCGCTGGAGGAAATACTGGATGACGATGTGGCAGCGCTGATGCTGACTAACCCCAGCACCTTGGGACTGTATGACCAGAACATCAAGGAAATAGCTCAGATGATTCACGATGTGGGCGGACTGCTCTATTACGACGGAGCCAACGCAAACGCCATCATGGGCTACTCGCGTCCCGGAGATATGGGGTTCGATATCGTTCACTTCAACCTGCACAAGACATTCAGTGCGCCCCACGGCGGCGGCGGGCCCGGGTCAGGGCCGATAGTCGTCTCTGATAAGCTGGCAAAATTCCTGCCCGTACCGGTGGTCAGTTATGACGGCGAAGACTATTACATGGACTACGACCGTCCCGACTCCATCGGGAAAGTTCACACCTTCTACGGCAACTTCGGGGTGAACATAAAGGCCTACGCGTACATCCGCAGCCTGGGAGCGGAAGGGTTGAAGGCTGTTGCTGAGAATGCGGTGCTCAACGCTAACTACCTGCAGGAGTCGCTGAAGGATTACTACCACCTCGAGTTCGATCGTCCGTGCATGCACGAGTTCGTGCTGTCGGGTAAGAATCAGAAAAGGGAGCACGGAGTCAGCACGCTTGACATAGCCAAAGCGCTGCTGGACTACGGGCTGCACCCGCCGACCGTCTACTTCCCGCTCATCATCGATGAGGCATTGATGATCGAGCCTACGGAGACGGAAAGCCGTCAGAGTCTGGATGAATTCATTGAGGCGATGATCGAGATCGCCGGGGATGCAGAAGAGGAGCCCGAAGCCCTGCATGAGGCTCCCATCAACACTCCCGTCCGTCGCCTGGATGAAGCGCAGGCTGCCCGGAATCCGGTGGTGCGCTGGTACCCCGAGGACTACGCTGAAGATGACTGATGCGGTTGGCAGAAAGCCCCCTCGAGGAGCGGACCCTGTGCCGCTCCTCGAGCGGCTTTTGCATGAGGTATCTGCCACGGGATTGATGAAAGATCATCAGCTGGCTGATTATCGCAGTCAGCTGGTCAGTATGTTGAGGGAGAGATGCAGAAGCCAGCAGCACTCAGACAGGGAGTTTATCTTTGTATTTCCCCAGTCTACAGAGAGCCTTTCGGGAAGCGGGAGCGAGTGTTCTCTGAACTGTGCCCACTGCAGTGGGTACTACCTTGAGCACATGACCTCCGTCGGGCAGTTGAAGGGCCGGTTGGAGTCCCAGAAGGAGGGGAAAGACCCCAAAAGCTGGTTGGTCAGCGGTGGCTGTGATGCGGCAGGTGGGGTGACCTTGCCGTCTGAACATCTGCTGGCGCAGCTGTCGGAGAGAGGACACCTTAACTTTCACGTCGGTTTAGCCAGCTCTTCGCAGATAGCCAAGGCTTCACGGTTCGCTGATTCGGTGTGTGTGGACATGATTGGATCTGATGAGACCATCCGCGAGGTGATGGGGCTTGACCGCACGGTAGATGATTACCTGCAGGTGCTGGATGAGCTGATCGAAACTCTTGATGTCCCGGTCGTGCCTCATGTGGTAATAGGTCTGCATGCCGGGAAGATCGTCGGTGAATTTGACCTGCTGGGTCAGCTGGCGCAAAGAGAGGTTAAGGCGGTGGAGTTTCTCATTCTCAGACCCACACCCAGCACTCCTTTCGCCCGGCTTGCTCCGCCTTCTCTCAACGATGTACTCGAGGTCTTTTTGTCTGCCAGGCAGAAGCTGCCGGAAGCGCACCTGGGTCTTGGTTGTATGCGGCCGTCGGGGCGCTACAGAGAAGCTGCCGATCTGCTGGCAGCTGCCTGCGATTTTGATGTTCTGGTGCAGCCCACTGCCCGGAGCCGTCGCGTTCTGCTCGACGAGTCCTTTGATGTGCAGGTATATTGGGGCGATCAGTGCTGCGCGCTGTATATGAACGACTCAATTGCAGCTGTTGGTCAGTTCGACGACATACATCATTTCAGGTCGCATATTGATTGAAGTGCAACGAGACGAGGGGGGAGGGATGAATCGGTGAAGGTGCGGTTATCGCTCGGCAGCTCACACGTGCTGGGGCTGCAGGAAAAGAGGGTGGATGCGCCGGTTACGGCTGTCCATTTTATGGTGGGAGAAAACTGTAGCTTTTGCTGTGCTTTCTGCCCGCAGGGCCGGCATGCTCCCGCCGGGAGCTCGCGTTTTCTTTCACGGATAAGCTGGCCGGAGTTTCCACTGACCGAAGTTATTGAGCATCTCGAAGCTGCATACCAAGACAGCAGGATTGACCGCGCCTGCGTGCAGGTGGTGCACGGGGGTGATTACAACCAGCAGGTGGAAGAGTTTTTCCGGCAGCTGCGCAGTGAGTGGCAGGGAAAACGGCTGCTGCCAGTTTCAGTTAACACGGTGGTGAGTTCAGTGCCCGAGGCGCAGCGTCTGTTTGTGCTCGGGGCACACCGGCTGGGGCTGGCGCTTGACGCTGCCACTGCCGAGTTATTTGCTCGATACAAAGGGGGGAGCCAGGAGACCTGGCTGCAGCGGCTTGAACTGCTGGCCGAGCTGGCCGAGATTTATCCCGGTCGGATATCAACTCATCTTATCGTGGGTCTCGGGGAGACAGAAAGACAGCTTACCGAGGTAATGGATTTTCTGCGCCGCGCCGGCGTAACTTTGGCACTGTTTGCCTTCACCCCGGTTAGGAACACGGCGATGGAGGATCACCCTCCTCCGTCGTTGAGCACCTACCGACGGGTGCAGCTGGTGAACTTCGGGCTCTCACGGGGCATAATCAGCGCAGCGGATCTCTCCTTTGATGAGTCAGGTCGGATAGTTGCGGTGCCCGATAATCTCCTGCAGCACACAGAGGTCCTGCAGGGCAGGCCCTTTGAAACCACAGGCTGTTCGGGGTGCAATCGACCCTACTACAATGAAAGGCCGGGCCAGACCCCCTACAACTATCCGCAGGAGCTTACCCCCGCTGAGGCCGATGCAGCCCTTCAGGATACACAGCTGCCTGTCAGTCGGGGTGTTTCGCAGGCTTCGGGAGGGGAAGATAGCTGATGTCTCCGGCGGAGGGTAAATCAGAGGTTACGCTGCATCCGCGAGGTCGCAATTGGCGGCTGCTTTTCGAACGCCAGCCCAGGAGTGCTGCGGAGAACATGGCCGTTGACGAGGCGCTGCTGCGTGCTCACGCTGATGGGGAGAGTCCGCCGGTGCTTCGCTTCTACCGGTGGAATCCGCCGGCGCTTTCGATAGGCTATTTCCAGTCCTTTGACAGGGAGGTGGACCCGGAGGGCTGCCGCAGTCTTGGTTTTGACTGGGTTAGACGGCCCACCGGGGGTCGAGCGGTGCTGCATGAGGATGAATTGACCTATTCGGTGATCATCTCCGAGGAGATACTCCGAGGTTCAGTTCTGCAGACATACTCCACGCTGAGCAGGGCGCTTGCCTGCGGGCTGCAGAAGCTGGGAGTAGATGCTCAGCTGACCGGGGGCAGACCGCCCACCCGGCAGGACAGGCAGGACAGCTCGGCGGCCTGTTTCGATACTCCGACAGTCAACGAGGTGGCAGTGCAGCAAAAGAAGATCGTAGGAAGCGCTCAGGTCCGGCGCCGCGGCGTCATATTGCAGCACGGCTCCATTCCACTGCAGCTGAACAGACATAAGGTGGTTAGATGCCTGCATTTGCCCTCAGAAAGGCTGCGGCAGCGAGTACTGCAGACCCTGCAGAGAAAAGCGACATCGCTTGCCGAATTATGCGATGAAACCCCGGAGTTCAGGGAGGTCGGCGAAGGGCTGATAGCGGGATTTGAACAGGTGCTGGATATACAGTTTGACAGTGATCAACTCAGTCCGGCCGAAAGGCGGGATGTTTGCAGGCTGGTGCAGGACAAATACGGCCGCTGCGAGTTCAATCGCAAGCGGTGATACCGAAAGCACCAGCGGGTTATCTTTTGAAAGGAGGCCAACGGGTGAACAAAGAAATGCCGCAGGATACATCATACGATCTGGTAATTATCGGAGGAGGACCGGGAGGGTACACCGCTGCCATAAGAGCAGCCCAGCTGGGAGCGCGGGTAGCCGTCGTTGAAAAGGAGGACATGGGAGGTACCTGCCTGAACCGGGGTTGTATCCCCACCAAGGTGATGGTGAGAACGGCACAGATGATGGAAGATGCTCGCGAGACTGGAGCCGAGTACGGCATACAGCTTAACGACCCCGAGCTGGATCTGGCCACGACTGTGGATAAAAAAGACGACATAGTCCAGCAGCTGAAGTCAGGCGTCCAGCGGCTGGTAACCGGAAATGGAGCTGACATCTACGAGGGAGAAGCGGAGGGAATAGGAGCGCATGAGGTGCTGGTGCACCTGCATTCGGGCGATGAGGTGACCCTGCAGCCGGACAAGCTTCTGCTGGCGGTAGGTTCTGTACCCGGTACCCCGCCCATCGATGGCATAGACCTGCCGGGGGTTATCACGTCCCGCGAACTACTGGACCTGCGCGAGCTGCCCGATAGGCTGATTATTGTCGGAGGTAACGTAATTGGTTTGGAGTTTGCCTCCATTTTCGGGGCTTTTGGTACCGAAGTGACTGTGCTGGGCCGCAACCCCAAGCTGCTCAAGTACATGGATGATGAGATCTCGCGCCGCATCCGTCCGCAGTTCCGCCGCAGGGGGCTGAATGTAGTAACTGATGCTCCCGTTTTGGGTATTGAGGAGGGTGATGGTGGAGAAAAAGTTGTTCGCTACGAGCAGCGCGGCGAAGAGCAGCAGACAGCTGCCGAGCTGGTCCTGATCGCCACCGGACGCACACCCAACATAGATCAGCTACCTCTTGAGGCCATGGGGGTTGAAGTCGCAGACGGAGCCATCGCCGTGGACGAGTATATGGTCACCTCCAATCCCGACGTTCTGGCTATAGGCGATGCCATAGGCGGGATGATGCTGGCTCATGTTGCTGCTGCAGAAGCACTGGTTGCGGTGGAGAACCTGTTTGGTTCGGGCCGTGAACCGCTGAACCGACAGGCAATCCCCGATGTTGCCTTCACCCTGCCGCCGGCGGCCAGCGTTGGACTGCACGAAGAGGAAGCCGCCGAGCAGTATCCGGAGATGGAAGTGGCCAAATTTTCATTCCGTGCGCTTGGCAAGGCAGTGGCGATAGGCAAGGCCCACGGACAGGTAAAAATCGTCTACGACGGCGAGACCCGGCGCGTGCTGGGTATGCACATCATCGGACCGGAAGCACCGGTACTTATCCATGAGGGCGCCCTGGCTATTCAGAACGGCCTGACCGTCGAACAGCTGGGAGAAACGGTACACGGTCATCCGACGCTGTCGGAGGCAGTCATGGAGGCGGCGCATGTGGCCATGGGCGCTCCCATCCACATGATGCCCAGGTAAACTAGGCACGAGAATGCTTCTCAGGGGAGAATGATCATGCTGGAGAACGTAAAGAAGGTTGACCCTGATATTTACCAGGCCCTGCAGAATGAGCGCGACCGGCAGCGAAATAACCTGGAGATGATCGCCTCTGAAAATTTCGTCAGCCGGGCGGTCCTGGAGGTGGCCGGAACCGTACCGACCAACAAGTATGCGGAGGGGTACCCCGGACGCCGCTACTACGGTGGCTGCGAGCACGTTGATGTTATGGAAAACCTGGCTCGCGAACGGGCAGTGGAATTGTTTGATGCCGACTACGTAAACGTTCAGCCTCACTCGGGCTCTGGAGCAAATATGGCGGTATACTTCGCGCTGCTGCAGCCAGGTGACACCATCCTGGGCATGGACCTGAGTCACGGCGGTCACCTGACGCACGGAAGTCCGGCCAACTTTTCGGGCAGCCTGTATGAGGTGCACAGCTACGGTGTTGACCGGGAGACCGAGCGACTGGATTATGAGGCGGTGGGTGGACTGGCCAGGGAAGTCTCCCCGGATATGATAGTCTGCGGAGCTTCTGCTTATCCGCGCACTATCGATTTTGCCCGTCTCCGGGAGATCGCCGATGAAGTCGAGGCCTATCTGCTGGCTGATATCGCCCACATTGCCGGTCTGGTCGTGGCCGGGCTTCATCCCAGCAGCGTACCTCATGCTCATTTCACCACCACCACCACGCACAAGACGCTGCGCGGGCCGCGCGGGGGTATGATCCTCAGCTGCGATAAGGAGCTGGGCAAGAAGGCCGACAAGGCCATATTCCCGGGAATTCAGGGCGGTCCACTGATGCACATCATCGCCGCCAAGGCCGTTTGCTTCCAGGAGGCTTTGCAGCCCGACTTCGTCCAGTACCAAAAAGAGGTCGTGCGCAACGCGGAGTCGCTTGCCGATGCACTGGGGGACTGCGGCTTCCGCCTGGTGTCCGGTGGAACTGACAATCACCTTATGCTGGTTGACCTCACCAGCGTTGGTGTAACCGGCAAGGAAGCAGAAGAGCGGCTCGACGAGGTCCAGATTACCGTCAACAAAAACACTATCCCCTTTGAGACGAAAAGCCCCTTTGTCACCAGCGGAATAAGGATTGGTACTCCCGCCCTTACCTCCCGCGGTATGGGGCCCGACGAGATGCAGAAGATTGCCGAACTGATGTGGCGTACACTGACGGCAGATGAGGATGACCAGGATACTTTCGCCCAGGTCAGAGGTGAAGTTGAAAAGCTGTGCAGGGCCTATCCCCTGTATCCCGACCTGAAATAGAAGCGTTCGTATTCCGCCCCGGGCCGCCGCATCACTGTCCGGTGGCCCGGGGGGAGCCGGAAATCGAGCCTGAGGAGGTCATATTTGTGAACGATAGAACTCAAAGACTGGTGCGAAAGCTCAAAGCAGACCAGCTGCCGGCCCTGATGGTGACTGACGCTAACAACCGCCGCTACCTGTCGGGTTTCAGCGGTTCTGCCGGAACCTGTGTGGTGACTTATGAGGAAGCGTATCTCCTGACGGATTTCCGTTATACTGATCAGGCCACCCAGCAGGCTCCCGACTACCAGGTGATAACTTACAAAAAGGGACTGCAGGAGGGTCTATCTCAGCTGCTGGAGGACCTCGAGGTCGACCAGGTGGGCTTTGAAGCCGATGATGTCACTTATCGTACCTATTCCAATCTTTGCGATGAGCTCGGGGACATCGAGTGGGCCCCCACCAGCGGAATCATCGAGAAACTGCGGCAGGTAAAGGATGACGAAGAAGTGCAGATCATCCGTGAGGCTGCGCAGATAGCCGACGAGGCTTTTGAGGAGATTCTGCCTTCGGTCCGTCCCGGTCGCACCGAAAGCGAGGTCGCACTTGACCTGGAGTTCTGCATGCGCCGCCTCGGAGCAGAGGAGCTGGCCTTTGGGCTGATCGTGGCTTCTGGAGTTCGTTCATCTTTGCCGCATGGTCGGGCTTCTGAAAAGGTCATAGGTGAAGGGGAGTTCGTAACCTTCGATTACGGTGCCGCCTACTGTGGATACTGTTCAGATGCCACCCGCACCGTAATAACCGGTGAGCCCACGGAAAAGCAGCGGGAGGTCTACGATACGGTGCTGCGGGCGCAGAAGGCAGCTGTTGAGTTCATTGAGCCTGGTCGTACTGGCGAGGAAGTGGATCGGGTAGCCCGCGACATCATAGCCGAGGCAGGCTACGGTGACAATTTCGGCCACGGTCTCGGACACGGCGTGGGTCTGGCGGTGCATGAAGGGCCCCGCCTCAGCCAGCAAAACGGCGACACCGAGCTTGCGCCGGGCATGGTAGTTACCGTTGAACCGGGAATCTACATTTCCGGGTGGGGCGGTGTAAGGATCGAGGACCTGGTCATGGTAACCGAAGATGGAGCAGAAGTTCTCACCTCGCCTACCAAAGATCTGGTGGTGCAAAAGGGATGATCTCAACCAACGATCTGCGGCCGGGATTGACGGTAAAAATCAACGGTCAGATACATCAGGTTCTGGATACCGAACACGTAAAGCCGGGCAAGGGTCCTGCCTATGTTCAGGCCAGACTCAAGAATCTTATAACTGGCGCCACCGTGCAGCAGAGGCTGCGGGCGGGGGAGAAGATTCCCACTGCCCACCTGGAGAAAAAGAGCATGCAGTACCTTTACCGCGACGGCGATCTGTTTTATTTCATGGACAATAAGACCTACGAACAGACCCCCCTTCGCCTCGAACAGCTGGAAGATGCCGTAGACTACCTCAAGGAAAATCTCGAAGTGCAGATTCTGCGGTGTGAGGGGCAGTTGATAGGAGTTGACCTGCCCACCACCGTCGATCTCCAGGTCACCGACACCACCCCAGGACTGCGGGGAAACACGGTAAGCGGGGGATCCAAACCGGCCGTCCTGGAGACCGGAGCGGAAGTTCAGGTGCCGCTGTTTATAAATGAGGGCGACGTGGTCAGAGTTGATACGCGTAACGGAGAGTATGTGGAAAGGGTAAGCTGACTGGATCCTATCTACGGCTGCAGAAGTCCATCGGGGAGGTTACCGGCGTTCGATTATTCGACAGCCACGTGCACACCAAACTGTCACACGACAGCGAAAGTTCACCAGAGGTGCTGTGCAGGCGCGCCGTCAGGCTGGGCCTGAAAGGTATATGCTTCACCGATCACGCCGAGTTCGCCCCGGGAGGACACATTCCCGCCAGCTTTGAAATTGAGGATATGCAAGGGCGGGTGCAGCAGCTGGCCGAGAGCTTCTCAGACAGGCTGCAGGTGACTTTCGGCGTCGAGGTTGGATACTGCTCAGGGCGAGAAGCTGATATCAGACAGTACATCGCTGAGTATCCCTTCGATTACGTGCTGGGTGGTGTGCACGTGGTGGATGGCGTCAACTACTCCTATTCGGATAGCTGTCGTCGCGCGGCCCGGCAGGGGATTACCGCAAGCCAGTTCAGCAGAAGATATGTTGAGGCCATGCGCCAGATGGTGTCAGCGACGCCCATTGATGCCCTGGCCCACCTGGATACTCCGAAACGGCACGGAAGGCATTTCTCCGCAAGCGGTGACTGGCTTGCGGGACACCTGACCCCTGATTCACCCTGCTGGAGTGAGGTCTGTTCCCTGCTGACGGATATGCTGAAAAATGAGGTGGTGCTGGAGATGAACGCCTCCGGTCTGCGGCAGCCCGCAGGGGAGATCTATCCCTGCGGGGAGATCCTGCGCGAGTATCACCGCCTGGGCGGGCGACTGGTTACCCTGGGTTCAGACAGCCATACTCCCGATTCACTCGGATACGGGCTGCAGCGGTTGGCGGAGAAAGCCGAGAGATTCTGCGGTTTCAAGCAGGCATGGTTCTCTGAGCGCAGCCCCAGTGCTAATCCACTTCACCGGTGTGGACAATAGCGAAAAGCTTACCGACTCCACGAATTTCTACCAGACCAGGGGGGTCTGTCAGTACATTGCTGACCCCCAGCGTCTGCCTCCAGCTCAGGGTGTCTCCAGCCAGGGGATAGGCAAACCCGGTGAGGTGTATTCCAGTTACCTCGGGAGTAAGGGGTACAAAGGAGGCGGTCTGACCACAACGCCCCTCAACGGTGGCCCGTTTATCTATGCAGAAGGCCCTCTGCCTTCCGTCTGTCAGGGTAATGCTGACCTGCTCAGATACAGATGCTGCATACAATATCAAAGCCAGCTCGTGATCCACCCTGCCACCGAAGGCTCCGCAAATTATGATCTCGCCTGCAGGAGATTCACCTTGCAAAAGATGCCGGACCGCCAGCTCGGTGTCAGTCATGTCCTTGTCGCGGGGGAAGGTTATGATCCGCGGTGATGAATCGTCCTGGCTGAACATACTGTCTTCATCGGCAAGGGAGTCGAGGTCACCTATGAGCAGCTGGGGAGCAATGCCGAGATGCTGCAGGATGCTGCTGCCTCCGTTGACTGCAACAAGCAGGTCATCGGGGCGGAGCAGGTCGGTTATGTACCGGTGATGATCGCTGTCAGGGGGCAGGTCACCCCCCGCGGCCACGATTATTGCTCTGTTCATCCTGAGCGCCGCTGGCTCCGGCTTACTGCGCCCGAGTCATCTGCGGCGGCCTCCTCTCGGGGTATATTGCTCCGGCATGCACACCATGCTAAGCGGGTTTTTCCCACAGCACGCAGAAAAATCCCCCGGTGGTTGAGTCGGAGTATTCCTTTTCCCGGGCCCGGTTAAATTCGCCGGGTGGTGCATCGGCCGGTATGAACAAGCACTCGTCGCTGTCCACCACGTGTCGTGGGTATATGTTTTCGTAGTCCTCGCGGCTGGCAAAACAGGCGTAGTTAAATACCGATTCGGGGTCCGATTCGGCCTTCCTTCTGTAGGCTCGCCCCCAGCTGCTGTTGGCAGCGATGGTGCCTATGAGAATCTTTCCACCCGGTTTCACCACCCGCCACAGCTCGTCAAAAGCCCGCCTGCGGTCGTCTATAAACTCGAAGGCAGACATGCTGTAAACTGCGTCGAAAGCAGCGTCGCAAAACGCCAGCCGGTTTATGTCCATCTGGCGGAATTCGACAGGGGATCCCTCCGGACCCAGGCTGCGCAGCTTCTGCTGCGCCCGCTGCAGCATATCAGGCGAGATATCCACCCCGGTTACGCTGCAGCCATATCTGGCCAGTTTGAAAGTGAAATTCCCCGTACCGCATCCAGCGTCCAGCACCCGCCAGCCGCCCTGCGGCGGCAGCATTCGAAAGGCCAGCTCGGTTTCCAGCCAGTCGATGAAGCAGCCCACCTTTGTATTGTACCATTGATCATAGTCGTCAGCGGTCCTGGAGAAATACTCCTCCGGAGAAACCCCCGATGATTGGTGCTGCATTTTTGACAGGCCCCCTGTCGGGTTGTTGTCCTGTTATGGTCGTGTAATCTGCATCGATGATACTCGCCGTGCCGTAGAGGATCAAGGTGGCTCGGCTGCGGGGCTGCGGCTCACACGGGTCCGTGGAAGTCCCGGGCAGGAATCTGGCAGGCGGGTGAGAAGTAAACAGCAATGCTGTTTATTGTGCCTGCGGATTTGATTTCAAGAATGTGACTGCCGGTTATAAGCTGGCTGACAGGAAAGGAAGGTGATGGTCATAGATTTTGTTGTTTGCATCAAACAGGTACCGCAGACAGGGGAAGTGGAAGTAGACCCCGACACCGGAAATCTGCTGCGGGAGGGCGTTCAATCTCAGTTGAACCCCTACGATCTGCACGCCCTCGAAGCCGCTTTCAGGCTGCGGGAAGAGGTGGGAGGTACGGTAACGGCGCTCAGCATGGGGCCCTCTCAGGCAGAAAGTGCAGTCAGGGAGGCCTTCTGGATGGGGGCGGACCGGGGTATTTTGCTATCGGACCGCCGTTTTGCCGGGGCAGATACTCTCGCCACCGCTTACACTCTGGCCTGCGCCATAAACCAGATCGCCTGCGATCTGGTCATTACCGGACTTCAGACCACCGACGGGGACACAGGACAGGTGGGACCGGGGATCGCCGAGTTTTTGCAGGTACCGCATGTCTGCTACGTTGATGAAATCAGATCGGTTGCAGCTGAGATGATAAGGGTGCTGGTGGGCCTGGGAGAGGTCCAGCATACTGTAGAGGTTCCTCTGCCCGGCGTGATATCGGTTACACGGTCTGCCAACCAGCCCAGGCTGCCCTCTTTCCGCCGAAAACTGGCAACTGCCGACTGGCAGGTTGATGTGTGGGATGCTGACAATCTGAGGCCGGTGTCCGATGGTGAGGGGCCGTTTTTCGGCCTGGAGGGGTCTGCTACCCGGGTGCAGCGGATATTCCCTCCGCCGTCACGGCCTGAGAGTGAAACCTGGCGGGGCGACGGACAGCAGCTGGCTGAGCGTATGATGACCAAACTCAAGGAGCTGAGATTTCTGTGACTGCTCTGCGCGTGGATACGGAAAAATGTGATGGATGCGAGCTTTGCAAGCAGGCCTGTCCTTTCGGGGCCATAGAAATGAAAGAGGGGAGGCCACATTTTACCGACGATTGCCGACTCTGTCCGGTCTGCTCAGAAGAGTGCCCCCAAAAGGCCATCAGTCTTCCCGGGGAGGATTCTGCTGCCGGGGCCGGCAGCGGTGATGTGATGGTCGCAGCAGAGCTGCGTGGCGGTGGCGGCGAATTTGCCCCAGTTACTCTGGAGCTGCTCGGCGAGGGGCTCAGGCTGGCCGAGCAGGCGGAAGGTAAGGTGCATGTGGTTGTGGTGGGGCACGAGATTTCTTGTGAGCCCAAGCGGCTGCTCGCCTACGGTGTAAGCACTGTGCAGGTCTACGACCATCCTCAACTGCAGCCCTTCCGCCCCCTGCCGCATACGAAGGCATTGCAGGATGCGGTCCAAAGGCTGCGACCGGATGCCGTGCTCATGGCGGCCTCGGAAAAGGGGCGAAGTCTGGCCCCCCGTCTGGCGGTTAGGCTGAGAACAGGATTGACTGCCGACTGCACCTCGCTGCAGATGACTTCATCCGGCGAGTTGAAGCAGACGCGTCCGGCCTTTGGGGGAGACATTATGGCCACTATTGCCACCGAAACCAGGCCGCAGATGGCCACCGTTCGCCCCGGAGTAATGGAGCCTGCACAAAAGAGGCCAAAAAAGCAGGGTGCAGCGGTGCATACAGGAGAGTTCTGCCCCGACGATAGGCCAACGGTGAGGGTATCGGAGGTCAAATCCGCGCCGCGTGGTCGCACCATAGCCGACGCTGACGTTGTGGTGGCTGCCGGGCGCGGCGTTCGTCAGCCCGAGGACCTGCAGCTTCTTCAGAAACTGGCCGACGTCCTTGGGGGTATGGTTGGCTGCAGCAGACCGCTGGTCGAAAACGGATGGCTCCCCAATACCCGACAGGTGGGACTGAGCGGCCGGACGGTGCGCGCCCGACTGTACATAGCCTGCGGGATAAGTGGGGCCATTCAGCACGTGGCCGGTATGCGGCAAAGCGACATCATATTCGCCATAAACCGCGATGAAAAGGCCCCGATATTTGACGTGGCAGATTACGCGGTAGTAGGTGACCTGTACGAGGTGATTCCGGCCCTGCTGTCGACAGTACAGGAAGGGGGAAGCGTCGATGCAGTATGAGACGGTAACCGCTGACGATATAGGCTTCATGACCGACCTGCTGGGCGCACAGCACGTCCTCGGATCAGATGACATACCCGAGGAGTACTCTCATGATGAGATGGCGCCGGTGGTGGCCTGGCCGGAGACGGTGGTCATGCCCTCGTGTACAGAGGAGGTTTCCCGTCTGTTGGCTTACGCCAATGAGCGGCGGATACCGGTTACTCCGCGAGGGGCCGGCACCGGGCTCATGGGCGGGGCCTGTGCAGTGCGGGGAGGTATAATGCTGGACACCAGCCGTATGGACCGGCTTGTGGAAATAGATGAGACCAACATGGTTGCTCGCGTGCAGCCCGGGATGGTCCTGCTGAACTTCCAGGAAGAACTCAGCCGCAGGGGACTGTTTTACGCTCCCGACCCTGGTGAAAAAAGCGCCAGCCTGGGGGGGAATGTAAATACCAACGCCGGCGGAATGCGTGCGGTCAAGTACGGAGTGACCCGCGACCACATCCGCGGCCTTGAAGTGGTTCTGGCTGACGGTGAAGTCATGCAGCTGGGTGGGAAAGTGGCGAAAAACGCCTCCGGGTACAACCTGATGCATCTGGTCATAGGCAGCGAGGGAACCCTGGGCGTGGTGACCGAACTGACCGTACGCCTGCTGCCCGAACCCAGGGAACTGGCGTCCCTTTTGGTCCCCTTCGATTCGCTGCACGAGGCCATCGACTGCGTTCCTCAGTTTGCCCTGGCGGGCATT
>PUMD01000072.1 GCA_003551215.1 Clostridia bacterium | reverse complement strand
TTCCCCATTGACCTCACTGCGGTGACGAACGTATACGTGGTAGCTGAAGAAGGAGTACACAACTTCACCGTTGAGCTGGTCGATGTGACCGGTGATTACGGGGCAGTCGATGATGTTGTCGCCTCTGCGGAGGTTACGGTGGATGTACGCACACCCCAGTACCATGAGTACGGGATCGCCGTGGATCACGCCGATTCATACCTCAGCAGCCAACCACTGGTGCAGCCAACCGATGCCGATTTCGATGACATGGAGCCTGCAGAGGTGTCGATTGTCATCGCAGAGACCAGGGATATCTCGTACGACGGCATGGTGAGGATCGCCCCGGTAGGTGCTGACGACATACAGCTCTGGGCCAGGGATACCTCCGACAACTGGCATGACATCAACGTTGCCGGTTGGGGTCCTTCGTCGGGATTCCCCATTGACCTCACTGCGGTGACGAACGTATACGTGGTAGCTGAAGAAGGAGTACACAACTTCACCGTTGAGCTGGTCGATGTGACCGGTGATTACGGGGCAGTCGACGATATTGTCGCCTCGGCAGAAGTGACGGTGGATGTAATGGCGACTTTCTATACAGTAACGTTCTGCGGCAATGGTGGAACGCCCCAGACTACAGAGGTGCAGGTAGTGGAAAACGGCACGGTCGACTCTCTTCCGACCGTCACCCGGGACGGCTACTCCTTCAGCGAATGGAACGCCTCATCCGACGGCACGGGAGAGGAGTTCACAAAAGCCACTCAGGTGACGCAGGACCTGACCGTCTATGCCATATGGTCGGAGACAGGCGTGGTCTTTGCAGAGGATTTCTCGGGACTTTCTGTCGGTGCAATCCCCGAAGGATGGGAAAGAACCGGAGATAAGTGGGGTGCAGCAAATGCGTCTACCGCTGGAGGAACAGCACCGGAGATGAGGTATAGGGACCCGATGAATCCGCATCCGGTTTTTGATTACCGGGTCTGGACCCCGGAGATAGACGCCAGTGGATTGGATTCGCTGCAGCTTACTTTCACGCATTTCGCTGAGCGGTATCATCATGCTGGGTGGCATGGTCTCCTGAAAGTTCAGGTATCAGTTGATGGGGGATCGTGGGTTGACGTTTGGTCGGTTACGACTACCACCAGCATAGGTCCGGAGGTAGTGAACATCAATCTGGACAATTATGCTGGGGAAGCGTTCAGGATCGGGTGGAGTTTCAGCAACTACCCCGAAGACATCAATCACTGGAGCATGGATGATGTGGTTGTTTCAGGGCATTAACCCAGGATGCAGTAGACAACCCCCCTGAGCTTTTTTGGGCAGGGGGGTCACACCAGTGCGCACCTTGTCGGCGCAACCTGATACAATGAGCTCGGTCTTCAGTGAATTTTCGTCCTGTCCTGTGGGTGACCGACGCTGAGGAGCGACAAACGGGGGATTCCAATTACCCGGCAAACCCTACCATGGCTGCGGTGAAGCAGCTCATATGAGCTGCTTCACCGCATAAAAGGGCAGGTCCAACTGTGTTTGCCGAATTGTCATCCACTTACGGGATAGGCGTTGTAAATATCAGCAGCGTACCACTGGTCTCCGAAGCGCTGCAGCTCAGCTGCCAGTGTCATTCCCTCGCAGCACATTTCGGCGAAATCGGAGGGAACTTCCACCCAGCCGAAGTCACAGCTGCCCAGCGCTTCCCGAAGTTTCAGCCGGCGGGGCTCAATATCCTCCACTATTACGTGGTCTTCAATAAACTCGTCGGGTTCACCGGAAGGCACGAGCCCAGGCCAATCATCGCAGTATTCCGCGACTCTTGCGGCGTGCCTTCCCCGCTTGGTCATATCCAGCACCCGGCTGCGCCAGTCTGTGACCTGTTCTTCGCTCAGCAGGTCTCGCTCTCCCATCCACTTAAGCAGCCGGCGGATAGTGGTACCGCACTGCCGGACCGTCTCTTCGGACGCGAACATTTTTCTGGGCAGATAATAGCTGTAAAAGCTGGGGAGGTATTTCAGCAGGACCTCGGAGCCCACCCCCTCACACAGCGTTTTGCCGGCCTCCTGAAGCAGATCGTAGGAGACGTCGGCGTGCTCATAGGCGTAGCCGTTTAGAGCTGATCGCAGAGAGGCAATACTGCCTTCATACTGCCAGTATGTTTTCTGCGATAGTCTGTCCTTTTGCTGCAGCAGGAACTGTTCAAAGATGTCATCAAGACAGGTGGGTGAACCGAAACACCCGGAATTATGGCCAAATGCCTCCTTCAGCTGCCGGTTGATCGCATCGGCGTCGCAGGCTTTTCGTTCGAATCTTTCGCCCAGCCAGCAAACAGCGTCTTCACGGTGCGGATGCTCTTCGTCCTGTAGGGCGTCGAGCATCTGCCGGTATCCGTGCACTCCCCCTGAATCCTCCGGCGGGCAGGCACCTTGGGCCTCGAGGCAGACCGGCTGCCGATGCTTCTTTTCGCTTACCTTCTCAAGCTGCACCGAGTGGCGCCATTCATCGCCAAAATCGTAAATGTAGGTGAGTGAATCTCCCGGGCTGTCCAGCACCTCAGACAGGCATGTCTTTTGCGGATCGGCTCCTGATTCCAGCGGTTCGCCGTATCGCCTGCCGTCTGCAATGAAGCAGTAAAGATGGTAGTTTTCCCAGCCCATGGCCACCTGCAGTATTTCGTGCAGCTGCGCCAGATCTGTATCGGCTGCAACCCGGAGGACCCGGTAGATCCGGGGCTTTGCTCCAAGTAGTTCAACCTTCAGCTCATAAGTCAGCAGGTTTTCGCCTTCCATAATTATCTGCCTCCCGAGATTATGTCGCATTCTGATCGGCAGTACGAAGCGCACCGCCTGCCGTATTCCCTGCAGAAGCTGCGTCAGCCCAGTTGGTCCCAATCTGGTATGACGAGGGCAAACTCCTGCTGAAAGGCGGGCTTGTTGTGGTTTTCTCTCTTGATTTTCCCCGCGAGTTTCTCCCATCGTTGCCGGTCGTCCATCACCTGCAGCATCAGGTGGCGAACCTTAGCGAGGATTTCCGCCTGTTCAGCGTATTTCTTGCGCGGTGCGGTGATGTCTATATCCCGCAGGCCGCTGCAGTAAAACTTCAGGATTTGCTCTGGAAACTCCTTCTGCAGCATTTCCGCCAGCTTCAGAAGTCGGGAGTCCCCCAGCCTATAGCCGTCTGAAGGGTAACTGCATTCAGAAAACAGCTCCACCGCCGACTGAAGCTGCTTGCGCTCCAGGAGTATGTCAATCTGGACCACAGCGGGGGCATCCGACAGCAGCTTCAGTACCCTGGGTTCATATCTCCGCCACTCATCCTCCGAGCACAGCTTCTTGAAGTTGCGGTAGTTTTGCAAGGTAAGCCGCTTTGCCGCCAGGCGTGAAAACTCCAGCTGCAGGTACTTGTGCCGGTTTCCTTCTTCTCGTGCCCGCTGCGCGAGGAACGAACGGAGACCGTCCAGCGCTCCCGTTGCCTGCTTCAGACCTTGTTGTGCCACCTGCAGTGCCCGCTGCTGGTCGCCCCGCTCCCAGAAAAATTCGGTCAGGTCGACATAGTCAGGACCATATTCCATCCGCTTTTGCCGCAGCCGCAGGTAATGCTCGTCGGCACCTATCTGGCGGTAGATTTCCATGGCCCGACGTCGGCTAAATCCGTCCAGCTGTTCGAATCGCTGCGCCAGCGTCCGGAGGTCGGCATCGGTGCAGCAGGTGGCGAAAGCCAGTTCGTACAGCTCGTCATCCATGCCAGAGTTGCAATCTTTTATATAGCAGAGGACTTCGTCCCGCAGATGCTCGCGAGTCTGCAGGCTCACGCAGTTTTCCCTGAGGTGTTCTGACAGATCGTAAAGCTGACCTGCCACATCATCCACCTGCTCGTAGGGTCCGCCGCCAAGCCGGTGCAGCTGCTCTAAATCTGGTTCAAGGTTCCACTACCGGCTGAAAGCCTCCTCATCTGCCACCGCATCTTCCTGTCCCTCAATAACGTCGGGGAAATAATCCTGCAGGTAATTCAGGCACTTCTGCCGCAGCCCAGGCCCCCCGTTGTCAACCAGCATCATTATGATGCTCACCAGCACCGACGGCCTGGCATCTGTCAGCAGCTGTTCCAGGACGTCACCGTCTTGGGGGTGGTGAGAAAAACCGGCCATACTATCATCCTTTCGTGGGATTCGTTTGATGGATCTTCAGATTCTGCCCACTCCATTGACAGACGCCAAGGCCCTTCAATTGCCCCGACGGCGAAGGTCAGTATCTCTGCGGACGGGGCAAACATCATACGTAGGGCATCAACGGCCAACCCCACTCGTTACCCCGCAGGCTGGGAAGAACATTACGCGCGTCGAACAAAAGCCAACCATCATCGGTGCGGCTGACCTGACCCACTAAGACCATTCCTTCCTCGCACAGCCGGGTGAAATCGGGATCTGTATTCATCGTCAGTTCTGCATTTCCGCGGTCCATTACCGCAACCCTCAGCTTATCTGCTTCGACATCCCTGACCACTAGGACCTCTTCGTCGAACTTATCGGGACGGCCGCCTATGCGGATGCAGAAGGGATCAAAGATGTGCCATCTGGCTTCGGCAGCACTGTACCCGGCTTCGGCCATCCGTCCGACTTTCTGGTGATAATACTTAAAGACTTCGTCCTCGACAAATTCGAGCCCGTGAGCCCACCGGAGAAAGGAGCGCAAGACTACTCCGCACTGCTTTACCAGCGTCTTGGTGGCGTACTCCTGCAGGGGCAGGTGAAAGTCAAAAAACTCCCCGAGATATCCCAAAAGGGGTTTGATTCCCACGTAGTGGCGCAGCAAGCTGTCTTCGATATCAACATCAACGCTGGTGTACAGATGACCTCTCTGAGAAAAACCCCTGAGCAGAGGGGGGAGAGCCCGAAGGTACTGCTTGTAGGTCCTTTCACTCAAACGTTCCTCCTGATCTTCCATAAACCATATCAGCAGGCTGCCCATAGAGTAGGAGCCGACAGGCCGGGAATCATCGAGGTGATAAAGCCGCTTCTGTGCTGCGTCACAGTCGAACTCATCCGGGTCATACTCGGGATAAAACCGGCGCCAGTGCCCGTTGCCGCACAGGTCCTGGGCGTTGTATGACCCCACCAGCTGCCGGTAGTTTGGCAGTCCACCGCAGTCCTCCGGCGGACAGGCCCGCTGACCGCCTACGCAGACCGGAGTGCTGCAGCGCTGCAGGATCACGTCAGTCAGCGTCACCCGGTGCAGCCAGTAGTCACCGAAATCGTAAATGTAGGTAAGCTTGTCTCCGGGGCGCTGCAGCACCTCACACAGCACGGTCCGCCTTGAATCCCGGCTGTCGTCGAAGAAGTCTTCTGCCGGTTCAGTGTAGCGTCGGCCGCTGCGGACAAACTCGTACAGATGGTAGTTCTGCCAGCCCATAACCGCCTGCAGGGCGCGGTGCAAAGTGTGCAGATCAGCCTGAGCTGATATTCGCAGGCTGCGTCTGACAGGTGGGTCAGTTCTGCACAGCTGCACTTCGAGCTGGAAGGTGGGATAGTTGACAAACATCGATTCATCTCCAATCCTTTCGGGGTCCGGGCTGCGGGCAGTGTTCTGCCCCGCAGGGCCTGATAGCTGCTGCTTGCGGGTCAGGCCGCAACCTGTGAAGCGGAAGGCCGCGGTGTATCAGTCCCGTGACGACACGAGGTTCTGCCGCTGGAACTCCTCTGCGATTACGGCTCCCTGCGCTGCTCTTTGCTGTCCAGCGTCAGCGCCAGTTGCTTGAGGCCTGCTGCTGAGGCAGTAAGTAGCCCGGTCAGATACCTGCTGCTTCCCTTTTCAGTCACTTCTGCCCGGATGGGTTCCCCTTCATTCAGCTCTCGTATGGTCTCAGCCGGGGCGATCACATTTTTCAGCGTCTCGCCGCTTCTGATGTTGACAAGATTTAGCCGATCATCGCGTATTGTGCCTGTGTGAAAATACCCTTCCGAGCTGCTGGCTTGGGCGGTATCGAGATCCTGATATTCTAAGCTCTGCCAGCCCTCCTCGAAGAGCTGCAGTGTCATTTGGGCAAGGTCCTTGATATTCTGCTGTTCTCGGTCGATCTCTTCATATGGCATGCCTGCGGACTGTCCGAGTAAGCCGATGAAGCGGCGGAGCGTTGCACTGTTGTCCCTTATTTTCGCTGCTGATGCAGCATTTCTCAAAAGCAGGTAGTAGCTGAAGTACGGGGTCAGGGTGCGGAGCAGAGGCAGACCGGTAGTGATTTCTGTGAAGCGCAGGTTCCGCTTCGCCACCAGATAAGAGTCAACGGGAAAGAGAATGGGACCCACAAAATTGGCATACTGGGTGAAAGTTGACATATCGGTCCGGCAGCGGTTCCAGGTCAGCTGGGTGACTTCATCCTGTATGAATCTCAGAAAAAGATCACAGAGAGTTTCGAGGTTCATCTCAGAACGGCTTGGGTCCCGGTTTGTCCAGTACCAGGCGAGCTTCTGGTTCACTAAGTCCCCGTCGAAGTGTTCAGGTTCGAAATCTTCTCCCAGCCAGCTTGATGTTTTCTGATGGTCAGGGTGGTCGGGGTCAGCCAGGACCCCGAGGATATGACGGTACTCGGAGACTCCTTCGCAGTGCTCAGGAGGACAGCTTCTCTGACCGTCGGTGCATTCGGGGAGAGGTTTTTCGCTGCTTTCGTCTGTTGAGACGACTTCCAGCCGGTGGAGCCAGCAGTGGTCGTACTCGTAGCTGAAGGACTTCCCCGGACTCAGGGACAGTTCACTCAGCCTCACGGTGCGCAGCGGATGCGCCTCCTCTTCGACCCCGTAATACGGTCCGCTGTAGCACCGTCCGCTGATCTTGAAATCGTAGAAATGGAGATCTTCCCAACCCATCGCCACCTGCAGGATCATGTGCAGCTGGTGCAGGGCAGCTTTGAGGGGGACTTGAAGCTGTCTCCAGATCCTGGGGCATGTGCCGGACAGGTTGACTTTCAGTGTGAGCATCCTGTCTGCATTATTTCCCAATGTACCCCCCCTTTGTGCGGATTCTTCCTTGCTTTTTTCGGCAGATGCCCGAAAAACCCTGCCCGTGCCCTGGATTGCTGCTGCTGTCTGGGATCCCATCCCTCCGGACCCGTTGGATTACATCTGGGCGGTCGTCCCTGAAGTACCCGTGAGTCGGGGTAATTTGCTTATCATACGGCCTCGCAGGCTGCCTTCACCGCCCCTCAGCGATCCTGGACGGGGACGCAAGTAGATGACCACCGCAGCCAACGCAGCTGAGAGAGCGGAAAGCCGGGGTCGGGTTGGTCCGGCCGACCTCGGCATCACCGGGATTCATGACTGTCTGGCTGAGACACATATTGCCTGTTGACGCCGCAGGGTCGGGACCTACCGCAGCAGCCGATCAGTACGGAGTCAACAGGGCTCCCGTGAGGTATAGTTCATCGCCTGCAGCAGTGATTTCCGCCGGCAGCATCATTCCCGAATCCAGTCTTTGCAGCGCCTTCGACGAGCAAATTACTCCCCGCAGTTCGGTCTGGTCGTCTGGGTCGAGGAGGTCGGCGTTATCCCGGCCCTTTGCCAGGACCCGCAAGGGGCGGCGAATGGTGCACGCGTGGGTAAAATCAGCCTGCGGATGCTCAAATTCGACCCACCACGCAGACAGCAGCTCTTTGGCCTGATCGATGTACAGCTGCACCTCCTTGCGGCAGACCCGCAGCGACTCTTCATCCAGCATTCTTTTTTGCACCAGCCAGCTGGCAAACCGGCATACGGTGTCGCGGTGGCTTTCCAGTGCAGATGCGGTGCACACCTCCTGCCACAGCAGGTAGTAGACAAAATAGATATCGAGGAGCATGAACAGAGGTCCGAGGTTCGCCACTTCAGTGAATTTCAGGTCCTTTTCCTTCATGAGGTATGAGTCCAGGGGGAATACAGTTGAAGCCCTATCGTCGAGAAAGTCAGTCAGGGTGGACAGGTTGCGCCGGTGCTCCCTGCAGGCAGCATCGGTCTCCTGCGGTCGCATCTGCTGCAAAAATGACGAACACAGACTGCTTATGCTCCAGTCGGAGGGCTGAGGATCGCGAAACTCCCAGTACCATTCCAGCCGGAAATTGATATCGTCTCTGTCGAAATCATGTAGGTCCCCGAGCGTTTGTGCGGGGTTCCGGTAACCGGTCTCTTCACCGTCGTCCGCCGGACAGGCACCCGACCCGTCGGCGCAGACGGGGTGCGTTGTACATTCTGTCTTCCTTGCTCCTGTAATCTGAAGGTGCAGTTGCCAGCAGTCGGTCGAGTAATATGTGTAGGAAAATGAAGCGTCGGTCTCTGTAGACAAATCATTGAGGCTGATGCTAAGGGCGGATCTGTCCGATTGAATTTCAGCGCTTTCTGGTGAAAGGTAAGCGTGTTCGCCCACGGAAAAGGCATATTCGTGGAGCTGCTCCCAACCCATCGCCACCTGCAGGATCAGGTGCAGCTGGTGTAAGGTAGCCTCGGCGGGGACCTCCAGGTCCCGCCATACCGTGGGAGAAAAGTCCATTAGCTCTGCCCGGATGATCAGCGTTTTGTTTTCCTTTCGTGACAAGCTGCCACCCCATTTCAGGTGCTCATGAAGATTTACAGCCAATAGTCTCAATCGGCGGATCAGAGAGGTCTGATGCAGGCAGGTTGCTGCAGCGGACCGACAGAGCGCTTGAGAGATCGCAAAGCAGGCGAGCGGGTCCACTCACTTGATGCGATTTCACCGCCACCCCCATATGTGACCCCGTTCGGCGGGTGTGCACTGAAAGGCCTCAAACAGCAGCCAGCCGTCGCTGTCTCTGGCCAGATGCCCCTGCAGGATCATGCCCCTGTCACACCAGCGGGCGAAATCGGGGTCGGTCCTCATCCGTATAGGCGTATTGGCCGGGGTCCTGGCTTCCAGCCGGTCGCCATCAACCCGAATGACCCGCATCACCTGCCGTCTCACCGGGTCAGGTTTTCCGCCAAGTGAGGTCCAGTAGGAGGAGAAATCGTGCCACCTGGCCGCTGCTGCCCGGTATCCCGACCTGCTCAGGCGGTTTACCAGCTGCACGTGGTAATCGCGCATCTGTTCTGTGAGGTGTCCGTCCCTATGCAGCCAGCGGAGAAATGACCGCAGGACCGTTCCGCACCTTTTTACGTTTGTCTTGGGAGCCTCCTCAAAGCAAATCAGGTGATGGTCGAAAAATTCGCCCAGATAGCCCAACAATGGCATAACCCCAACCTCATGCCGCAGTGGATGCCATTCGAGGGGGTTTGCGCTGGTGTACCGGTGACCTCCTCGCTCGAATCCCCGGATCAGTGAATCCATGGCCAGCCGATAATTCCGGTACGTGCTGGGCTGCAGGCGTTCCTTCTGCTGCCGCAAAAAGCGGTCGATCAGAGCTCCCAGTGAGGCTTGTCCCTCAGGCAGGCGGACGTCGTCGGTGATGTGATACAGGCGTTGCTGCGCCTCGACAGGATCGAACTTCTCCGGATCGTAGGGCCCGGGCAGCCACCGGATCCATTGCGTGTATTCTTCTGAATCCGGCCTCGATAGGGCATCGGTCATATCCATGTGGGCGGATACTCCTCCGCAGTCCTCCTGCGGGCAGGCGCGCTGTCCTGCAGTGCACTGCGGAATCTTGCACGGTTGACGGGTTACTTTCTGCAGTGTCACCCTGTGGATCCAGTGATCTCCGAAGTCATACAGGTAGCTCAGTGCATCACCGGGGAACAAAAGCATCGTCCACAGCCGAACCCGCCGCGAATCGACGTCGAAAAGAGCAGCGGATGGGTGCCGCTCACCAACCCTCCGGCCCCGGTGGACGAACTCGTATTCGTGCTGGTTTTGCCACCCCATGACTGCCTGCAGTGCCCGGTGCAGCGTGTGCAGGTGGACCCCGGCGGAGATCTGAAGGGTCCGCTTTATTCGCGGCTGAATTCTGGCCAGTCTCACCTCCAGGTGGAAAGTTGGATATGAAATGCTCATCCGGGCACCCCCTTTGTATTCACAGCCTCTCTGCGATGATTAGAGGCCTTCAGCCTTACCCTGTGTTACCCACCAGCGTACGGACTGTCTCCAGCAGCCTGGGCAGATCCACCATCATCTGGTCATAGGCACCGTCGTCTACCATCTCCTGCAGCAGCGGGATCCCGTCCTCCGACGCCAGGTAGCCCAGGCTCATCGCCAGCAGGGTGCGTACCAAATTGTCATCTTCGGCGGGTAAAAGATTCAGAAGGGCCTGCTCGCTGGATGGCAGCTTGACTCTGCCGAACAACGGAGCAGCAAAACGGCGGAACTCGAGGTCTCTGCGCGGAAACTGGTCAGCCAGCGCTTCGATCAGCTGATCATCTCCCATTCTCACCAGCGCGTCCACTGCCGTATCGCCTAGCCAGCTGCTTTCTGCGCCCAGCCGGTCCATCAAAAGGCAAGCCGTCTGCCGCATCTGCCTTCTCCCCACCAGCTCAACCAGCAGTATTTCGTCGTAGCTGCCATCGCCGTCATACTCTCGCAGCTTATCTACAGCTTCGGCCAACGGCAGATCATCCCGTCCGGCCAGAACCTCAACCGCGTGCTGTCCTCGTTCGGTCTGCTGTCGGGTCAGATCCTGCCCGTACTTATCGGCGTACGACAAAACTTCCTCCCACAGCTGTTCTGTGGTTGTGTTTGAAGCGTCAATCTTGCTTTCGACGACTTTCGCAGTCACCGTCGACAGGTTATCGCAGTTGAGAATGTCGCCCGAAAACTTATGCAGAAGCTGGGGGTCGGTGCTGCGGATTATGGAGTTATACTGACTTACGGTATTGGCGTCGGCAGCCTCGGCGAGGCGCTTGAGCACTCCCTTCAGGCTCTGCTGAGTCTGCTTCAGCCCGGCGGCGGAGCCAAGCAGCAGAGCGTTTTCTTCTGGGCCGTAATAATCACAGCTTTGCAGCACAAGCTGCATAACCTTGGGGTCCTGGCTGTAGCTTTCTGACAGATATCGTGCTGCAAATTCCCTCAACCTCAGAGAATTGTGGTTCAAATAGCGTCTAATCTTCTGCGGGGACAGCATAATCGGTCTCCTTTCGATGTTATTTTGCAGCGGAAATCTTTTCGATTCGCTTACGCCCCTACTGCATGCTCAGAAAGCGGCAAGTCCCTTTCGTTTTTGAAAAGTACAGGTCGCTTGTGTCGCACCAAGC
>PUMD01000044.1 GCA_003551215.1 Clostridia bacterium | reverse complement strand
GCCCCGGCCCAATTTCTCCGCAAAAACCCGCTCTATGACCTCATTTCTGGGGTAAAGACATTTCACACAACTCTTTGCAGCACCGCCTAAAGGGGCTTCATTCACTGCGAAAATGGCTCAGTTTTCTCACCGGGAAGTCCCCTCCCTGAGCGGCAGTCTGCTCTTTGCAGCAGCTTATGTGCGCATCATGCAGTCGGCCGCCCGGTGCATATCCTGCTCGGTTGCCACCAGAAACACCTGCGAGCCGCCCGGTATCATGCGGTCACCCCGGGGAATGATCAGCTGATCATCCTCCGGGTCGTATATGCCTGCTATAACCACATCATCAGGAAACTCCGGATGTTCCACCATCTCTGCCACCGTCTTGGTTGTGCATAACGAGCCTGCCGGCACAGTGATAATGGAGATCTCCGCCTGCCCGTCACCCAGCGAAGCCACCCGGCGGATCCGCGGCTCTTCTATGTCCATGACAAACCTGTCCACCAGCATCTCCACGATGCTTCCCACGGTGGTCGCTCCAGCGGTAAAATAAGCGCTTTGGTATTCGGGGTCCCGCATTCTGACCAGGACCTTTTGCACCCCGAAGTCGCCAGCCAGCACGACAAAGGCAAGGTTGTCAGCGTCGGTCTTCAATGCCCCGACGGCCACATCGCACTTCTTGATTCCGGCATCCCTCAGTACCCTGACGCTGGTTGCGTTGCCGTGCACGCTGACCGCACCGATGCTGCTGTAGATTTCCTCGCAGACCTGCCTGTCTCTGTCGATGACCACCACGTCGTGGTCATCGACCAGGGAGCGGGCCAGATGGCTCCCGGCCGTTCCCCCACCCGCTATGATGATGTACATTGATGATACCCTCCCATCTTACGCGCCTTGCAGCAGGATGCCTTCCGGCGCAAAAATAGCATTCTTTGCCTATCGTCTCCACACATCAGAACGAAACAGGGCAATGATCGGAATTATCTCCAGCCGTCCTGCCAGCATTCCTATGATATAGGTCAGCTTGACAACCGGGTGCAGCTGGATCATTTCTTCGACGGTCAGATAGCAGGGGCCTATGTTGTTCACCGCGGAGAACATTCCCGATAACGACTCGGCCATCCCGTGCGGCGAAAACAGCGCGGTTATCAGACCCCCAATCAGTATCAAAAGCAGCCAGGCGAAAAGAAGGCCACCTATATGGTATACGTCCTCCCAGTCGACCTGTCTCCCCTCTATGGCCAGCGGAGTTACCGCCCGCCGCGGCAGGGCCAGGGACCTGATCTGCCGCCCAAAAAGTCGACTGAGAACCACTATCCGGAAAACCTTGAATCCACCCGAGGTTGAACCCACGCTGCCGCCTATCAGCATCATCACCAAAAAGAGCTGGCGGGCGAAGGCCCCGAAATAAACGGAACCGATCGGCTGGGTAGCGAATCCGGTTGTGGTCATTACGGCCAGCACCTGAAACAGGCTGGTTCTGACCGTTTCCTCGAGCTCGGCGAACCGGGCGGGCCACCCTCTAACAACCAGCACCGAAAAGGTTATCAGGACTGTCATCCCCAGCACCAGCCGGACGTAAGCGCGGAATTCCACGTTGGCCAGCACATCAGCCCAGTCCTTTTGCACAAGCTTGTAATGCATAAGGAAGCTGGTGCCGCCCAGGAACATAAACAGGCAGACGATGTATTCTATCAGGCGGTAGTTGGGATGCCCTGCCTGGGCGAGATGCCCGATGCTGGCATCAAAACGGGAAAAACCGCCGGTGGATACGGTACTCATGCTGTGCAGCACCGCATCAAAAAGACCCACCCCGCAGGCAGCCAAAAGCACTACCTGAAAAAGAGTCATCCCCAGGTATATGGCCCACAGGATCTGGATGGTGCGGAACAGGTTGGGTGTCGGCCGGGAGGTGGGTACCTTGTGGGATTCCGCCTCAAACAGCCGCCAGGCGACGCCTTTTCCGCGAAAGACAACCAGCAGAAAGAAAGACAGTATACCCAGTCCACCAAGCCATTGTATAAAGCTGCGCAGAAACATCAACGAAATCGGCAGCTGCTCGAGGCCCTGCAGCAGCGTAATCCCGGTGGTGGTGAATCCGCTAACCGACTCGAAAAAAGCATCCAAAAAATTCATTCCCAATCCTACAGCAAAGGGGACAGCCACCACCAGCGAGGCGAAGACCCACCCCACTGCGCACATTATCATGCCCAGTCCAACATCAACAGGTATCTCATCCCGCCCGACAGCGCTCAGCAAAAGACCGAGGGCACCGGCCAGCAGTATAGTCAGAATGTAGCTGGCCATAAGCTGTCTGCTTTCTCCCTGCACCGCCCCTATGGCAAGCGGGATCAGCAATAGCAAAGCCAGCAGCTTCAACAGTATTCCCACATCACCCGCTATTGTCCTCGCGCTGTCCGGAAGCATGCCTGCACCGCCCCTTTTTTGCCCTACTCGATATGATCCATTTAATAATTTCTGCACAACATCCACAGAACCTGCCCGACCCGTTCAACACATACATCAACGCTGCCCCACTTCGGGCAAGCAAATCCTGCACGCAGCGAGACTGAAGCATACCGCTTGCTGCAGGTCACCTGCTTGTCCTATCACACCGATGGCCTCTTGATCTGATAGTCAGATCCTGGGCACAGATGCCAGCTTCACGCAGTCAGATGGGGGGACGGACTGGCGGTGGGCGAACACGTGAGGGGGAAACTGCGACCGGGGCCGGAGGCAGATGAAGCCCGCCGCCCCGGTCTGCGTTGCATCGGTTAACGCAACACCTTACCAGCCGCCGTATTTTCCGTTGCGGCCACGTCTTTGCTGCGTCTGCAGGTCGTCACAGGAGCGTCTCTGCTCGATCTGCGCCAGCTGCTCGTCGGTGAGGATGTCCCGGGCGGCCTGCCACATCTGCTCCCTTATGCGGCTCATCTCCTCCCGGTCACGTTCGTCACGGGCCTCGGCCAGCTGGGCGCGCAGCGGCTCTCTGATCTGCTGCAGCTGCTCGCGCTGCTCGTCGGTAAGCACTGGCTGTGAATCGCAGTCCAGGCTGCGTTCGGCTGCCCGGCTGCCGAAGCCGGCGTATGCCACCGTACCCGCCGCCAGTACCAAAACCAGCACCAGCGCAGCGAGCGCCAAACGGTTCCTCTTGCCTGCTGCATTCATCGTGTCGTCACCTCCCACAGATTCTTTGTGAGAATAGATTAATCGTAAAATGTGACGTATTTGTGACGAGACTGCAAATTTCTCAGCAACACCCGGTTTTGAGGGTGAAGGTGAAAGTGGTGCCGACGCCCGGCTCGCTGTCTACCCAGATGTCCTCACCGTGCGCCTCGATCAGCCGCCTGACGATGGCCAGACCGAGGCCGGTGCCGCTGCTGTCGCGCGAACGTGACCGGTCAACCTTGTAAAATCGCTCCCACAGGTGCGGAATTTCCTCAGGAGGAATACCCCCGCCGGTGTCGGTCACCTGCACGTGCACCCTGTCGCCTTCCCGGTGGGCCCGCATCGTTACTTCCCCGCCGGGTGGGGTGTGCCTCAGGGCGTTTTCCACCAGATTCAGCAGAATTCGCTCGATCGCTTCCCGGTCGGCGTAGACCCGGGGCAGGTCGTTGGGGCAATCGACTTTAAGGTTCACTTCACCCTCGGCTGCTGTCAGCTGCAGGCTGCGGGATACCGTCTGCATGGATTCGCCCGGGTCAAACCATCCGAAGTCCAGCTTTATGCGGCCTGAATCATAACGCTCAAGGTCCAGCAGGTTGGCCACCAGCCGGTTCAAACGCCTCGCCTCGTCCCTCATCAGGGCCACGAATTGCTCCCTCTCGTCGTCGGGAACGGTTCCATCATGCAGTGCTTCAAGAAATCCAGAAATGACGGTGAGCGGCGTTCTGAGCTCATGTGAGGCATCGGCAACAAACTGTCGTCGCAGCTGTTCGAGGCGGTGTTCATCGCTTACATCCCGCAGCAGCACCACGCAGCCCCACCAGGGCTCTGCGTTTTCCGCCCCAACGGGCGCGGCGTGCACTTCACAGACAGTATCCTCCAGCTGCAGTTTTCCGCGCTGACTCTCCCCACTTTGCAGAGTCTCATCTACGATCTCCTGCAGATTATCACCGAGCAGCTTCTCCGGTTCCTCGGCTGATTCCTGCGCCTCGCTGCGGGGCGTAATATGCAGTATTCGGGCGGCAGCAGGATTCACCAAAAATACCCGACCATCTCTGTCTACGCCCAGCACCCCTTCGGTCATGGCGCTGACTGTGGAAGCGAACTTGTCCTTTTCCCTGCGCAGCGTCCAGATGCTGTGCGACAGGTTGGCAGCAAGGTGGTTCAGCGACCGCCCCAGCTGACCGATCTCATCATCCGATTCCACCGCGACCCTGCGTGAGAAGTTGCCGTCGGCCATCGCGAGGGCGGCTTCGGTCATGGCCGATATCGGATGCGCTATCCGCTTGAACGCCGCGTATCCCAATGCTCCGGCCGACAGCAGGGCGATCATACCCGCCCACAGGGTAAAGGTGCGCAGCCGGTCGACAGTCTGTTGAATGCCCCTCACCGGGGAATGCAAAAGCACAGCAGCAACCACTGCACCGGACTGCTGGGGTTCGCGCATCAGAGGCACCGCCACCGAGAGCATCTCTTCCTCAAAGTGAGGATGCTTGTGGGTATGTACAACGGTCTCACCGCCCTGCAGTTGCTGCAGGTCTTCAGGGGTGACAAAAGCCCGCCGCCCCGCCTGCATGCCCCGTGAGCCGCGCAGTATTCGCCCCTGGATGTCCACCAGACTGACCCTGGCGTCTACCAGCCGATCTACCGCATCCAGCACAGAAACCAGCGCCTCTTCATTCATCTCACCCGAGACGTACTGCACCGCCACGTGGTTGATCTGTTCGGCGGCAGAAACGAGTTCAGACTCCTTGTGAGAAAAAACGTAATCCCGCAGCATGGTGGTATGAAGCACCCCGGTCAGCAGTACTGCCACCGCGACAACGGCCAGGTTAACCGCGATGAGTTTTCCCGCCAGCCCCAACCTCAACCTCATAGCTCCTCATCCACCTCAAAACGGTATCCTATCCCCCATACCGTCGCGATCTCCCAATCGGGGTCCTCTGCGACTGACAGCTTCTTACGCAGCCTCTTGATGTGCGTATCTACGGTTCGCGTATCTCCGGTGTAGTGATACCCCCACACCTGCTGCAGAAACTGTTCGCGCGAAAAAACCCGCCGCGGGTGCCCGGCCAGCAGCCAAAGAAGATCAAATTCCTTGGCCGTCAGCGGTATTTCGCTTCCGCCCACGCAGCACCGCCGCTCGGTGCGGTTAAGATAAAGCTGCCGATACTGCAGCACCTCGCCTTCTTCTTCGCCGTCGGAGGCTCTCAGCCTTCGAAGCACAGCCTTTACTCGCGCCACCAGCTCCCGGGGGTTGAAGGGCTTGGTCACGTAATCATCGGCACCCAACTCAAGCCCCAGCACCTTGTCCGAATCGTCATCTCTCGCTGTCAACATGATAATGGGGGTGCTGTGCTGCTCCCGCAGCCGCCGGCAGACCTCCCAGCCGTCCATTTTGGGCAACATGATGTCCAGCACCACCAGATCGGGTCGGTGCCGTCGGTGCAGCCGGAGGGCCTCTTTCCCGTCCGCCGCTTCAAAGACCGAGTACCCCTCCTGTTTGAGGTACAGAGAAATCAGACGAACCACGTTGTCATCATCATCTACCACCAGGACCTTCTGCTGCTTCATGCAAACTGCCTCCCGTCAATCCGCTGGACTCAATTATAGTGCAAAGGACGGCGCAAGACACCACCCACCACCTCCGGACCCAGCAGCCTGCTGCCGGCGCCCCAACCGGGTAAGCGAAATTCGCTCCCCACGCAGGATTGCCCCGTCCGGTACCGAAATATGAATTACTCATAGCAACACGGGTGGCTGGATTGCCAAATTTTACTGTAATAACATCGCGTCATCTGAAGGGAGAGCAAAATGTCGGAAAAACTGCTCAGCAGAGATGAAGTGCCCGAGGAACTGACCTGGGATCTTACCGATCTGTTTTCTGATGATGAACAGTGGGAGAAGGCCCTGCAGTCGCTGGCAGAGGACCTTGAAGGCATCACCACCTACCGCGGCAGACTGGACGAGGGGGCCGGAATCTTCCTCGAGTGCCTCAAAAAACAGGAGCGGCTCACCGAACGTCTGATGCGGGTGGGCTCCTATGCGGGGTTGAAGCTGGCCGCGGATGGAACCTCGCAGCAAAATCAGACACAAATGGGCAGGATTTCTGCCCTGAGATCGAAGTTTTCCGCAAATTCTGCGTTCATCCGTTCGGAAGCCCTCAATTTGCCCGACGGCACGCTGGAACGCTACATGCAGCAGGAACCCGAACTGGAATCGTTTCGGCCTTTTATCCGGCGCCTGCTGGACTTCAAGCCGCACACGCTGCAGCCGGAGACCGAATCCGTACTGGCCTCTTTGAGCGAAGTGCTGGATGCCCCCTCCAACATTTACCGACGGGCAAAAACCACCGATATGAAGTTTGAGCCGGCGGCGGACTCCGACGGCAGCGAAGTTCCGGTGACTTTCTCCGCCTACGAGGGACGATATGAGCGGTCCCCGGATACCACCCTGCGCCGCAGCGCCTTTTCTTCCTTCACCGAGGGGCTCAGTGCCTATCAGAACACCTTCGGCACCAGCTGGGGCACCGAAGTGCGGAAAAACGTGGTAATGGCCGACAACCGGGGCTTTTCCTCCGCGGTCCACATGCTGCTGCAGAGGCAGGAGGTTCCTCTGCAGGTGTACAACGACATCCACGACATCATTCTCGGTGAGCTTGCGCCGCACATGCGCAGATACGCGCGCCTGCGCAAGGACGTGGTGGGACTTGACAAGATGCTTTACTGCGACATCGAGGTTCCGCTGGACCCCGAATATCAGCCCCAGATCAGCTACGAGGAGGCCTCCGAGCTGATAAGCGGCGGGCTGGCCGTGCTGGGTGATGAATACCGCGGTATCATCGATGCGGGACTGACCGACCGCTGGATAGATCTGGCGGAGAATGCGGGGAAATCGACCGGCGCCTTCTGCAATTCTGTGTATGGAGTTCACCCCTATATTCTGATAACCTGGACCGGCAGCATGCGCAATGCCCTGACCCTGGCCCATGAGCTGGGCCACGCCGGACACGGGGTCATGGCGCAGCGCACCCAGCGCCTCACCAACTGCCGCACCTCCATGTTCTTCATAGAAGCACCATCGACGGTAAACGAGCTGCTCGTCGGAGAGTATATCATGCAGCAAAGCGGAGACGATGTGCGCATGAAGCGCTGGGTGGTAGAACAGCTTTTGATGACCTATCACCACAATTTCGTGCGCCACCTCATAGAGGGCGAGCTGCAGCGGCGCATATACGCGCTGGCAGAGGAAGGGCAGCCGGTAAACGCCGGAGTGCTCAGCCGGGTGCAGGGCGAAATCCTGGATGAGTTCTGGGGCGGAGAGGTGGAGATCGATGAAGGTGCCCGCCTGACCTGGATGCGTCAGCCTCATTACTACCGCGGCCTGTATCCGTACAGCTACGCCGCCGGACTCACCATCGGAACAGCTGTCGCCGAAGACATTCGCACAGAAGGCCGACCGGCAGCCGAAAGGTGGCTTGAGGTACTGCAGGCTGGAGGGACAAAAAAGCCGCTGCAGCTGGCCCAGATGGCAGGGGTGGACATGAGCAGTCCAGAGGCTATTCGACGCGCGGTGCAGTACGTGGGATCGCTGGTTGATGACATGCAGAACAGCTACTGAACCACGCGGCTGGGCGGCGGGGGTCCGGCCGGGATCTCCGCCGCTACTGACCCGGCAGAACGTATATCACCCCGCTGAACTCCATCGGTCGCACCGAACCCCCGAGACGAATTGCCCATACGTGCTCGCCGGGAGGAAGGGTGGGCCCCTCATACAGAAAACTCAGCTGCCAGACGCGGTCGGTTCTGTCTATCCTGGCGCTGCGCAGGGCCAGATAGCGGTCGGGGTCCTCCACCCGCCGGTCATTTATGTAGAACTCGAACTCCAGACCATCGCGAAGGTTCTCCAAAGCAGTGCGAGAGCCGCTCTCCCATCCCAGCCCCCAGGCGACGACGGTGTTGGGCTCAATTAACACCTGCGAGGATTCGACGCTCCACACCCATATGTAGTTTTCCCGCTCGGAGAAAGCCTCAGGCGGGGGCGCATTATGAACGCCGTCGCGGCTGCCGGGGAAAAGCAGAAAAATGACCACCAGAAGCAGCGCCAGCGTGATTAGGTGGTTCAGCATCCGCCTCTGCACGGTCTGTAGCCTCTCCCCTCAACCGATAGAGCCTGCTGCTTTAGGGTACTGATCTGCAGTAATCCGGCGACTATGCATCGTCGCTCACCCTTCAGAATCCCTCTTGTTTGCAATGCGGCGGAAATCTCCTTCTGCCCTTTATCCTTCTCAATTACAACCATACAGCATCAAGATCCGTCTGAGAAGCGGAGGCCCTCCCCCCGCCCGGGATACAGGTAACATAAAATAAGTCTTTTCATATTATGTAGTGAAAATCGCGAGGGCCCAGACCCCGACCATCATCAGCCGAGGAGGTGAGCGCAGTGCACCGTGATGGTATTTCCACTCTGCTTCTGTTTTTGGTCCTGACCACCATGATGGACCCCCGCAGGGATGACATCGGCACCCTGCTTCTGTTTTTGGTCCTGTCCGGATTCCTCGGGGACGGAATCCGCTTCTGACCACCAGCTGCCGGTGGACCAGACCGCCGACAACCACGAGGGAGGGAGTTCAACACTTCCCTCCCTTCGCGCCACCAGGCAAAACTCCCGCCTGTAAGAGTGCCTGCCCGCAGGAGATATCTCAGATTCGTCTGTTCACCGAACAGAACCGTCATTAAAGCCGGTCCACCGCCTGTCAGCCGCCTGCCTGAAGCGGTACAGACAGCAGCAACCACCGGGCCACCGAACGCGGTCACATAAGATCGCCTGTTTCATATTATGTACTGCAAGTCGCGAGGGCCCCGACCCCCGGGTTAGACATCTACTCGAGGAGGTGAATGCAGTGCACCGTGATGGCATTTCCACCCTGCTTCTGTTCATTGTGCTGTCAGGCATGTTTGATCGCCGCAGGGACGACATCGGCACCCTGCTTCTGTTTTTGGTCCTGTCCGGATTCCTCGGGGACGGAATCCGCTTCTGAGAACCGGTCAATGGGCGGAACGACGAGGGGGAGCTGCAGTTCCCCCTCACCGTTCCAGCCCGGCGGTGTCCGGCGCTTCATCATTTCGGTGAGTCTTCATCAGGCCCTCATCCCACCGTGATAAATCGCCTCACAACTCTGCGCCGGCTGAAAAGCGCGGAGCACTACCTCCAGGAGTGACACAGCCTGCGCAGAACACCGGCAGGCAGGGCAGCTTCTGGGTGTTGTATCCCGACGCCTGGGCGGTCACATAAAGCCCGGGCAATCATATTATGTACTGCAGCTTCAAAGGGGCCAGTTCCCCGAGTTTAACATCACTCGAGGAGGTGAAACACAGTGAGGCGTGACGATATCTCCACTCTGCTGCTGTTTCTGGTCCTGTCCGCCATGATGGACCCCCGTCGGGACTACATCGGCACCCTGCTTCTGTTTTTGTTCCTGGCGGGATACGTCGATGGCGTCCGCTGGTAAAATTCAGCGGAGAGCCGGAAGGCCGGACGGGCGAGGAGAGAAGGCTGTCCTCTCTCCTCGCTTTTTCCATGCCTGCGGCGACTATCTGAGGAATCTCGATCTTCTCCCACACCGACCACCAATCTCACCTCGATAGTGCTGCAAAGGGTTCGGCGTCCGCCGTCCTCCTTTCCACGGCGGTGACCACGGGTCTTACGAAGATATCTCCCCCGACACTGCAGGACTTTCGGCGCTTTTCGTCAAAATTGTCATCTATCTGCACCTTTTTGCACCTTGCTGCAGCGCACTTGAGATCGTCACAAGCGGTGATCTTGCGAGGAGGAACCCAGAATGCGTTTGATTTCCTGGAACGTCAACGGACTGCGGGCGGCAGCGAAAAAAGGCCTGCCCGAATGGATGGACAGGGAAGCCCCCGACGTACTTTGTCTGCAGGAGACCCGGGCCTACCCCGGGCAGCTGCCCGACGAAGTCCGCAACATACCCGGTTATCACAGCTACTTCTCCCGCCCGGAGCGCAAAGGGTACAGCGGAGTCGGCCTGTACACTAAGGAAGAGCCGGTGGAGGTAAACCATGTGTTTGACGAGAAGTTTGACCCGGAGGGCCGCCTTCTTGCTGCCCACTATGCCGACTTTGTGCTTTACAACGTTTATTTCCCCAACGGCAAGCAGTCAGACGAGAGGCTGCAGTACAAGATGGATTTTTATCGGTCCTTTCTGCAGACCGCCCGGGACCTCGTCGCCTCCGGCGAAAGTGTCATCATCTGCGGCGACGTCAACACAGCTCACCGGGAGATAGACCTGGCCCGCCCCGCTGAGAACCAGGACGTATCCGGTTTTCTGCCCCAGGAGCGACAATGGATCGACCAGCTGCTGAAGGCAGGCTTCGTAGATACCTTCCGCATGCTTCATCCACAATGCGAAAAGTACAGCTTCTGGGACTACCGCACCCGGGCGCGCGAGCGCAACGTGGGATGGCGGCTGGATTATGTCTTCGTCTCAGAGAACATGACCGACCGCGTGCAGGAGGCTTTCATACTCGATGACGTCTACGGTTCAGACCACTGCCCGGTCGGCATCGCGCTGAAGACCGACGCCAAAGCCAAAAAGCAGTCCTGATTTGTCCGCTGCCTTGCCCCTGTACGCACCGGCGGGATAGCTGCGCTGCGGTGTGCCACGCAGCCGGACACACCGCAGCACCGCGGGGGAAGCCGCCAACTCGGCTGCTGACGGCGGTCAGGTGTTATTCACCGCCGGGATTCATCACCCAGCCGGCGAACAGCACTGTATCGGTCAGGTCGTCGTATATGGCAAACAAAAAGGGCCTGTCGAGGGTCATTTTATGCACCTCAGACACTGATTCGACGCGAACCTCCACCGATGTGGCTGCAGCCGCCTCGGCACCTTCCTCGTCCAGCTGCAAAAAGCTTTTGTGCCTGACGTCCTCCACCCACACGGCGGTCTCCGGCGCCGCCGGGTGCATGCGGGAAAAGT
>PUMD01000193.1 GCA_003551215.1 Clostridia bacterium | reverse complement strand
GCTCGATAGCGCAGAATATGCCCGCCGGTCCGGCGCCCACGATGATCACATCGTACGATTCTTGGTCCTGCCGTACATCTGACAATCTACCCCTCCTCCCGCCAGCTGGGTTCAACAAACCTGCTGTATTTTTGCAAAAACAGAAGCTGTATGATGCCGGTCGGCCCATTACGCTGCTTGGCGACTATTATGTCCAAAACGTTTTCGTTGTCTCGCTCAGGGTTGTCCCACAAAAAGGCAACCAGGTCAGCGTCCTGCTCTATGGCCCCGGACTCGCGCAGATCGGACAGCTGGGGCTTATGGTTAGAACGCTGCTCGACTGCCCTGCTCAGCTGCGAAAGCGCTACTACCGGACACTGCAGCTCGCGGGCAAGCTGTTTTAGCGAACGCGATATCGTAGATATTTCCTGCTGCCTGTTTTCCTCATCTGCCCCGTGCATCAGCTGCAGGTAATCTATTATGACCATGCCGATATCCCGTTCTGACTTCAGCCGTCTTGCCCGCCCACGCAGCTCCATCGCACTGAGATTGGGGGTATCGTCGACGTATATTTCGACCTCGCTGAGTCGTCCCAGAGCCCGCGACAGCTTCGGCCAGTCCTCATCCCGAAGATATCCGGTGCGTAGTCGGTGGCCATCGATACCTGCCTCCGAGGACAGTAGTCGTTGAGCCAGCTGATACCGCGCCATCTCCAGGCTGAAGACGGCCACTGGCACATCGTGATCGACAGCGGCATTGGCCGCTATGTTAAGAGCCAGAGTCGTCTTGCCGACCGAGGGGCGGGCAGCAATAATAATCATCTCCGATTTATGCAGCCCGGAGGTCATTTCGTCCAGCTTGGCGAATCCAGTGGGAACACCGACCACGCTCCCCTTGTTATGATACAGGGTCTCGATTTCCTCGAACGCATCCTTTAATACTTCTTTCAGCGTTGCGTAGTCCCGTCCCATTCTGGACTGGGCAATCTCAAAGATCATCTGCTCAGCCCGATCGAGAATCTCCTCTGATTCATCTCCTGCCCTGTATACCATCTGCGTGATACGCGAGCACGCCCGCAGCAGTCGCCGAAGGATCGATTTCTGCTCCACGATGTGCGCGTAATGCTCTATGTTGGCCGCACTGGGTACCGCATTGGCCAGGGATGATATCTCGCTGGCACCACCCACTTTGTCCAGTGCGCCCTCCCTCTCGAGTTTGTCGGTTACAGTAACCAGGTCCACCGCTTCTCCCCGGTCGTACAGGGCTAATATCGCTTCAAAAATCTGCTCATGGGATTCGCGATAGAAATCTTCCCCCTGCAGGATGTCTGCTGCCACCACTATAGCTTCCCGGTCCAGCAGCATTGAACCCAGAACTGATTGTTCCGCATCCTCATTCTGCGGCGGCACCCGGTCTACCGGCTGGCTCATAGGTGTACCTCCTCCCCCGGATCCAACTGGCTTATCGGTCAACCGCCGGTCAGTTCTCCTCAGCGACAACCTCCACCTTCACTTCTGCGGACACCTCGCGGTGCAGACGGATAGATACACTATACTCACCAAGAGCTGACAGCGGCTCGTCGAGCTGAATCTCCCTTCTATCTACTTCGACATCAAGTTTGTCCGCGAGGGCATCAGCTATATCCTGAGCCGTGACTGACCCGAACAGCTTGCCCTTCTCACCCGCGCGCGCCGACACAACTAAAGCGGCGCCTTGCAGTTCGGCGGCCCGCTCCTCGGCCTGCTGACGGAGCAGCTCCTGCCGCCGTGTTCGCTGTTGCTGACGCTGTTCCCATCGGGCGACATTCTCTGCGGTGGCTCGCTGTGCCAGCTTTTGGGGAAGCAGGTAATTGCGGGCATACCCATCAGCGACGTCAACCAGATCACCGGCCTCGCCAAGATTTTCGACATCTTCAACCAAAATTACACGCATACCTTACACCTCCACACATTCTGTCAGTCACCCCTGTTGCAAATCACGCACTCTGCGACCCGACACGGTCCCGAAAGTCCAGCCCTGAATCAAGTATTGCTGCCAGCGGCAGCAGCAGCGCACCGAATGACTGCATTGCCACAAAGAAGCAGGCCGCAGCCGCCACCCAGCGAAGGCGGAGGTAACGCTGAAGGAAAAAATAAAGCAGCGCGGCTCCACAGACCAGGTACACCATATTTACGATGAAAAAGACGTTCCTGGCCAAATCCAACCAGTAAGGTCCAGCCTGCTGCCCCCACAACATCTCCAGCATGAAACTGGCAAGAAAAACAAGCGCCAGCCACACAGGGGCTTTCCAGGTGGCAAAAGGCGGCAGCACCGGCACCTCGTAGCCCAGTCTGGGCAAAAACCAGCGGGTGATCAAGAAAGTCCACAGGGCGTATACGGCAGCAGACATCAAAAACAGAGCGGGAAACAGTAGATCCACCAGTTCGACTGCCTGCTGCATCTGCTGCTCGGTCTGCTCGGCGTCTTCCGGGTCTATGAGGCCGTGCGAAATATACGTATCTACGGCCATCTCGAAGCCTTCCTGCAGACTGGTGCGAACGGTCTCTATGATATTTACCCCGAGCAAGGGGGCCGAGAGGGCGATGATCATAAGAAAAGATATCGCCACCACCACAGAGGCTGCTCCCACCAGAGTCGGGGCATCCCAACCTGCGCGCAGTCCAACCCCAAAAATCACTCCAATGAACCCAACTACTGTCACTCCCGTGAACACCGCATGCAAAAGACCCAAAAAGGTGGCTCCGAGGACCACTGTCACCGCTACGGTCATCAATCCGTAACGGATGCCGTGCCGCAAGATCACCAGCATTACCGGCACCGGCCACATCAAAACCAGAAACATCCCTGCCAGTGGAAGAAAATTCCCGGCAAACATCAGCAGCACGGTAATAGCCGCCAGCAGGGCGCTTTCCGTCAGAGCCCTCACTGCAGACGAACCGTCCTGCTGCTCACCTCCCCATATGGAGATTGCCAATCACCCTCTTTCTTCGTTTCTATATTTCAAAAGGGCTGACAGATCTCCATACCAGGTCTCAAGCTGATGCTCGTTTCTCCTGTTGCTGCGAAGGTGCTGATCGATGCGTGAGTCCAGGCGGGCGAAACTAACCCCCATCCGGCGTGCCAGAAGATAGCAGCAAGAAACAAGTGCCGCCAGGAACTTGGTCACGGCATCCTCCTTGGCAGCCACGAGAGCACGGAAGAGACTTCCCAGGTGGGCAGCCATTTCCGCCTTCAGCCACTCTATAGCATGAGCGTTTTTGGCGATTCCAACGTCGCCAGTTTCCTTGCGGGGCAAAACAGTCGGAGTACCGCCAGGCACCCCATTCCTCCCTCGTAGAGCGTTTGTGTTTATGCTCAGTCCACAACGTAGGGCAGCAAGGCCATGAATCTCGCCCGCTTGATCGCTTTGGACAGCTGTCGTTGATGCCGGGAGCAGGTGCCCGTAATTCTGCGAGGAAGGATTTTACCGCGGTCACTCAAAAACCTCCGCAGCCGTCCCACATCCTTGTAATCCACCTGCTCAACATCATCCATGCAGAAAGAGCACGATTTCCTCCGACCGTTACGTCGCGCCACACCGGACACCTCCCATCAGTGCTGCACCCCAGTTGTTTGCCGACTCAATCAAACGGGACCGGGTCCAGGTCATCGTCGTCCAGATCTTCGAGATCATCAAAATCATCAAAAGAATCGTCTTCCTCCCTCTGCTGTCGCCTCCGACCGCTGCGCTCATCGTCCGGCCAGTCCAGAAATCGGACGTCGTTAGCCACTATCTCTACGCGTGAGCGGTACTCTCCTTCATCAGTCTGCCAGGTGTCCTTTTGAATGCGTCCCTGCACAGCAACCAGCCTGCCTTTGCGCAGGTTATTGGCCACTGTCTCTGCAAGTTTACGCCAGCAAACCACATCCAGGAAATCAGCGTCACGTTCGCCCTCGCGGTTGGTAAACGGTCTTTCCACCGCCATGGTGAATTTTGTTACTGCAGTACCGTTGACCGTATACCTTGCTTCCGGGTCCCGCGCAAGCCTGCCTATAAGGACCGCGACGTTCAACATGTTGGCCCCTCCTCTTTGAGCCAGCTATTCTGATTGCCGGACCGTCATAAACCGAATGATACTCTCATCCAGGCGCATGCGGCGGTCAACCTCATCCACTACGTCTGCGTCGCCCCAAAACGTGATGATAGCGTAATGGCCTTCGGAGTAGTCGTCAATCTCGTAGGCCAGGCGACGGTTACCCCAATCATCCACATCGCGCACTTCAGCGCCAAGCTCCTCCAGCAGCTGACAGTAGTTGTCCGCCATAGAAGCAGCACTTTCTTCGCCCACATCAGGGCGCACAATATACATCAACTCGTAATCTCGGGATACCAACTGAATGCCTCCTTCCCATGGGCTCGTGGCTTTGCCCTACCGGGGCAAAGCAGGAAGAGATGATGGATAGAGTGAGCATCTTTCTTTTCGACTTGTGTATTATACAACGCCCCTTCGGCTGGCGCAAACGTCAGGCTGCATTTACGGCACAGAAGTTCGGCCCTCATCTCTGTACGACCTCACAGCCTGCGGATACGCCCCAACCACCAGGGGATTACTCGTTGCGGTTTGCTCAACCCCCGCATGAACTGCACGTCGTTCTGCGTGACAATCTGCAGGTCTGCTGGCCGCCCAGGGAGGCTGCAGCAGCGTACAAGACAGCAAAGGGACAAAGCCCTCACAGCTTTATGACACCGCCGTCTCTGTCGGCCGTGACAACCTCAACAGCCATCCGATCAGCTGCGAAATCGTACTTCTATCACATCGCCCTCACGCATCAGATACTCTTTACCCACTATACGGGTCAGACCCCTTTCGCGGGCCAGCCGGCGAGAACCCATACCTATCAAAACGTCAGCCTGTATGACTTCTGCACGGATAAAGCCTTCAGCCATGTCGGTGTGAATCTTTCCGGCAGCATCCAGTGCGGTCCCTCCCCGGGTCAGCGACCAGGCCTGCGTCTGCCGCTGATTGCCGGTGAAAAAAGTCAGAAGCCCTAATAGCTGATGAGCAGAACGAAGAAAGCGGCTTCGCCCCCATTCATCAACCCCTGCGTCCTGGAGGAACATCTGCCGTTCTTGGGAATCAAAGGCGGCAAGTTCTTCTTCAAAGCGAGCAGAGATTATCAGTATATCACTGGGTTGCTCCTGCAGGTGTTCGGCGAGTCTCTTTCGCCAGATGCGACCTCCCTCCCCATAGTCTTCTTCACTCACGTTGAGCACGTATAAGACCGGTCGCATGGTCAGAAGGTGCAGCTGTTCGGCCTGTCTGGATTCACCGTCACTCAACTGCTGCCAGCATTGATGGAGGTACTGGCCACTGTCGAGACGTTTCCTAAGCTGCTTTAGATGCTCAAGTCGTTCTAGCGCTTCGGGCGCCTGGCTCTTGGCCTCACGGCTGACCTGTTGCACTTTCTTGTCAACGCTCTGCAGGTCGGCCAACACCAGCTCTTTTTGCACCTGCTGCAGGTCGCGGATTGGGTCGAGCCCTTCCTGAGGAGAAGTGACCTCATCGGACTGAAATGCCCTGATCACGTGGGCTACTGCATCAACCTCCCGGATATGCCCCAGGAATCGATTACCCAATCCCTCTCCCCGGCTGGCCCCGGGAACAAGACCGGCAATGTCCACCACCTGAACGGAAGTAGGCACAGTTTCTTCCGAGCCGATGGCCTCAGCGAGGGGCTCCAGTCGCTCATCCGGAACAGCCACCCTTCCTACATTCCGCTCCACCGTGGTAAAGGGATAAATGTCGGTCTCGGCATTCGCGCCTGTCAGGATGTTGAAAAGAGTGGACTTGCCGGCGTTGGGCAGCCCCACTATTCCAACACGCATACGGAACTCCTTTCAATGTCTTGCTTTTCGTCCTTGCCGTGTGGTCGCCTACTCGCAGCCTTCGATTTCTCGCACCGCTTTCTCCACCTTGCGGCGAGGCATCATGAGAGTTCTGCTGCAACCCAGACAGCGAAGGCGGAAGTCGGCGCCGATACGTAGTATCTCCCACCGGCTGTTTCCGCAGGGGTGAGGCTTTTTCAGTTTCACAATGTCGCCGACGCGAATGTCCCGGTTATTGGTCATCGGTTGTAATCCCTTTCTCTTCGTGTTCGTCTGCACTTATATTACCGAAACTGTCACTTTCGCCTGCTTCAACCATTCCCACCTTGGTCATCTGAGCGGGTACGACAACGCGCCGCGGATACGGAATCTCCACGCCCTGTTCATCGAATCTACGTTTGATTCGCCGTCTGATTTCTCGTTCTGCATTCCACTGCTGCATGCTGACCGCCCGAGCCCTGACCCTCAGTGTTACAGAAGAATCGCCAAGCTCCGTCACTCCCAGCACATCAGGCCCCTCAACCAGGTTGTCCATATCGCCGGACATCTCCTCGCACAGCTGCTCGAGAATCCCTACCGCCCGGTCAACATCCTCTTCATAGGCTACTCCAACATCAACCAGCACCCTCATAGTACCACGCGAGAAGTTGGTCACTTGTTCGATTTTCCCATTGGGGATGAAGTGAACCTGACCACCGAAGTTGCGAATCCTTGTGACCCGCAGCCCCATCTCTTCCACGACACCGGACTGCCCCGCAGCCTCTATGAAGTCCCCGACGGTAAATTGATCTTCAAAGAGAATAAAGAAACCCGACACCAGGTCTCTTACTAGATGCTGAGCGCCGAAGCCCACCGCCAGTCCAACCACGCCCGCTCCTGCCAGAAACTGAGCAATGGGGATGTTGAGAAGGGGCAGAATAGTCAACACCGCCACGACATCAATTGCATAACGCAGCAGCGACTTCAGCACCCCCCTGAGCGTTTCCATCCTGCGCGTTTCGTCTTCGCTGCTGATCCTGCGTTCGGCAGCATCTATGGATCGGTCAACCAGTGAAGCAGCTATTCTGGCCAAAATGTGAAACCCACCAACTATCAGAGCCACCTGTCCTGCCAGGCGCCACAGATAAACCCAGTCAACTCCCGCTGTTAAATCCTCCCAAAACTGCTGGAACTGCATGTCTAACTCCTCCAAGGGTAATGTGCTCTAAAAGGTGATCGCGTAAGGGGCTCATGCGGTAGAATATACGGACCAGCTCGCGGCTCATTGCAGACGCCTCTACTGCCTCTGCAATCCCTTCCAGCAGGGGAAAGGCGGTCGAGGCGGTAAGAAGGACTCCCAGGATAACAGCAAGGGCGATGGTCGCGGTGAAAAAACCGAACAAGCCCCCCATTACGCTGTTGAGAATCCCAGTGACACCCCAGCCTACGGCCAAGTGCAGTCCGCTGGAAAGAAGTGCCACAGTAGCCCGTACAACCATGAAGACAATAGCAAAAGCAAAAACAGTCAGAAGCATGTGTGCCATATCAGTGTAGTCTGCCGCGGGGGACAAGACCCCACCGACTGCCTGGGGTGATATGGGGCTGTCCACCAGGTGCTCGGCAATTCTGGTTTGCCAAGCCCACCTGCTCTCCATCATCTGCACCAGTTGGGGCGACCAGCTCCAACCCAAAACGACTGCTGCTATCAGCCCAACCAATCCCAGCAGTGACCGGACAAATCCCCGCCGCAACCCCCTTATGACGCCAAGACCAACTACCAACACAACGACCCAATCAAGCCAGTTCACTTTTATCCCTCCCTGCCGAGGGTCCCGGGCACCTCTGATGATTATCCTGCTACATGAGTGACGCCTTTGCCTTTCGAAAGCATCCAGAACGCTGCCAGTGCCCCCAGGACCACTACACCCCCTGCGAGTTGCAAAATACCGGGAGACTCGCTCAGGACAAAATACGCCAGTATGCTTGCCCCGACCGGCTCACCCAGAGTGGTCACTGCCACCGGTGCGGTCTGAAGATAGCCCAGGGCCCAGTTCAACAGCGTGTGACCCAACAAAGTAGGAAACAGTGCCAGAAGCAAAAAAAGAAGATGCTCCCTGCCTCCATAACCAGTCAGCGGCTCGCCCAAGTATGATACCAAAGCCCCTACTGAAACGGCCGCAAACAGATACACCACTGTAATGTAGGGGAGCGTCTGAATCGTACGCCTCACGTCCCTCCCCGCAATCAAATACCCAGCCATGGCCGCTGCCGCCGCCAGCGCCATCAGATCTCCGAGCAACGATCCAGCTCCTCCTGCGAAATCGGCGTAAGCTATGACGGCTGATCCACCCACTGCAGCGATTATGCAGACTATTCGCCCCCTTGAAAGTGACTCCTGAAAAAACAGATGAGCGGCCAGAGCCGCCAGGATTGGATGAAACGACACAAGTACAGTTGAGGCGGCCACTGTGGTATGATGCAGAGAATAAATCCATAGCACAAAATGTGCACCCAGCGCCAATCCAGCTGCCAGGGACTTGGACAAAGAGCGAAGGTCAAACGCCCGGTATGCTGCAGGACTTCTCAACGACAGGACACCATGAATAATGGCGGCGTAACCCAATCGGTACAGGGCAATGACTACAGGAGGTGCCGCTATAAGGCGGATGATAATCGACGCTGACGAGATGCACACCACAGCAACGGGAAGCAGGATGTTCGGGGTGAGGTTGTCCGTTTTTGCCAACTTCACCAGCCTCCCTTTACCATCTGTACGATCCATCCAACAGCACCATGGCCATATATGAGGTCCAGGCAACCGGTTCAGGGGAAGCTGCATAGCTAGCAAAGTAAAAAACACCCTGCAGCACGGCAGTCAACACCAGGCCAACCTGCAGGAAGCTGACCACTATCTCATAGGATTCCTGTGCCGTACTTCTCATTCGAGGCCAGTACCCTGAAACCAGCCTCTCGCCAAGCAGACCACACAGCACAAAAGCTGCCAGGCTCTGAACCCACAGAGGCACAGCTGGCCACATATGTTCTGTCTGAGTTCGCAGCAGATACAAAGCGGCTCCAAGCAGGATGGCCGTCAACCAAAATCTGGTGCTTCTGAGATGTGGGTAGCGCTCTCGCTGCATCTGCTGTGCCTCATTTCGGAGATGATTTCTCTATCACATAGCTGTGCTTGGTGCCTAGTGTAAGCACGTCCAGTCTCCACCTTGGACTCTCCTCAGCCCCCGCTGCTAACACCGCCCAGTCGACAACTTCTGTCTCGATTTCATCTGACCAAAGAGTCTCAGCCGTTATACTGCATAATGCCACCTTATGGTTCATAATCACAACCATCAGCGATCCGGTCTCTTCCAGGGGCATGATCTGCCGCACTGGAGAGGTGAAAATAATCTGGCCACTCAAATTGCCGTCGGGATCAACATAAAACAGTTTGTCTCCCGCTCCCACGACAGCGCTTCCATCAGTGTGGAGAAGGACGCTGGCAATCTCTTCACGATCTGACACAGCCCCAGGTGGCTCAAAACGCCAAAGAGGCTGCAGATGCTCATCCAGCAAAAGAGCCTGTCTTTCCGTATACAGCAGTGTTAGTCCAGAGAGCGCACGGCTCTTTTCGTCAGGACTGTGTACGGACGGAAACACCAGTTGTGGCTTCTGTTTACCTTCAGGCAGATGTTCGGCCTGGAGCCGCTGCTGCAGCTTGTCATCCTGAATCACCTGCAACCTCAGCGAATACAAGCTATTAGGCGCCTTCTCCGGTAGGTCTTCAAGGTGAAAAGAGAGCGCTCCCCATCTAGTATCATCTACCTGGGGAAACCTCACTTCATCAACACTGAGCACAGCCGCTTCTGGCCACATGAATTCACTGCCCGAGGATTGCTGCTCAACCGAAGCGCTGTATTGGACGAACAGCTGTTCTGTATGCATGTCTGAATCTATCTCTATCTCTTCCGCTGCATCCCAGTCTTTTGCCGCTACACTCTTCATGTGCTCGGCTGCGGGAAAATCCGACATGTACCCCACAGCATCGTGAGTTTCAGTGCTGACCACCAGGGCGGCCTCGCCAAGCGAATGCAGGCCGGTGACTTTACCTGCTGGTGGACTAGCCGGATGGAGGTCAATGTCGCCTTCATCCACTTCAAGGATATAATACTCAGAAGCTCCGATCCGACTGAACAGATGGCCCCGGGGAAGGGAAACAGATATCACTGGAGTGTTCCCTGCCTTTTGCGGTAATCCTTCGACCTCCTCTACCTCTGCATGGATATCACCTTCAACCCATACAGCGAACCCGGAAGTCTCCGTACAGGCGGTCAGAAGATAGAACTGACCGTCAACACCGTTCTCTGGTTCGGCCACCCAGCCAGAACCGATAACCTCGCCACTGACGCCTTCGGGATGAGGTGTCTGCTGCAGAGCGGTCACCTCAACCGATGCATCTGTCGGATGCAGCCAGGCAAGCGGATAACCATGCGCCAAAAACAACACCACACCAACCAGGACCGCAATCCATATAATCGGAGCCCCGAAAAATCTTAATGCATTCTTCAGACGATTAACCAAAGTAGAGCTATCATCAGCACCAGTGCTGCCCACGTCCCCATGCACCCCCACCGTCGATTGTCGGGGTCACTGCTTCTGCTTACTTCTTCCTCTTCAAATCCGCCGACACGGGGCCCCTCATCTTCCTGGTCCTCGGTTTGCCGCCCACGTATTCTGTCCCAAAAACTACCGAGCTTGTCCTTGGCGCTGCTGTCCATATTATTGAGCCGAAGACGCTGGCTCTTTTTGTAATGATGGACCTGCTTTTCCACCTCACCCTCACGCTTGTAAGCGGCGGCAATGTTATTGTGCGCAATGGAATAATCGGGATCGTATTTTAGCGCCTTTTTGTACAGCGCAATGGCCCGCTGGTTCTCATCTCTGTTTAGGTATATATTGCCTAAATTAGACAGAGCCGGTACCCAGCGGTGATCCGTTTTCAGCGCCTGGACAAAGCACTTCTCTGCGCTCTCGATATCTCCCATTCTGGCATAGGCAACGCCAGCCTTATTAATGGCCTCCACATGTTCCGGGTCATTTTCTATGACCTGTCGCAGCACTTGGAGGGCTTCTTCGTTTCTACCGTGATCCAGAAGCCGTGCAGCATCCTCAAAATGTCCTTCTTCGCCATTTGGTGTATCCTGGGTCACCTGCTAGATCCCCCTTCGATGCTCGTTTGCCACTCGAGACTCAGTTTACAATAACACACTTGGAATCGGTCTGTCCTCATGAGTCGGACATGAGGCTTTCCCGTTGTACCCCCCCTCATGGTGATTTGAGGCGGAGTTTTGGTGAGTTTCGAGGCAATTTTAAAAAATTTACCTCGGTCGGGCTCCTCCCTTTTAGCTGCAAATACCATGTC
>PUMD01000105.1 GCA_003551215.1 Clostridia bacterium | reverse complement strand
TCCTATTTCCAACTCTTGATCCCCAACATATTTGGGCTCACTTGTTACTTCGCTCAAATAGAACTCCTGTGAAACAGGAACAAGAATCCAGTCACCTACCTGCATCTCATCCAAAAACCGCCTGAGATGACCAGCCCGTTGGCCTGCCCTACGATTATTGCTCCAGTCGTAATGTTGTTTTAATGCTGATCGGATGAAATGCTGGGTCAACTCTTCACCTTCCAAGAAATTGGGCGCAGACGAATACCCTATATAGACCTCATCACATTCTAGAGCTCTTGTCAGCATTTTCTCTATACCGGCCCCAAACGTCATACGCAATACCCAAGCTTTCCGATCTTCCGCCAACATAGAAATCCCTCCACAAATCCAACGACCAGGGGGTCAATCTAGACGACCAACTTACAGCCAATACTGGGTACAGACAAACCATTATTTGCACCCTACCTACTTAATTAGTTAGAGGTCTTGCCATCTAGTTCCTGCTTAATATATGAACTCTAAAAAGAGAAAATCTTACAGCTGCGGCATTTCTGGCAGGTTCACCTAAATTGAACCTTAATATTCTGAGGGTCTAGCGAGAGTCCTAATATCTAACTTACATAACAGCGAAGCATAAGCATTTCTCCGCTTCTTGCCCAACTCTAATGGACTTTTTTCTAAGAAGATAAAGGCGCAATTCTATCCGGACCTACATTGTTTTTCGGCAGTAAGGTTCGCATAAATGATTCACTTATGAACCTCTTCTGAGTTCCCCAGATCGGCGTGTAGTCTTGGCCCAAATTGAAGATTGTTCAGTATAGATCTAAGGCGCGAACTTCGAGAAGTGTTCCTAGCAGTTGCGGTTACCTAGAAATGACAAAGGAAACCACATAAGAAGGTATTCTCAGCAATATAAAGCAGGAAGGTAGCGGACTTGACTAACATTCTTTTGTGGATGTGGTGATGCGCAATATTGTCCCAGCCTAGCCGCCTAGCCCTGTTATTTATCTCCTGAAACTGGATCCCCGGAGTGGGGAGAATATCCTCCCGCAACCGTTCCGATAACGTTGATTATCGGTTCCCAAATCGACAGACTGACAACAACTGCCTGCCGGCGAAAAAGGTCTTCAAAACTTCGTACGAGCCGAAATTGTGGGCCAGAATGAATATTCCTCCAATGCAAGGTTACTAAGGTAGCTAAGTCAGCAACTCTCATAATGAGGTTGGAGGCGGTTAAACGGCGGAGAGGGCGAACCCAGGTTCAAGTCCTGCCCGGGGCACACTCTGGGACAAATGATTAACAGGTCTTCGCCTGACCTTAGTCAAGGTTCAAGAATCTACCGGTCTATGTATATAATAATGATGCCATGGAGCTGCTGGTTAACCTGTTACCAGCTTTTAAGAAAGGTGGGCGGCGTCCAGAATGGACGTCGCCCAATTTCTTTTGTTTCCTTGTCGGTGCACATGTAATGTGAGAATACTGAGGATGAAGAGCGGTCAGTGATCCTGCAGACCGCCAAGAGCACGCGAATCAGGTAGCAACGAATACCCTTGGTAGTTAGCAAACACGGGCTCGCTGGCTCCAGGGCCTCTACCCACATGTTGTTGACACACTTCGCATTCTTAGGTCACTGCTCGCTGCCAAACAGGCTGTGGTATAATCACACTGGTGTAGAATCAGCCCCAAGCAGTGAGAGGTGACACCATGCCTACGCCAGATGTCAACTGGTCCCTGCTCAGAGACAAGATATCGGACATCAACGACGCATTAGAAATACTCTCTAAATATGCCAGAAGAGAAACAGCGGAGCTGCTAGACGACGAAGAGGCCCTTCGTTCAGCCAAATACACCTTCGTGGTGTTGGCCGAGGCGGCAACTAATATTGCCACTCACATATGTATCGAGGCTCTTGATGAGGCCCCTGCCAGCTACGCTGATAGCTTTTTAATTCTTGCAGAAAATGACTTACTGGATCCCCATGTTTGTGAAAAGATGGCCCAGCTGGCCGGCTTCCGTAACCTTTTGGTACATCGTTATGCCCAGGTAAACGACAAGCATATGCTTGAGATGATGAGAGAAGATCTGCCAAGCGTTGAAGAGTTTATTGCGTGTCTAGCAAACTTGTGTTGAGGAGGCCCCCTAGGTGATCTACCAGAACGATGGACCTGAGACCCGGCTGAGTATGTCGCGGGAAAGAAGAGAAGAGAAACTGGAAGAGCTCGCATCGCTTCTCAAGCAGGATCCAAATGTAATCTTCGCCTACGCTCACGGTTCTTTTCTCAAGGCGGAGCATTTCGGAGATCTGGATGTTGCTGTCTATCTCTCCGGCGAGATTACCTCCAGGATGGAGATAGAAACCTCCTTGAGACTCACCGCTCGTTTGAGTAGGGAGTTGCAGCTGCCTGTGGATGTAAGGCCGCTTAATTCGGCAACGCTGGGTTTCTGTTATGCGGCAATCCAAGGAGGGCGGCTACTCACCAGCAGCAATGAACCACTTCGTGTTGAATACGTCAAGCAGATTCTGCTTCAGTATTTCGACTTTCGTCCAGTGCTTAAGCGTTCAGTTCGGCAGCTGCTAGCCAAGAAAAAGATCTTCTAGTCACATCAGTTCCGAGAGCAACGGCACAACCTCGGATCTGGGTGAGCAGTTAGCTAATGAGACGTGCTCAATCAAACCACCTCAACCGCTGACCTGCCTGATAACGTATGAACGCCCGGCATGCTCTGTATTTTTTGGTCGCCATTCCCTGTACACCCATGTTTCTATCCAGATATCTCTCCCGGGAATAAGACACTAGTCTCCTAACAGCAGTCTTTACCATTTCATTTTTCAGGTCCAACCAGAATCATGTAACCTTCTCTCGCCGGCATTTCCCTCTCTGGACTGTAAGCAAGAAAGACCTTATCTTCCTCCAACAGCAGAGGTTTTGCAGACCCGTCGTGCTCACAGCTGTAAAGAACCCGGCCGTCCTCTTTTGTCAAGACTGAAAACTCCTCCTCAGACCCCAGCAACACCTTTGCATCGCTGTCAGAAAATATCTCAATGTCATCACCGCTGGCTTCTGAAACGATGTCTTCCAGTTCTGTCTTCCACACCATCTGTAAAACCTGCGGACAGACGGCTCTCAGGTACTCTTCATCAACCAGATAGAGAAAATCTCCCTCATACACAACCAGACCGGAGCTGACCATTTCAAAAGTAGAAACTGCTTCTCCCGTTCTGGGGTCCACGAGGTGGACAAGATCATCTTCTCTCAACAGCAGATGGCCGCTTGTCCGCAGGACCTCCCTCCCCCTGTCTGGAGCAAATTCAGTCCCAAATTCCCACTGAATCTCTCCAGATACAGAATCAATCGCTTTTACAGCCGCCTCATAGTCAGCCCCTTCCAATAGATCCGGCTGTGGAGAGTTTCCGGATGAAACCGCTCAATCCTCCTCAAGCGCAGCTTCTCCTGTCTTCTTCCCCCGATTCGGAGCCTGCTCTGACAGCTGCTGCAATGTCAGCCAGACCGGCCTCTTTTTGCGGACATTCTCAGGACACTACCTGAAGGCTACGCGGGTGAAGCGGTGTTGCGCTGATTTCGTGGACCCAATGACTAAGCAGATCAGAATGGCGATCGGTCGCTTTCGAGCTTCTGAGACGCGTGAATTTCAGCGAGTACCTGGCCAACAGGATGACTCTGCACGGGCGCTTCGCCTTCCCGCGCTTTCCCCTTAGGCCCGGCACATGACGTCATCAACAATTGGTTCGGCCCCGTTCGGCCCCCCGTTGGTGTCAGCAAAGGAGATGCAGACAACCTGTATGCATAACTCACGTTTCCTTTTGGGACAACACGTAGTGCCTGTTACGGTTGCTGCCCCGGGGCTCCAGTATCCCCATTTCAACCAGTTTCTTTAAGTCGCTCCTTGCGGTGTGCCGGCTGACCTCAAAACGTTCGGCGTACTCTTTGCTGGTCCAGATAGTACCGCGGCGCGCCTCTGCTGCGGCTGTCGAGCGACGGCCGTAGGCGTCAAGAATTGGAATGGCCCTGGTTTGCTCCAGGGGGTTGCTTTCACTTTCGTCTGAGGCTCCCCGGTTTTGGTAGAAGTGGTATGCCTTGTAGGCGGCGGAAAGCCAGCGGTACGCGTAGTTCTCCGCAATACCCCGGGTTTCTGCAAACATCCAGGTTACCCGGTGAAACTGGATCTGAAGGGCAGCAACCAGGTTCAAGAGCCATCCGCTTTTGACATTGTCCTTCTTTATGAGATCCGACAGGCGGCCCTCCACTATAACCGCCGCAAAGGGAAGCGCCGACAGCTCCTGGAGGGTGAAGGTGAGCCTGCCTGTTACGGCTGAGGTGGCCATGTCATCGAGCCTCTTGCGCTCGATGGCTACGATGAGTTTGTTGTCATCGAAGAGACCGTAGTCACCTATCGGCAGATCTCTGGTGACTGGTTTGAGGTTGTAATCCGAAAACTTCCACGCGTATCTCTCATTGCTATCGACCGCTACGGTCAGCTGCCGCTTCAGTGCCCTGGCCTGAGGGACGCGGATTCCAGGCCGGGCGCCCTTCATGCTGCTCGATGACCTCCAGAATATCAGGGTTCGCCCCTTCCGGTTTTTGGTCCAGACGAACATCGAACGCCTGCGCCGGCGGCGTCTCAGTATCAGGTCCACCGCCTTACCCCTTCTCCTGCACATCTGTACATCCAGCGCTTCCAGGATCTCCGGCTCATCCGGCCAGGCATCTACGGGATGACAATACAAGTCCTTATCAGAGGGCCAAGTGTCCCTAGTTGCCAACACCACAGACTCCGCACTCTCCAGCGGCAAGCGAAGAAGGTACGGGAGGCTGCTGTTTTCCTTTGGATTCTCTGCGATGATGAACTTCTGCTGCTGGTCAGCCATGGCGCCTGCACATCTCCTCATCGAAGAACCTCACTGCGTTGCTCATTTCTCCTTGCAGCTGCTGTTTCCTGCTCAATTACAATGGGACTTTGTGTGGCATTATAGCACTCCTGCAGTGCCTCTGAACAACCAGAAATCCAAGAACAAGTGACCCAAGCACCTGTGGGAAAAAGAGCATAGCATCGGTGCCTTCGATGGTTCGGACACGAAAAGTATATGCAAGGATCATCTCACCGCCATCGGCGCACCGCAGGCGCAGCATTCGAAGCAGAAGGCCGCCGCAAGCTCAACTCATACAGCAGCCTCATGTCCATCCTCAGGCCGGCCCGGCGGTCCTCGCGGCCGTAGCCGGCGCTGGGGTAGCAGCATTCAGGCCTGCAGTTGCTCCGCAGCAGGCTGCATCCTGAGAAGCCGGGTCTGTGACAGAAGATTGCGCCATCCACCTGCTCCTTCAGACGGCAGCGCTGGTGGGGACATAGCAGATACTCCCCACCGGCGCCGCTGGTTATCTGAAGTCCGCTTCGCTGAGCACTCAGGCGTCCCTCAGCCGACTTTCTCCAAATGCACTTCTATGCGGTGGTAATAGAGGGTGGTAGTGCCTTCGAAACCTGAATCGGTGCCGACGAAAACCCATAGATTGCCATCTGCATCCGAGCTGATGTGCAGGGGGTGGTCTGTGTTGTCCAGGGTTTTCATCTCGTATACACCGAATTCCTCGCAGGTTACCTTGGCCACATCGCCTATCCGCACCGCGTTGTCACCGTCCTCATTCTGACGCCCTTTGTCCACGTTCAGCACCAGGTAGTTAACATCCGCCTCTACTACCTCCACCGGAACCGGCTCCTCCCCGGCAGCACCAACCTTGACCCATACCGCCTCGCCGGGGGGACCGCCAACCCCCACCGCACCAGCGGGAGCGTCCGTGGCAAACTCCACTTCGAAGTATATGCGGTACAGGGTATCCGGCTCGATCCCATCCGCTGCGGTGAGCTGTCTTTTGACGTACATGAACAGATCATCGCTGCGGTTAGAACCGGTGAGCATGAGGCTTCCTGAGTCTTTATCCAGCTCCTCGGGCAAAACCGAATAGGCAAACTCAAGCGCATACATCTCCTCGTCGTAATCGGCCGGCAGGTCGGTGAAATCTCCCGTCCACCCTTCGGCGTCCTCATCGAAAGTGAAAATAAATGAAACGTCCGGGGAGATGTCCCGGTCGGCGATACTTGATACAAACCTCCATATCACCACAACCGACTCCGACCGCCGCAGGCCGGCGCCCGGTCGGAAGGTGTCGTCAGGATACCCCACAATCAAGCCGTCATCCACCGCCGCCGCCACCCAGCCCACAAAGGGACTCTCGATGTCGCCAGCATCTTCGAAGGCCGGCGCCTCGCTCAGCGGCTGCAGCCCGGCGGCCAGAGCGGAGAGGGCGGCCATCTCCTGTCGAGATATCTTCTCGTCCGGACCGAAGCTTCCCGTCAGCTGCAGCCCGTCTTCCGGAAGCCAGTCAGAAACCAGTGCCCAGCGCACGTAGTCCTCCACCCAGTGCCCTGCCACATCGTCAAAGGGAATCTCCACCCGCGTATCAACGGCAAAATCTGCTCCTGCATCTGCCACTACCAGCATCTTCAGAAACTCCGCCCGGGTGACGGTTCGCTCGGGAAGGAATCGTCCATCCGGATAGCCGTGTATGAATCCGGCGGCAATGCCCCGGCGAATAAAGGCCTCCGCCCAGTGGCGGAGGACGTCCTCGAAAGGCCGCGAAGCGACACCAAAGCTGATCGGAATTGCCGCAACCTCCCGCATGCCGCCGTCGGCGGCGTCCTCAACCGATGCGACAACCGTACCGTGCGGGCTGGTGTAGCTGTCCATGGTCACCACCACGGCGAATTCGGCTGATGACGGTCCACCCTCCGCCACGGTAATTACATCCTCGCTGAGGTGATAATGACCGTCCTCCACCACCAGCTGGAAGGTTGCCTCATATACTCGCGCCCGCCCCCACACCACCAAAGGATTGGGCGCAGGCTGTCCCGGTTGGGCTTCAACCCGCAGGATCATCTCCGGGTCATCATCCGCCGGCTCGCCCAGCTCTTCTGACCACAGCTCGCCGATGAAGTTGACGGTGATGGTGTTATCGCCCGCATCAAGGGCTATCAGCTGGTGAGGGTAGGTGATGGCCTCCGTCACCATTTCGTCGGGCCCGGGTGCCGTCAGCTGCACTGCCATGCGGACCCCGCCGAACATATCGCGCTCCACACCATCAACCTGCACTGAGTATCCTCCGGTGGGCTTCTCTCCCCACGCCACCAAAAGATATCTCACCTCACCCGCCGGCAGCACGTAAACTCCCCGCTTTTGATAATTGGCCTGTGCCCACGCCGCCACTTCATCGGAAACCTCCTCCAGCTCGACTGACTCCCACGATATCCGTTCACCGTCCGGACCGGCATCGGCTCCGATTGCCGGTGGAAAAACCATCAGCAGGGCGACCATAAGGGCGCCGACCAGCCAGAAACAAACCTTCTTCTTCACCACACCAATCATCTCCTCACTGTGACGAATCTCACTATCAATCCTCTGACTTCCGCAGTGGCCGATTTGTTTCATTGCATTATTATCCATTTCCTCCCCCTCTCCCCCTGCACCGGGCAGAAGTACGACAATATCTGCACCGAGCACACTTATGCATTGAAATGGCAGAAGAATTGATGCTGAGGCGTGGTATCATGGAGGGGAAGACGGTGCCTCGGGATCTGCAGTTATTACATGGAATGATTATACTACATATAGTAGTAATTGTCACAGCGCCTTTTTTGCTGCTGCTGAAAATAAGATTTAGGTTGCGCATCCGGGTCCAGCAATCCCGTTTTACCACTGCTTACGTTCAGCGGAGTCTGACGCCCGATGCGGACGGTCCTTGGGAATCGAGCAAGAAGAATCATACGTCAAAAGATCGCCCCGAACTGTGCGAGTACAAAGCGATGATCCTTAAGCCAGACCGCCCCACGGGGATCCGGGGAAACCCCCATGGCGCGGAACGTGAAAATCTGCACCTACTCGGCTATTAGAACCACCGCATCTCCATCCCATTCGGGGACAAAAAGGCGCCCCTTGTGATAATCCAGACTGCAGATCACCGGCAAATTAACCTTCATGGGGTCGGTCTCATCGCGTTGATTGCGCAGGCCCGGGGTCGGATCAGGCCTCCCGGCGATGGTCGTTATGAGTCCTGTGGCTGAATCAACCATCCGGACAACACCATTTTGGGTATCACCAATGAAAAAGTTGCCTTGCTCATCAACAGACAGCGACCAGGGACCGTTGAACTTTGCCGCCGGGTTGCCGCCGAGGGTTGCCTGTACTGCCGGACCGCCGTCACCGGTGTACCCCGGTATCCCAGTACCTGCCACAGTGGTCACAGTTTTTGAAGTGATACCTGCCTTGCGAACAGAGAAGTTACCACTGTCCAGGATATATACACTGCCGTCTGGGCCGCTGCGCAGGTCGAAAATATTCCTAAACCGGACATCCTGCCAACAGACTGTACCGGCCTGAAAGCCTGGCTGTCCATCACCGAGGGTAAGCAGCAGCTCTCCATCAGCAGAGAAACACCAGGCCTTATTGGCCGTAACACCGTTAACCCAGATGTTTCCGACTGCGTCAGGCACACAATTGTGCAGGTCTGTCAGCCCCATGTCATTACCATTGATCAGTACTGTTGCGGTCAGGCTATCAGGCGCGATTTTGAATATTAAATTGTTATCATAGCTGGATACCAGGAGCGTCCCGTCTCCCGGATCACCCAGGTAGACGGGACAATCGAGATCTGTGGGTATAAAAGCTTTACTGCGGGGTAGCGGTCCCTTTCCTGCACTCCAGGCAAAGCTCTCTCCGTCTTCCGCCAACCTGCCGAGGCGGTCATTGCTGGCATCAAGGACATAGCGATTGCCCTGGAGGTCGTGGAAACCAAACTGGAAATACCCCTCCCCCCATAGCTTTGAGGGCTGAAAATTCAATATCTTCTCTATTTCCCAATTCATCAAATCCCTCCCCCGCGCCCCCTTACAACCTAGTTTGCTAGCATAGGTGACAGGCAACCTGGCGTGTCGGCACCAGCAAATCCATTATCATCTTCTACATCCCCTGGCAAACTTTCTCGCCTGAAATGAAACGCGACATCAAACAACCGTCTTCGTCCCTGGCAGACCTCATTAGCCAGCCTCGTTCAGGGGGCATGCCTTCTGACACAGGTTGCACTCCACCTCGAGGACCTCACCCCTTTGCTGGATGCGGCGGGCCTCGCGGATCATCTCCTCATCATCGCTGAGCCAACCCTCGGCTGCAGGAATGATGCACCGGGAGAATTCCACCCGGTAATCAGAGATCGCTTCACCCGGGCACACCTCCTCGCACCGCCGACAATCACCGCATGGAGCCGACTCAAAGGGATCGTTTGGCTCGTCGAAGGCCATCTCCGCATCTGTCAGCAGGAGGCCGAAGCGAAGGTTCGATCCGTACTCCGGATGGGCCACCAGGGAGTTTCTTCCCACGTGGCCGAGACCGGCCAGCACGGCGGCCCGCTTGACGGCGACATCATCGGTGATCTGCGCCTCGCAGCCCTGTTCCCCGAACCAGTCCCGGAGCCGGTACTCCCGGTGCCTGATGATCTCCCAGTAGAAGCTACCAAACAGGTTATCCATTCGGACGAGGGCGTCGAGGACTTCCTCACGGCAGTGCAGCCCCAGCACAACCACGGACCGACCCGCGGGCCATATCTCGTGCGGGCGCGACCAGTACTCCTCGGACTCCGCGGGTTTGCGGATTCTCGGGTACCTCTCGAACAACTCGGGGTCAGCAACACCCACGAGGGAAAATCCCATCTTCTCAGCCTGTTCCAACAGTTCATCCTTCACGGTGATGAACCCCCTTAGGTCCCGTCGCGGAGAAATGATCTCGCAAACGGGATATGATATGATGCATTCTTGAATTATTTCTTCAGGCACGGGAGAAACCCTGCAGCCGACACTGCAGCCCGGTGCTGCGCATGGTCAGGGTACGCCTACAGGGATAAAGTCCGCAGGCGATGCAGAAGCGGGTGTGAAATGCAAAAGCCCACAGCCCTGCGGATAAACTGGCCGCATGAGGATCTGGGGCAATAGGAAAAATCGACTGGGCCTTCATAAAAGGAAAGGTGATGCACCTCAAACTCGAGGGTACGTCAATCCTCCAGAGCAATAAGGGGCCATTCAAAGATTTGAGCAACAGCTGACAAGACTGACGACCGCACACGTTCACTTCTGCACAATTGGCTGACACCTCCCGTTGTAACAAGCCTTGCGGGACTGAAGATCGCTTGAAATAGGGCAAACGGAGGGCTGATAACTTGCGTTATCGGGCGAGGCAACGGACAAAACCAGTTGGATGAAATCGGCCGCACAGTAAGGCGTGACGTCGCAATGAACCCCATTTAACATGTAGGAGCTTGCATGGTCACAGCAGACCGGCTAAAAGGCAAACCCGACTAGAAGACTCCTCAATGATCCCGTAAGAAGCAGGCAGTGAGTGCATAAGAATACGACCGGCGCCCTCAGGCACGAGCAGAGGCAGTGTAGTTTTGCAATGAGCACGAAAAGCTCATGCACGTTTTGCGATGGCGAGTTGGAAAAGGGTGTCACCCTACACAGCTTGTGACCGTTGGTGTGGGGGTTCTGCCTTGGTATGTCTGCTGAGCATTGAAGCACTTTCTTCAGTCTTTTGCCCAAATCCCGCAAAATGCTAACATGAATGTAACGGTACGACGAATCTGCATAGCACCCTATAGAAGGAGTATGAGGACCTATGGACGACCTGTATCAGAAGCTTGACCTTACGGAAAAGGAAATTGAAGCTCTGGCACGTCTCCAGGCGACTCTATCTGAGCAGCTGCCTCTTTCGGACGTTATCGTCTTCGGTTCTAAAGCTAGAGGCGACTTTGACTCGGAATCCGATCTTGACGTTTTGGTAGTATTGTCCTGCGAAAAAAGCCATCAGATCCGGGGCGACATATCCGACGTTGTGTTTGAGATAAACCTTGATCTGGGTACCAACATCAGTATCCTAGTCGTTGGTTCAGAGGAATGGCACCATGGCAGACTCTCACAAACCCCACTGAAGAAGTATGTCGCCAGGGAGGGCGTCAGTGTATGGTAGAGGGTTGTTCTTCCCCTGAAGATTACTGGTGGAACAGGGGCGTGGAGTCTCTTTATTCCGCTAAGAGCGAGAAAGAAGCTGGGCATCTGCCGCTATTGCCGGCGCTGAACCTTCGCAAAATATCTCAATTGGCATGACTTTTCCCTCCATACTCATAAAAAAGAAGACGGAGACAAAAGATAGTCAGTTATTACCAGTCTACGATTAATCTGTGCTGCT
>PUMD01000057.1 GCA_003551215.1 Clostridia bacterium | reverse complement strand
CTACGGATCAGTAGGTCGGGGGTTCGAATCCTCCAGGGCGCACACCCTGTCCAGCCCCGTATAGCGGTGAGTACGGGGTTTTTTGCTTGGGGGGAGAGGAGAGTAAAATTTTCGGCTGATCAACATATGATCAACAAATGCAGACCTTCAGTGTGAAAATGAGGTCAGAACTGCGTAAAAACATTGCCGAAGCACAGCAATGTAACTGCTCATGTCATCTGCTCCCTGCTCCGGAGTTGCTGAGGCCAACCCTGTATGAGCGCCTCCGGGCTGTGGAGAAACCAGCTTTCATCCAGCACCCTGTATGTTGGGGTCAAGTCACAAAGTGTCTGTAAAATTGATCCGGGTCATGCCCTCCTTCAGCATCCCCTTGTGCATTTTGCAGGCTACCAAGCGGGACACTTCCATGTTGCCGCCGGAGGCGAGCTGTATATATGACCGCAGAAGTCCTAAAGTAAAAGGGAGAAAGTCCACTAGGAAGTTTCTTATTTTCAAAGGATTATGAGCAGTGAAGCAGGAAGGACTTCAAGTCAAAGGTTCATGTTGAATATTCAGCAAGAGGGGCGTGTAATTAGCAGTGCCTGCTTCCGATCTCTTCTGTGGAGTGTCGCCAGAAGAAAAGGGAGCATCAAAAATGATCAGATAATTTGGCATCTGGATAAAGTCGTTCTCAACGGCAATCAGGCTCATCCTTCTGTTTGTTTGCGAGGTGATTTATCGTGATACTGAGTGAGCACCCAGAACTAGGAGAAGGCGAATCCTGGGTCAATTTGGCGTCACGTATTGTGGAGATGGCGATTCGAGACATTACATCTGACGAATCAGACAGGCGGGATGAGAAATTAAGGGAAGAGGCGCTCAATTTCATATTTTCTGACTGGTTCGAGTTTCTTTCAGCTTTTCTCGGGATAGACGTCGAGAACTTCAGGCAGCATATCACTCATTATGCAGATGAGAATCTCTCCATGCCCGAGTAGTTGTGTATTCCAACGGTTTCGATTAGTCACGCTGGTTTCATTCGGCCACTGATTCTAATGTTTTCCGACCACCTTGGAGAGCCGTCCTGACTGGCGGCCATCATCAGTCAGTGGTTGTTGTATTCTTCTTCTTTTGCGCATGGATTACGTCATCTGGTCTATCGTCTTTATCAGTTCTATCTGCCGGCAGACCTCCATTATTACCGGCGCTGGACCTTCGGAAAATATCTCTACAGGCATGGCTTTTACCTCCATCCTCATCATAAAACAGAACGGAGAAAAAAGCTAGTCAATTATTACCAGTCGCTAATTGATCTGGGCATAAACGGGGAATTAAGAAATTACCAAAATGAAGAAGCCGCCTTTACGGGCGGCTTCTAGGGACAGATGAGATGTGACGGGCTAGCCCTTTTGAAGTGTATCTGGTTTCTTGCAACGATTGAGGATTGCAGGAGAGGTAGGCCGTCAGTATTTTGGCATTCAGCATTTTCGTTGCTATTCAGGGCTTAAGTGGATATTCCATCTCTGCTTCGAATTTCAGGGTGGTTCCCTCTTTGCCGATCATGTTCATGTTGACGCCTATTTGTGTCGCATCCTTGCTGCCCAGCTGGTCTTGACTCGCTTCAAGCACTTCGCAATCGCCGTCTGCCGTGCATTTACCTTGAACGGTCATTTCCTCTCCAGCCCGTATACATTTACCATCTTCAGTCAGATTGCACTTGGAGTAGAAAAAAATCTTCTCCATTTTCAACATCCTCTCTGACCTGCTGATAATTGTAGGGATAGTGTACCGCATATACATTTAGCGTCAAGGGTTTTCATTGTGAGATCTACCAACTCCTTTGTATCCTGTCAACTTACTCACGCATCTGCTGCTCATAAGTGTCTGATGATGCGCTGTCGTGGTAGTGTTCCAGGAGGTTTTGGAAAACGCCCTTTGCGTTACGATTCAGATCGCCCAGCAGATAATCTCTGCCCAAAAATTCTGCAACCACCCCGACCATTCCGCTACCTGCTAGGGGATCGAACACGAGCGAATCCGGCTCAGAGTAATGCTCAAGTAGGCACCGTAACAGCCCAAAGGGCAACCGGGTGGGATACTTTGGCATGCCCTTTTTGTAATCACGCTTGAACACCAGTGCACTGAGATTGGATTCACCTGATGTGCAGTGAGCTGTGCTGCATTCATTGCTGTAGAAGTACGTAGTAGGATTATTGACGACCCAGTAGATCTCATAGACGTTGTGCGCAGGTCTTTTCCTGCAATAAGGTGCGAAGTTGTACACCCAGTAGAGTTTCCCTTCCAGGTGCAGATCAGAATGCTGGTTGATCTGATTGTGTATCACGTTGCTGTTATTCCAACCGGAGAATATGAGCCCGCTGCCCGCCGACCCAAGATTGCGGGTAAGACAGTCAAGCAGCTGGTCAATTTTCCTCTCGTAGGTATCGGCTGACCATTCCACATATCCATCAACTACTCGTCCGGCATCACGGTTGTAGTTGTCAGGCTTACCGGAAAAATCAATGCCGAATGGAGGATCCGTAATTATCAGGTCTGCATTGACCCCTGACCACTCATTCATATCCTTGATCTTGAACCTATTCAGACACTCGGCAACAAGTGAGTTCGGAGACGGTTGAGAAGATTGCTTGGAGCTAGACCTTGACATTGCGCATTACCACATTCCTTTCTTCAGACCGCATGGATGAAGGACTGATGAAGGAGCCCTCTGCTGATCTTCTTCAGCGATACCAACAACTCCTTCCAGGTAAAACGTGCAACGGCCCAGACAGGCAGGGTAGGGTCAGCCGGTTTGGGGGGGTGCTCAGTTTTGCTCAATGATTGGTAACCACAGATTGAAAGTGGTTCGTTCAGTATCAAAAGGTTCATCTGCTCCTCCCGCAGTGAGCAAGCAAGCAGCCAACGTCTCCTCAAGTAGCGGCCGATTTAAGCTACTCACAAACGGGGCAGTTAGCGGTTTCGGTTACAGGCATTTCAATTACCCACTTTTGGACATACAAAAGGGCTCTCCTTTATGTGGCGAATTTGGCATTTCAGATAGAAACGCGACAGGAGCGAGCCCAAAGTGAAAGCGGGATTGGGCAAACAGGGCTTTTCGAGTTGCTGCCGAGCTCCGCCGCGGTCACTGTCTTCTTCTTCAGTTGCCGCTGAACCTGCAGCGATGATTTCAGTGATTCTTGCCCTTTTGTGTTGCACGTCGGTGGCGTGACTTCTCGCGTCGCAAATTTCTTATGAGGTTTGCGCTTTGAAGTCTTCCCATACAGACTTAACAAATCCCGGGTGATCAGCGGTCATGCCGTCTATCCCACACCGCATAAGACGACACAGTTCATGCCGGCAATCGGTATGCGCTCCCCACACTCGCACCAAAAAGCCTTCCTGCTGCAGCCGGTTTACCACTGATTCATCAACCGCATCAGCGTTGGGACAGACCATATCTGCCCACCTGAGGCGTTCATCTGCCAGCAGTTCTTCTATGTCGCGGTATTTAATGAGGCCTGACTGCTGTCGGTTCTGCCCAGCATTGTCTTTTTGCAATATGACAAGCGCCTGCGTTTCAATGTCAGGTTCAATCTGCTTTGCCCTGATGAGCACCGGCCAGTAAAAGGAAGTCAGGCTCACCATTCGGGTAAGGTTTAGTTTCTGAATCAGGCCGACTACCGCCTTGGTAGCGAGATCCTGTCGGCAGACCTCCTTGATTTCAACGACTGCGTGGAGCTTGCCGCTTATGGCATCGAACAGCTGCTGGAGGGTGGGTACTTCCTCGCCAGCAAATTCTCTGTCAAACCAGCTGCCGCAGTCGAGCTGCTTGATTTCTGAGAGGGAAAGGCGAGAGACCCGCCCCCGTCCATCAGTTGTGCGGTTCACAGTGGCGTCGTGCATGAGCACCAGTTGACCGTCAACCGTCATGCGCACATCGCATTCCGCATGGGTCAGGTTCATGGATACCGCATGTCTGAAGCTCGACAGGGTGTTCTCAGGTGCAAGACATGGTACGCCTCGGTGTCCTATGATCTGCAGAAAAGCGTTGTCACCTGTGATGTTGTTCACTGCTCCCTTCTTCTGCATGTGTCATCTTGTCATGTTATCTTTGGTGTGCGCCCTTTACGATTAACAGATTCTACGGAACAGGCAGGCGTCCTGCAGTAGATAATTATGCATGCGGTATTGGCTGCCGCTGCGTTTGTAATGAGGTGTAAGGCTATGGTAAAATTGCTCCGAAATTTGAAGATAACACTATTCGAATACACTCCGCATGTTGGTCTGAGACTGAGCCCAAGATAATCTGGCGCATGACACCATAAGCCGGGATATGGATGAGAGGAGGGAGGTCGGTGCGCTGCAAGATTGCCTTGCTTCTGTCTGCTGTCATTTTGCTTTTTATACTTGCCTCATGTGCTCCTGCCGACAGTTTGAGACAGTTGGGGCAGAAACTGCTATCCGAAGAGCCGCAGATCGAATCCTTCCGAGAAGATGCAGTGGTCAGATTTCTGGGCAAGGAGTTTGGGCAGATACGGGATAAACTTGGAGAGCCGGCGCAGGAGGGATACAGCAGCTGGTACGGACCGCATTACTATCTCCTATACAGAGAAAATGGAGGCAGCATTCGCTTCTGTTCTCCGGACCATTTGGAGCCGAGGGAGGCAGTCAGCATAATAGCTGCAAGGGGGGTCAGTGTGCTTGGGGTTGAGGTGGGAATGACTTTTGTCGAGATTGAAGAGGTGCTCGGTCAACCCGATTATGGTCCTGAGGCGAGATCTAATGACCTTTATTACGTTGAGTATATCCTTTTCGATGGAAAGATTTACGTCAGTTTTTCGGCGGGTGCACCTGACGGTCCCACCAAAGATGTCTTCATAAAGAAGCAGAATATTCTCTCACCTGAATAGATATCCCCTCCAATCTTTGAAATGGTTTTGTCGCGGAAGATTACTGCCCCTGAGACTCGTTCAACTGCGCGGTATCGGTCTTTGTGCTCCCATGCGGCATGCAGGAGGTTGTCATCTTCATCAAGAAAACCATTAAGACCAACAAAGCTGAATATGGCTTTGCCTGACTCGGATGCGATATTCGGCATCTGCAATACCGGCAAGTTGAGAAGGTGTGAGTCCTCTTGCGTAAACACTGGATGCGAGATTACCGAGACCTGCCCGAAATGCGGAACTCACTGCGCGGCCTTCTGCGCTGCTCGGTGCATCACTTCATAAATGACGGGTTCAAGTGGAGCCTTTACCCCCTTTTACCCCTGATAGCCGCAGATTTTGGACTGACATACGGCGGTGCGGGTGCAATCAATACCGCCTACAACGCCCTTCTGGCCGCCACCAGCATACCCTTTGGCCTGCTGGCTCAGCGGTTCGGTGAAGTTGCTGTGCTGACGATGGGAACAGTGGCTTTTTGCGGCTTCTTCGCCCTGCTGGCTGCAGCCTGGTCATACCCAGTCTTTTTGGGAACTGCTTTTGTCGCCGGTGGGGGGTCCGGGGCAGCTCATCCAGTGGGTAGTGCAGCGGCTTCCGCAGCAGCCCCTCCAGAAGAAATAGGTTCTTTCATCGGTGTATTCAATTTTGCGGGTGATGTGGGCAAAGCCGTATTGCCCGTGCTGGCAGGCCTTGCTGCCGCTTGGTTCGGGTGGCGGGCGGCACTTTTTGCTCTGGGCCTCGGAGGAGTACTTGCCGTGCTGGGTTTCAACCGTTGGGCTGGCTCCCAGACCGGCGCTGCCGAATCAACAGCAGACAGGTATTCAGATACTCAAACAGATATTTGTTCCAGAGAGGCGGTCCCCGACTGCGGCCTGTGGGGAATGCCGAGGCTGCGAGCATTCATCGTGCTGAATCTCGTTGGGGTGTTCGATTCTCTGGCGCGCGCTGGAGTGGTTGTCTTCGCCTCCTTTGTTCTGGGGGATAAGGGGTTTTCTGCAGGGTTGACAGGCGTCATGCTGGGTCTTGTTGCAGCGGGTGGCTCGCTTGGGAAGCTGTTGTGCGGACCGTTGGGGGATATCGTCGGAAAGCGGAATACCGTCATCCTGACAGAAGTCCTCACGTCACTGGCCATTTTGGCCTTTGTCAGAGCGACCGGCCTGTGGGTGTTCCCTCTCCTGGTTGCGACGGGTTTCGTGCTCAATGGGACCTCCTCAGTCCTGTACTCCATGGTGCCTGATTTAGTGAGTGAGGATGGTCGCAGCCAAGGATTCGGCATTTACTATACTGTCACTCTCGCCGCACATGCACTGTCTCCCCTTGTCTTCGGGGTGGTCGTCGACCTCATCGGTCTGTATCCCATGTATCACCTCATGGCGGGCAGTCTTCTTCTCACCATACCCCTGTCCTTTTATCTACGGGTAGATGAGATTCAGCCTGCGCTGGGGAACCAGAACTAGTCCTTGGCGCCTTCCTCTTCCTCCTTGAGAAGGTCGGTAATCTCTCTGAAGTCAAAGGGACGTTCGTAGCAGGAAAAATACACACGGTCTTCGATGAGGTCCATGTCAGCGAGGAAATGGTGGCGAAAAAGCAGGCGGAAAGTGTTGACAGGGGTTATAGAAGAATATAGGTTTTCCTCTACATTGTCCGGCAGCAGATAAGCATTGAGGATGCTGCTTCGTTCTCTCAGAAAATCCTCTTCAGGGTCACTCCACCCACCGGTGATCCGTTCTCCCAGAGAGGCAGTTCCGTGATCTGCCTGGATAACAACGATAGGTGAGGGCCCATCGGTTTGCAGGGTTTTTGATACCATCTTTAGTACCTGTTGGTTCACGAACCTCAGCTGTTCGAGGTATGCCTCTCTGTTTTTCCACACATCACCGGTCATTTGCATTTCGCTTCGACCGAGAGGTTCCCCGTCCCGATCAAAAAGATATGGCGGGTGAGGCGGCAGCATATGCGCAAATGTGAACCTTGGCCCTTCCACCTTCTGCGGAACCTGGGGCAGGGTGGAGAATGTACACAGGATTCGTCGGCGCGCTCCGTCACCCCCTAAAGCAGGCATGAGGGGAGTGAGATTAATCAGCGCCTCGGTGAATTCGTCACCCACGCGACCGCACAGGAAGTTCTCGTCGGCTTCACGACTGTAGATAGTCGGGCCCCAGCCTGAGTTAAAATGGACGAAATTGTATCCTGCCTGTTGCAGGGACCTGGCAACGGTATTTTCCTCTATGAGCCGGTGGGTTACTGCTGTCTGACGCGAATCATCTCCCGGGGTCTTGGGCATCTCATCGAGATACCGCATATTCAGCGAGGACGACAGAGAAAGAACGGTCAGCGGATAGTTGCTGCGGCTTTCGTCGGCAATGAAAAAGCCCATCTCACGCAGACCGTCGATGAAATAGCTGTTGTCGTATCCGTATACCTTTTTGAGCGTATCGCTGCTGGGGTATCCATCCAAAATTATGTAGTATATGTCACGTGGTTGCTGCGGAAGCTGCAGCTGCACGGGTTCTGGCTCCGGGGCGACCTCTGCATGCTGGCTGGCCTGCATGTGGGTAAACACTGTGCTCATCGCTAGGCTGGCCAGCACTATCACCATCAGCGCGGCCGACGCTATGTTGAAAAACCTGTTGACTATTGCCAGATTTCTCGTAGTTCGAGTTATCAGCAGCGACAATACCACGAAGATAACGATCCATAAAAGCAGCAGGGAATAGTAATGGCCTGCATCGGGGAGGAAAATCCTCGTACCGGTTATGATAGCGTGTACCCGACCGAAGGAGAAAAACAAAACCCAAAAGCAGCTGGTTATTAGAGCAGCTCGCCTCTGATCATGCAGCGCTTTTGTGCTGAGTCCATAGACCGCTACCGACAGAACAGCCACAGCGATCAGCGGAAGGACTACGTGGCGAAATCCTATGTGACCTACATTATGTGAGTAAAGGAAAAGAACCGCATATATGGGCAGGATCAATGGATGAAAATACCTCTTCACTAGCGGATCCTCCTCATCATATACAAGATTCGCTCGGAATCGGCAATTTTGTCCTGCCGTTCGATGCTGAATTTCTCCGAGAAGGCGGCCTCGAAGCTCCTTTGGGTGTAGTCTTCAAATATATCCTCTCGGGAAGCCAGCAGCCTCTGCACCTGTTGATCGGACTTGGGAACGAATTCAATCACCAGATGGCCGCCGGTGCAGGCGGCCATGAAATCTGCCAGGCGGTCAAGGGGTACGTTGTTGCTTATCGCCAGATGGTGCACCAAAGCCAGGGCCAATACGGCATCAGCCGGACCGCGCTCCAGCAGTGAGTCTCTCTCCTGATTCTGCCACCCCACTGCAGGGCTGGGATTGCACAGATCAACACACAGAGGAAGCACTTCGCATTCTTCCTCCACCACTTTACGGTAGTTCAGCTGAACACATGCGGGGTCAGAATCTACGGAGACAACTCTTCTCTGCCCGTCGGCAATCAGGTGGCTGAAAACCCCAACATTGCTACCCAGATCCCAGACGCATCCCGGCTCGGAGCATTTTATATACTGTTCAACCAGACGCCGTTTTTCTGCCAGGCCCTCCTCGGTGTACGAGTTGTCATGGTAGTAATCCTGCCAGTGGCCTTCCGGTTCCCACCGTTGTTTGAGCACCGCCGACCTTAGACTGTCAATCAACCCCTTCATGGACCGTTTTGAAACTCCCCTGCTGTCGGCGGGATCCTCAGAATCAGCCCATCTTTTCTCGCCTGCTGCGTGCATGTGAAGATGCAAGAGTATCGGGATAGATAGCCTGCTGAGAAAAGGAAGGCTGCTGCTGGCAAGCTGCAACGGAACACCATCCACGTTGGTCTGAAATAACCTGCCGAGTCCAATGTCAACAGAGGACATCAGCGCCAGGGGAGCGAGAAAGTGTCTGCAGAATTGACGGTATGCTGGCCAGGGTTGCCCTTCTGTATACTGCTCAAAGGAGAGGGTATCGATGAACACCGGACGACCGCAGGTAAACTGCACGTTGAAGGCAGTCGCATCTTTCAGCATCATACCGTAGTCGAGGGCTATCTCGTGTATTTTTAGAGTCAGCAGTGCCGCATCACGCAATGCATCGAAGCACCACTCATAGGGATAGGAGATGAAGTGTATGATGTCGGGACTTATTATTTTGTAAGCACAGTCGGGGTCTGCCGGTTCAACACTCACTTCCCGGTGCGACACCAACAGACCCTCATCTGCGAGCCGCTCGTAAAGGCCGGAGTCCATCAATACATCGTAATCCGACCGATAATCCCGATTTATCTGCCGGAATAGTCTGTCTTCGCGTTCAAACAGGAAGCCGCTTGGGTCGCGAAACGATGCCGGGTGCTTATTCATCGCTCCCTCGTCCCGACGTGAAAAAGTCCACGATCTGGTTCCAGAACATTTTCGCCGTGAAAGATATTCCCACAAAGGCGGCCAGAAGCAGCTGGAAAACCTGACTGCCCGTTCCAGGATCCAGATAAGCATGAGCAGTCGTCGGCGTCATAAGCAAAACAGCGAGCGCGCAGAACAAGCCTAATAGGACCTTCACGGGCTCGATTACCCCTTCCTTCTTAGCTTTGAACAGACACGACCACGATCCATCTATTGTTGTGCGCATATTATAACAGCAAAACCGCAGTCGCTGACAAGGGGGTTGGTGTTGTCCTTTGGCCGCATGAGCACCGCCTTATGCAGCACCCTTCCTGCTCAAGAAACTGCCCTGCGGAGACGTGTCCGCTCTCTGCCTTGCTTGCACATTTCATTGTCCACCGGTGAGCCGAATGTACAGTTTGGTGAGAAATGATAGCCTTATCCGGTTGTCCTCTTCGGCAACCGCTTCCAGGGGTCTGTGCTCAAGCAGCGCTCCAAGGGTGCGGATGGAGGTTGTGCGGAAGTCATCCGACCCTGTAGCAGACACCGCAATTCTTTTTGAAAGATCCCACTTCATCTGGCCATTTTCCGATCTCTCATCCATCCGATAGTGGGGCCTGTCTGCTTTGAGGGCGCGCCTCAACGCTGTGCGCCATGGTTCCTGCTCTGCGGCCTGCTGAATAAGCGACCACAGGACATCCAGCTCCTCTCCAGGGGCAGACTGCAGAAGCCGCACCAGTATTTTTTCATAAATGCGGAACCGGCGTTGCCGCCGGGAGTGGGGATCGTCAAGATTCGGACGGACTTCCTCGAGCAGGATCTTCTTTATTGTCGCTCGTGGGCTGAGTTCGCAGGCCATGCTCTCATCCTTCCACTCAGGCTGATCATCATATTCTTATGTATGTTTGCGCTGAGATAGGATTATCAAGCGAAAGATCCAGGCGCGACAGAAACATCTGGTGTCTATTGGACTATTACCAGGGAAATACGCCCAAGACAGCATAGGATTTTTCCGGTGAGTTTCGAAAGCAGGCCGCAACCGGCAGAAGTTCTGCTGCTGTGGGTTCTTAGGTTCAGTTTTGGGTTCATATCTGTTCGAACCACCAGTGAGGCAGTAGTTCATAGAGTCGGACGACTTTGCCTTCTGCCACTGCTACCTCTGTAAAACGGTTTGCTTTATTAAGCTGCATCATAAGCTCCCGGCACCGGCCGCATGGAGGAACGATGCTCTGGGCCGATACCGCCACCACAGCTTCTATGTGGGTTTCTCTGTTTTTGAGCATCTCAGCGATGGCGGAGTGTTCAGCGCAAAAGCCAATGCCGCAGGCCATTTCTATACACACTCCTGTGTATATATTGCCCGCCCCCGTTCTCAAGGCTGCTCCCACTGCGCCAGCAGAAAACTCCTCATCTACGGTAAATTCGCCCTGGACTTCCCTGGCCTTTTGCACCAAGTCATCCATTATATCGCACCTTCTTCCGCCTGCTTTCTCAAAGCTTATCCTGAGCTCGTCGAATGAGCGTACGCTGGCTGATGTCTGAGCCGAAGTGCCGGGCAACTTCCACTTCCAGATGCACTGGATCCGGATTGACGGCTATCAGGTTTCCTTCTGCCTGCAGGTGATACCGTCCCCACGGAGCTTTCATATCGCCATCGTCAGCATAAACTACCACAGAATTGAGTGCTTCGACTACATCCACGACGTCAAAAAGGGAGCGGTAGATACGATTGATCTCCAAAATGGCACCCGGCAAATCTTTTTCATGATATACTCGTCTATCTGGTGTAGGTATCAGGCCGAACATGTTCTTCAACGCCAGGCTCCAATCATCAGCATCATTCGCAGGAACCTTCATGCGCGCCAAATTGATGAAGGTCACCTTCTCCCTCTGCCGGTACAGTGCCTGTGGTACGTGGCTGTAAAACTCCGGGAAATCGGGATTGGCTGATGCTGGGCCCAGTGCATCTTTGATTGTGTGCGGCGGTACAACGTCACGGCTGTGTACCGCTTCAGTGATGTTGAAGTAGCTCACACCTTCCATGCTCAGGATCTCCCGCATACCCGTTTCATCAAAGAACTGACGGTCAGCCTGCCGCATGGCGTTTATATACTCTTCGGTGCCTTTGGGCAGTTCATCCACCG